>DASZUO010000191.1:0-18983 GCA_035547575.1 Amycolatopsis sp. | reverse complement strand
CGCTGCGCGAGATCCACGGCGGGCTGCTCGAGCACACCGAGGGTGAATGACGCCAAGCCCAGGGTCGTCCTGGGCGTGGGCGGCGGCATCGCCGCCTACAAGGCCTGCGAAGTGCTGCGCGGGCTCACCGAGTCCGGGCATGACGTGCGCGTGGTGCCCACCGAGGCGGCGCTGAATTTCGTCGGCGCGGCCACCTTCGAGGCGCTGTCCGGGCATCCGGTGCACACGGGTGTGTTCACCGAGGTGCCGGAGGTGCAGCACGTCCGCGTCGGCAAGGAGGCGGACCTCGTGCTGGTGGTCCCGGCCACCGCCGACCTGCTGGCACGGGCGGCCCACGGCCTCGCCGACGACCTGCTGACCGGCACGCTGCTCACCGCGCGCTGCCCGGTCGCGTTCTTCCCGGCGATGCACACCGAGATGTGGGAGCACCCGGCCACGCGCGACAACGTGGCGCTGCTGCGCTCACGCGGGTTGATCGTCACGGAGCCCGCGTCCGGCAGGCTGACCGGCGTCGACACCGGCAAGGGCCGGCTGGCCGACCCGGCGGAGATCGTCGACCTCGCCCGCCTGCTGCTCGCCGCGCCGGCCGCGCTGCCGCGTGACCTGGCGGGCCTGCGCGTCGTCGTGTCCGCCGGTGGCACCAGGGAGCCGCTGGATCCGGTGCGCTACCTGGGCAACCGCTCCTCGGGCAAGCAGGGCTACGCGCTGGCCCGCGTAGCCGCGCAGCGGGGCGCGGAGGTGACGCTGGTCGCCGCGCACGGCATCGAGCTTCCCGAGCCCGCGGGCGCCGACGTGCGGCACGTGTCGACCGCGCTGGAGATGCGCGACGCGGTGCACGAGGCCGCGGACGGCGCCGACGTGATCGTGATGGCCGCCGCCGTCGCGGACTTCCGGCCCGCCACCCGGGTCGAGTACAAGATCAAGAAGTCCGACGACCAGCCCGATCCCGAGATCACGCTCACCCGCAATCCGGACATTCTCGCCGAACTGGTGGAGAGCCGGAAAACCGGTCAGACGATCATCGGGTTCGCCGCCGAGACCGGCGACGAGCGCGGCAGCGTGCTCGACCACGCGCGCGCCAAGCTCAAGCGCAAGGGATGCGACCTGCTCGTGGTCAACGCGGTGGGCGAGGGCCGCGCGTTCGAGGTCGAGGAGAACCAGGGGTGGCTGCTCGGGTCCGACGGCTCGGAGCGCCCGATCCCGCTGGGGTCGAAATCGCACCTGGCGGCCACAGTGTGGGATGCGGTAACAGAATTCATCAAGCGGTGACCGGTCACCCGGTTAGGCTGAACGCGATCGCCGCTGCAAAGAGCTGATGGGATGTGACGAGCGTCGTGACCGAATCGACCCGCAGGCTGTTCACGTCGGAGTCCGTGACGGAGGGGCATCCGGACAAGATCTGCGACGCGATCAGCGACTCGATCCTGGACGCTCTGCTGGCGAAGGACCCGCGTAGCCGGGTCGCGGTGGAAACGCTGATCACGACCGGGCAGGTGCACGTCGCCGGTGAGGTGACCACGGAGGCCTACGCGGATATCCCGGCGATCGTGCGGGAGCGGATCCTCGACATCGGCTACGACTCCTCGGCGAAGGGGTTCGACGGCAACTCGTGCGGCGTGAACGTGGCGATCGGGTCTCAGTCGCCGGACATCGCGCAGGGCGTGAACAGCGCGTATGAGACGCGGCTGGAGAACGCCCTTGACGAGATCGACAAGCAGGGCGCGGGCGACCAGGGCCTGATGTTCGGCTACGCGTGCTCGGACACCCCGGAGCTGATGCCGCTGCCGATCGCGCTGGCGCACCGGCTGGCGCAGCGGCTGACCCGGGTGCGTAAGGAGGGTGTGCTGCCGTACCTGCGGCCGGACGGCAAGACGCAGGTGACCATCGAGTACGCCGGTGAGCAGGCGGTGCGGTTGGACACGGTGGTCGTGTCGACCCAGCACGCCGAGGGCATCGATCTGGACACCATGCTCGGCGTGGATGTGCGGGAGCAGGTCGTGGCGCCCGAGCTGGAGGGCCTGGAGCTGGACAGCGCGGACGTGCGGTTGCTGGTCAACCCGACGGGCCGGTTCGTGATCGGCGGCCCGATGGGTGACGCGGGCCTGACCGGCCGGAAGATCATCGTGGACACCTACGGCGGGATGGCGCGGCACGGTGGTGGCGCGTTCTCGGGCAAGGACCCGTCGAAGGTGGACCGCTCGGCGGCGTATGCGATGCGGTGGGTGGCGAAGAACGTGGTGGCGGCGGGTTTGGCGTCGCGGGTGGAGGTGCAGGTCGCCTACGCGATCGGCAAGGCCTCCCCGGTCGGCCTGTTCGTGGAGACGTTCGGCACCGAGACGGTGGATCCGTCGAAGATCCAGGGTGCGATCACGCAGGTGTTCGACCTGAGGCCGGCCGCGATCATCCGGGATCTGGACCTGCTGCGGCCGATCTACGCGCAGACCTCGGCCTACGGGCACTTCGGGCGTCCCGACCTGAACCTGCCGTGGGAGAGCACCGACCGCGCCGAGGCGCTACGCTCCGCTGCTGGTGGATAACGGATCCGAGACAACCCCACTCTGGGACCTCCCTCGAACGGGGAAGAAGGCCAAGCCGCGCAAGGGCCAGCAGACGCCCGCCGTCGAGCGGCCGATCGCGCGTGTCGTCGTGGACGTGCCGCTCGCGCACCTGGACCGGACCTTCGACTACCAGGTGCCGGACAAGCTCGACGACGACGCCGTGCCCGGCTGCCGGGTGCGGGTGCGCTTCGCGGGACAACTGGTGGACGGGTTTCTCCTGGAGCGTGCCGACACCACCGAGCACACCGGACGGCTGGCGTTCCTGGAGCGCGTGACGTCTCCCGAACCCGTACTCGGCCCCCGGCTCGCGTCGCTCGCGCGCACGGTCGCCGAACGCTACGGCGGCACCATGATCGACGTGCTGCGGCTGGCGATCCCGCCGCGCCACGCCAAGGCCGAGGGCGAGCCCGCCCGGCCGCGCGCTTCGGTTCCGGCCCCGGTTCCGGCAGGCGGCTGGAGCCGGTACCAGCGAGGCGCGGCGTTCGTCGAGGCGCTGCGCCGGAACCGGCAGGCGCACGCCGTGTGGCAGGCGCTGCCCGGCGAGGACTGGCCGGCGCGACTCGCCGAGGCGGCTGTCGTGGTGGCCGGCACCGGCCGGGGCGCGGTGCTCGTCGTGCCCGACCTGCGGGACCTGGCGCGGGTGCACGCGGCCTGCGTGGCGCTCGCGGGGGAGGACACGGTGATCGCGCTGTCGGCCGACCTCGGGCCCGCGGAGCGGTACCGCCGCTGGCTCGCGGTGTCGCGCGGCTCGGCGCCGATCGTCGTCGGCACCCGGGCCTGCATGTTCGCGCCCGTGGCCGATCCGGGCCTGTTCGTGGTGTGGGACGACGGGGACGATCTGCACGTCGACCCGCACATGCCGTATCCGCAGGTCCGGGACGTGCTGACGCTGCGCGCGCACGCCGAGCGGGCGTCGCTGGTGGTGGCCGGGTTCGCCCGCACCGCCGAGGCGCAGCTGCTGGTCGAGACCGGCTGGGCGCACGCGGTGCTCCCGTCCCGCGACGAGGTCCGGAAGGCGGCGCCACGCGTCACGCCGGTCGGCGAGGACTTCGACGTCGCCCGTGACGAGGCCGCCCGTGCCGCGCGGCTGCCGTCGGTGGCGTTCGAGGCCGCCCGGCAGTCGCTCGCCGCCGGGGCGCCGGTGCTGGTGCAGGTGCCCCGGCGGGGGTACGTCCCCGCGCTGGCCTGCGCGCAATGCCGGACGCCCGCGCACTGCCGCCGTTGTGCGGGCCCGCTCGCACTGACCGGCGGGGCGGCGCCGATGGACCGGCAGCCACCGAGTTGCCGCTGGTGCGGTGTGCCCGAAGGGTCCTTCCGGTGCCAGGCCTGCGGCTCACCCCGGCTGCGGGCGGTGGTCGTGGGCTCGAAGCGCACCGCGGAGGAGCTGGGTCGCGCGTTCCCCGGGTTTCCCGTCCGCACGTCCGGCGCCAAGGAGGTACTCGCGTCGGTGCCCGGCAAGCCCGCGCTGGTGGTGTGCACCCCGGGCGCGGAACCGGTGGCGGAGGACGGCTACGGCGCCGCACTGCTGCTGGACGGCTGGGCACTGCTGGGACGGCAGGACCTGCGCGCCGGGGAGGAGACCTTGCGGCGCTGGATGGCGGCGGCGGCCCTGGTCCGGCCGTCGTCGGCGGGCGGGCGGATCGTCGTGGGCGCCGAGGCGGCGCTGACGCCGGTGCAGGCACTGGTGCGCTGGGACCCGGCATGGCACGCGGAGCGCGAACTGGCCGAGCGCCGGGAACTGGGCTTCCCGCCCGCCGTGCGAATGGCGAGCGTCGAAGGCACCCCGGACGCGGTCGCGGCGCTGCTCGATGAACTGGCGCTGCCGGATTCCGCCGAGATCCTGGGCCCGGTCCCGCTGGGCGAGGTCGACGACGAGGGCCGCTCGGACCGCGAACGCGCGCTGATCCGCGTGCCCCGCTCCGACGGCCGTGCCTTGGCCTCGGCGCTCGCGGCGGCACAGGCGCACCGGGTGGCCCGCAAGGAAGCCGACCCGGTCCGCATCCAGCTCGACCCCCTCGAGCTCATCTAGCCCGCACCCCTGCCCATAGACTGGTCGGCGATGTTCGCCCAGTCTGATGCCGGTGGGGTCGCGTGATGCGCCTGGTCTTCGCCGGAACCCCGGAACCCGCGGTGCCCGCCCTGCGCGCACTGCTCGACTCGCCGCGCCATGACGTCGTCGCGGTGGTGACCAGGCCCGATGCGCCGGCCGGCCGCGGGCGCAAGGTGCTGCGGTCCCCCGTCGGCGCCCTCGCCGACGAGCACGGCATCGAGGTGCTCACCCCCGCGAAGGCGGGCGATCCCGGGTTCCTCGACCGGCTGCGGGCGCTCGAACCGGACGCGTGCCCGGTGGTCGCCTACGGGGCGCTGTTGCCGCAGCGGGCGCTGGACATCCCACGCTACGGCTGGGTGAACCTGCACTTCTCGCTGCTGCCCGCATGGCGTGGCGCCGCTCCGGTGCAGGCCGCGATCCGCGCGGGCGACGAGATCACCGGCGCGTCCACGTTCCGGATCGTGCGCGAACTCGACGCCGGGCCCGTGTTCGGTGTGGTGACCGAGAAGATCGGCGCCGCGGACACGGCGGGCAGCCTGCTGGACAAGCTCGCCGACGCGGGCGCCCGGCTGCTGGTGTCCACAATGGATGGTATTGAGGACGGCGAGCTGGTCGCGGTGCCCCAGCCCGCGGACGGCATCAGCTACGCGCCCAAGGTCACGGTCGACGACGCCCGCATCTCCTTCCGTGACCCGGCGGTCGCGGTGGACCGGCACGTCCGCTCGGTCACCCCCGAACCAGGGGCGTGGGCGGAGTTCCGCGGCGAGCGGCTCAAGCTCGGCCCGGTCGCCGTGCTCGACGAGGACCCGCTGCCACCTGGGGAACTGAAGGTCGAGCGCAAGCGCGTGCTCGTCGGCACCGCCACCAGGCCGGTCCGTCTCGGCGAGGTGCAGGCGCAGGGCAAGAAACGGATGGCGGCCACCGACTGGGCGCGCGGTACGAGGATCGACCAAGGGGAAAGCCTGACATGAGCCCGCAACCGCAACGCCGCACCAGCAGGCCGAGCCGGGGCCGTCCCGCGCCGCGCAAGGAAGGCCCGCGCCGCCCGCCGCACGAGGACCCGGCCCGCCGGGTCGCCGTCGAGGTGCTGCGCGCGGTCCGCGAGCGCGACGCCTACGCCAACCTGGTGCTGCCCGGCATGCTGCGCGAGCGGCGGCTCACCGGCCGCGACGCCTCGCTGGCCACCGAACTCACCTACGGCACCTGCCGCGCCCAGGGCATGCTGGACGAGGTGCTCGCCGCCTGCATGGACCGGCCGTTGTCCGAAGTGGACGGCGTAGTGCTGGACTGCCTCCGCCTCGGCGCCTACCAGCTGCTGCGCACCCGCATCCCCGAGCACGCCGCGGTCGACTCGATGGTCAACATGGCTCGCGCCGACGCGGGCTCGCACGTCGCCGGCTTCGTCAACGCGGTACTACGGACGGTGTCCGAAAAGGACGAACCGGCCTGGCTGGAGCAACTCGCCCCGGACCGCGGCGCCGACCCGATCGGGTATCTCGCCCTGCACACCGCGCATCCGCGCTGGATCGCGCGCTCGTTCGCGGAAGCCCTGGGGGACAAGGGAACAGAGCTGGAGGCCGCGCTCAAGGCCGACGACGCGAGGCCCGCCGTCCACCTCGTCGCGCGGCCCGGTGAGATCAGTGCCGACGAGCTGGCCGCGATCACCGGCGGCGACGTCGCGCCCTACTCGCCCTACGGTGTGCACCTGCCGACAGGCGCGGGCGATCCCGCCGACTCCGAGCCGATCCGCGACAAGCTCGCCGCCGTGCAGGACGAGGGCAGTCAGCTGTGCGCCGTCGCACTCAGCCGCGTCCCGGTCGAGGGCACCGACGAGCGCTGGCTCGACCTGTGTGCCGGCCCCGGCGGCAAGGCGTCGCTGCTCGGTGCGCTGGCCGGGCTGTCCGGGGCACACCTGGACGCGGTCGAGCAGGCCCCGCACCGCGCGCGCCTCGTCGAAGGTGCCACCGAGGGGCTGCCGGTCACGGTCCACATCGCGGACGGCCGGGAGCCCGAACTCGAACCGGGTTACGACCGGGTGCTGGTCGACGCGCCGTGCAGCGGGCTCGGCGCGCTCCGGCGGCGGCCGGAGGCGCGGTGGCGGCGCCGCCCGTCCGACGTCGCGGACCTGACGAAGCTGCAGAGCCAGCTGCTGGCCTCGGCGCTGAACCTGGTGCGGCCGGGCGGAGTCGTGGCCTACGTGGTGTGCTCGCCGCATCTCGGTGAGACCGAGGGCGTGGTCGGGGACGCCGCGCGCCGCGCGAAGGCCGAGATCGTCGACGCACGCGAGTTCTTCCCCGGCGTGCCGGGTCTGGGCGACGGCCCCTTCGTGCAACTGTGGCCGCACCGGCACGGCACCGACGCGATGTTCTGCGCCGTGCTGCGCAAGCCGTGAGACTCCTCGGGCTGGTCGCCAGTTCGTGCGGCGGCCTCGAAACCCGGTTCCGCACCGAGATCGCCGAACCGGCCGCCGCACGCGGCTGGCGGCCGGCGATCACGCTGACGCCGACCGCCGCGCGCTGGCTCGACGCCGCCGGTGAGCTCGGCAAGCTCGCCGCGCTCACCGACCTGCCGATCCGCAGCGAGTCCCGGCTGCCGGGCGAGCCGCGCCCGCACCCCGATCCGGACGTGTTCCTCTTCGCCCCGGCGAGCGCGAACTCGGTCGCGAAGCTGGCGCTGGGCATCGCCGACAACCCGGCGCTCACCGTCCTCGGCGACGCGCTCGGCGACCCCGCCGTGACGATCGTCGTCGGCTACCGGGTCGGCGACGAGCGCACCGGGCATCCCGCCTGGCAGCGGCATCTGGACGCGCTGACCTCTGCGGGAGTGCGGCTGTTTCGCCTGGTGGAGTCGTGGAGCACGGTACTGGAGGGGCTGCCCGACTGACCTTCTACACTGAGTAACCGTGGTAAATCGCCCCCTGATCGCGCCGAGCATCCTATCCGCCGACTTCGCCCGTCTCGGCGAGGAGATTCACGCCGTCGCGGGCACAGGGGACACCAGGGCCGACTGGGTGCACGTCGATGTCATGGACAACCACTTCGTGCCCAACCTGACGCTGGGCCTGCCGGTCGTGCAGTCGCTGCTGCGGAGCACCGACCTGCCGCTGGACTGCCATCTCATGATCGAGGACCCGGATCACTGGGCGATCGGGTACGCCGAGGCCGGCGCCTACAACGTCACCGTGCACGTCGAGGCCGCGAAAGACCCGGTCAAGCTCGCGCAGGACCTGCGCGCGGCCGGGGCGAAGGCCGGACTGTCGGTCAAACCGGGCACACCGCTCGAACCGTATGTTGAGCTTCTCAAGCACTACGACACGCTGCTGGTGATGTCGGTCGAGCCGGGGTTCGGCGGTCAGTCGTTCATCGCCGACGTGCTGGAGAAGGTGCGTGCGGCGCGCCGCCTCGTCGACACCGGGCACCTCAGGCTGCTGGTCGAGATCGACGGCGGCATCAACGCCGACACGATCGAGCAGGCCGCCGAGGCGGGGGTCGACTGCTTCGTCGCGGGCTCGGCCGTCTACGGCGCGGCGGATCCCGGCAAGGCCGTCGCGGCGCTCCGCGAGCGCGCGGCCGCCCACGCCGCCCGCTGAACCACCACAACCACATAGGAGGGCGCCAGTGTTCACCGGAATCGTCGAGGAGCTCGGCGTGATCGCCGACGTCGAACATCTGCCCGGCGCCGCCCGGCTGACCGTGCGCGGGCCCGTGGTCAGCTCCGACGCCAAGCACGGTGACTCCATCGCGGTGAGCGGCGTCTGCCTGACCGTCGTCGACGTCCGCGGCGACGCGTTCACGGTGGATGTGGTGAACGAGACGCTGGAGCGCTCCCGCCTGGCCAAGATCGCGGTGGGTGACCGGGTGAACCTGGAGCGTGCCACCGCGGTCGGCGACCGGCTCGGCGGGCACATCATGCAAGGTCACGTGGACGGCACCGGCGTCTACCGCTCCCGCGACGAGAACGGGCTGACCCGGTTCGGCTTGCCCGCCGGACTGTCCCGCTATGTGGTCGAGAAGGGCTCGATCGCCGTCGACGGGATATCCCTGACCGTGACGAGTGTGACCAACGACGAGTTCACGGTGGCCCTGATTCCGACCACACTGGAGTTGACGACGCTGGGCCGCGCCGAGCCGGGCGATCTGGTCAACCTCGAGGTGGATGTGCTCGCGAAGTACGTCGAGAAGCTGGCCACACCGCATCTCGACCGCCTGGCGGGGCACAATGGGGTCGGGTCGGAGGAGGACGCGTGACAGCAGGGACGCCATGTGGCGCCGGGGTGCCGGTGGACACGGAGGGCATCGATCGGGCGATCGCCGACGTCGCCGCGGGCCGGCCCGTGGTCGTGGTCGACGACGAGGATCGCGAGAACGAGGGTGACCTGATCTTCGCGGCCGAGAAGGCCACGCCCGAACTGCTCGCGTTCATGGTGCGCTACACCTCGGGGTACGTCTGCGTATCGCTGACCGAGTCGGACTGCGACCGCCTCGACCTGCCGCCGATGTACCACACCAACCAGGACGTGCGCGGCACCGCGTACACCGTCACGGTCGACGCGGCGGAGGGCATCAGCACGGGCATCTCCGCGGCCGACCGCGCGCACACGATCCGGCTGCTGGCCGACCCGAAGTCCCAGGCCTCCGACTTCCGCCGGCCGGGGCACGTCGTGCCGTTGCGAGCCAAGGAGGGCGGCGTGCTGCGCCGCCCTGGGCACACCGAGGCGTCGGTGGACCTGGCGAGGATGGCCGGGCTGCACCCGGCGGGCGTGCTGTGCGAGATCGTCTCCCAGAAGGACGAGGGGGACATGGCGCGCCGCGAGGAGCTTGAGGTGTTCGCCGCCGACCACGACCTGCAGATCATCACGATCGCCGACCTGATCGCCTACCGGCGCCGCCACGAGAAGCAGGTGGAGCGGGTCGCCGAGGCGCGGATCCCGCTGGCGGCGGGCACGTTCCGCGCGGTCGGCTACGACAGCCTGCTCGACGGGATCGAGCACATCGCGTTCGTCTACGGCGACATCGGCGACGGCGAGGACGTCCTGGTGCGGGTGCACTCGGAATGCCTGACCGGTGACGTGTTCGGCTCGCTGCGCTGCGACTGCGGCCCGCAGCTGGAGGCCGCGCTGCAGCGGGTGGCGGACGAGGGGAGCGGCGTCGTGCTGTACATCCGCGGGCACGAGGGCCGCGGCATCGGGCTGCTGCACAAGCTGCAGGCCTACCAGCTGCAGGACATGGGCGCCGACACCGTGGACGCCAACCTCGCGCTGGGCGTGCCGGCCGACGCGCGGGACTACGGCACGGGTGCGCAGATCCTGTGCGACCTTGGCGTGCGGTCGATGCGGCTGCTGACCAACAACCCGGCCAAGCGGGTCGGGCTGGAGGGCTACGGGCTCAAGGTCACCGGCCGGGAGCCGTTGCCGGTCTCGCCGAACCCGGAGAACCTGCGCTACCTGCGCACGAAGCGGGACCGGATGGGGCACGAGCTGTCCAACCTCGAGGAGTTCGACCAGGTCGGCGCCGATCTGGACGGGACACGGAACGGGAATGGTGCCGGGTGAGCGGTGAAGGACGGCCGGAGACCGAGCTGGACCTGAGCGGATGCGAGAACCTGCGGCTCGCGATCGTGGCGACGCGGTGGCACGCGAACATCACCGACGCGCTGCTGGAGCGCGCCCTCGCGACCGCCAAGGAGGCCAACCTCCACGAGGAGCCGACAGTCGTGCGGGTCGCCGGGGCTGTCGAGTTGCCGGTGATGGCGCAGGCGCTGGCCCGCACCCATGACGCGGTCGTCGCGCTCGGGCTGGTTCTGCGGGGTGGCACGCCGCACTTCGAGTACGTGTGCGAGGCGGTGACGGCCGGGCTGACCAGGGTCGCGCTGGACGAGAGCACGCCCATCGGCAACGGGGTGCTGACGTGTGACACCGGGGAACAGGCGCTGGACCGCGCCGGGCTGCCCGGCTCGGCGGAGGACAAGGGCCGCGAGGCGACGCAGGCCGCGCTCGACACCGCGCATCAGCTGCGGGCGCTGCGGCAGCCACGGACCGAGCGGAGATTCGTGTGACCACCATGACCGACGAGACCCTGGTCGTGCGCCCGTTCCGCGCCACCTGGATGGCGGTGGTGGTGGCCGTGGTGCTGCTGGTCGCGTTCTCGGTGGTCGCGACGCTGCTGCGCAGCTCACACACGGGCGCGATCTTCGAGGTGTCGGACCAGATCGCGATGGTCGGCATCGGCGTCGTGCTCGCGCTCGGCGCGCTGCTGTTCGCGACGCCGCGGGTGCGCGCGGACGCCGAGGGCATCGAGGTCCGCAACATCATCCTGCTGACCAAGCGCTACCGCTGGCGCGAGGTCCTGTCGGTGAGCTTCCCGGACGGCGCGTCGTTCGCGCGACTGGAGTTGCCGGACGACGAGTACCAGGGCGTGCTGGCCATCCAAGCCGTGGACCGCGCCCGCGCCGTCGAAGCCGTGCGGGCGCTGCGCCGCCTGCACAAGCAGGCCTGGGCGGCTTAGAGCGCCACGTCGACGACCACCGGGGCGTGGTCGGAGGCGCCCTTTCCCTTGCGTGCCTCGCGGTCCACATAGGCGTCGGTCACCGCCCCCGCGAACTTCGCGTCCGCGTAGACCAGGTCGATGCGCATGCCGTTGTTCTTCGGGAACGACAGCTGCCGGTAGTCCCAGTAGGTATACGGCTTGTCGTACTTCAGCGCGCGCGGCACCACGTCGGTCAGGCCCGCCTCGCGCAGCACCCCGAGCGCCGCGCGCTCCGCCGCCGTCACGTGCGTCGAATGCTGGAACCGGCTGATGTCCCACACGTCGTCGTCGGTCGGGGCGATGTTGAAGTCCCCCAGCACCGCCAACGGGCGGCCCTCCGACGACTCGGCCACGACGGTCGCGTCGAGCGCCTCGAGCCAGCGCAGCTTGTATTCGTAGTGCGCGTGCCCCGGCTCGCGGCCGTTGGGCACGTACACCGACCACACGCGCACCCCGTCGCAGGTCGCGCCGATCGCGCGCGGCTCGGTCGCATCCTCGTACGCCGGCTGGTCGATCAGGCCGCGCCGGACATCCGTCAGGCCGGCGCGGGACAGGATCGCGACGCCGTTCCAGCGGCCCAGCCCGTACGCGGCCACCTCGTACCCGAGTTCGCCAACCTCCGTGTGCGGGAACGCGTCGGTCGCGACCTTCAGCTCCTGCAGGCACACCACATCGGGCTTCGCGGAGCCGAGCCAGTCCAGCAGCCGGGGGAGCCGGGCCACGATCGAGTTGACGTTCCAGGTGGCGATGCGCATGCGCCTGAGAATGACACACTGTCCGTATGGCATTACGGCGCCCCGACGTGGTGTTGTTCGACGTCTTCGAAACCCTGCTCCAGCTCGGCGCGCTTCGCGAGCGGTTCACCGCCGTCGGCAGGCCGCCGCACGAACTGGACCTGTTCTTCGCCCGCACCCTGCGGGACGGCATGGCTCAGACGCTCGCCGGCGAGGCGCGGCCGTTCCGCGACATCGCCCTCGCGGAGCTGAAGCTGACGTCCGGGCTTTCCGGCGAGCAGGCCGCGCACATCCTCGCCGGGTTCGCCGAACTGCCGCTGCAACCCGACGCCGTGCCCGCGTTCGACCTGCTGGACCAGGCCGGCATCCCGTATCACGCCTTCACCCACGGTTCCGTCGCCGCGGTCGACTCGGCGCTGCGCCGCGCCGGTGTGCGGGACCGGTTCGCCGGCGTGCATTCGGCCGAGACGATCCACGCGTTCAAGCCACCGGCCCGCGTCTACCACTGGGCGTGCGAGCAGGCGGGCAGCACGCCGGAGGCCACGGCGCTGGTCGCCGTGCACTCGTGGGACACCCACGGCGCCGTGCGGGCCGGGCTGATCGCGGGCCTGGCGACCCGCCTCGAAGGCGGCCTGCACGAGGCGGTCGCCCGCCCGCACGTCGTCGCCGAGCGCGTCGACCAGGTGATATCGGGCCTGCTCAGTCCTGGCTGACGAGGCGTCTGCCGGACTGTCGTAGGCGAGCCATAGGCTTGTCGTGTGGCTGACCCGTCCACCTACCGTCCCTCGCCGGGGAGCATCCCGGACGAACCCGGCGTCTACAAGTTCCGTGACTCGACGCACCGGGTCATCTATGTCGGCAAGGCGAAAAGCCTGCGCAGCAGGCTGAACTCCTACTTCGCCGACCTCGCCGGCCTGCACCCGCGCACCCGCCAGATGGTGACCACGGCGGCGAGCGTCGAGTGGACCGTGGTCACCACCGAGGTCGAGGCCCTCCAGCTCGAGTACAACTGGATCAAGGAGTTCGACCCGCGGTTCAACGTCCGCTACCGCGACGACAAGTCCTACCCGGTGCTGGCGGTCACGCTGAACGAGGAGTTTCCGCGGCTACACGTGTACCGCGGGCCGCGCAAGAAGGGCGTGCGCTACTTCGGCCCGTACGCGCACGCCTGGGCGATCCGCGAGACGCTGGACCTGCTGCTGCGGGTGTTCCCGGCGCGCACGTGCTCGGCGGGCGTGTTCCGCAGGCACACCCAGATCGGCCGGCCGTGCCTGCTGGGTTATATCGACAAGTGTTCCGCGCCGTGCGTCGGCAAGGTCACCGCGGAGCAGCACCGGTCGATCGTCGAGGACTTCTGTGATTTTCTCGCGGGCCGCACCGACACGATGATCCGCCGCCTGGAGAAGGAAATGGCGCGGGCGGCCGACGGCCTGGAGTTCGAGCGGGCCGCGCGGTTGCGGGACGACCTCGGTGCGTTGCGCCGCGCGATGGAGAAGCAGGCGGTGGTGCTCGGCGACGGCACCGACGCCGACGTCGTCGCGTTCGCGCACGACGAACTGGAGGTCGCGGTCCAGGTGTTCCACGTGCGCGGCGGCCGGGTGCGCGGCCAGCGCGGCTGGGTGATCGACAAGGTCGAGGAGATGGACGTCCCGGCGCTGGTCGACCAGTTCGTCGGCCAGTTCTACGGCGAGCAGGCCGATCTGGCCGAGCAGGCGCCGGACAACGGATCGCCGGTGCCGCGCGAGGTGCTGGTGCCGCAACTGCCGCCGGACGCCGACGCGCTGTCCGAATGGCTGTCCGGGCTGCGCGGTTCCCGCGTGCAGCTGCGGGTGCCGCAGCGTGGCGACAAGCGGGCGCTCGCCGAAACCGTGCAGCGCAACGCGGGGGAGGCCTTCCAGCAGCACAAGCTCCGCCGGGCCGGTGACCTCACCGCGCGGTCGGCGGCGCTGGCCGAACTGCAGGAGCAACTGGCGCTGGACAGCGCGCCGCTGCGGATCGAATGCATCGACATCAGCCACATCCAGGGCAGCGATGTGGTGGCGTCGCTGGTGGTGTTCGAGGACGGCGTGCCGCGCAAGTCGGAGTACCGCCGCTTCGCGTTGCGCGAGGCCGCGGAAGAAGGTGACGTCGCGTCGATCGCCGAGGTCGTGCGCCGGCGTTTTCACCGCTATCTCAAGGAAAGCTCCGAAGCCGCGGGCGAGCCCACGCCGGGCATCGACCCCGAGACGGGGCGGCCGCGCAAGTTCGCGTATCCGCCGAACCTGCTCGTCGTGGACGGTGCCGGCCCGCAGGCCACGGCCGCGGCGGACGTGCTGGGGGACCTGGGCATCACCGATGTCGCGGTGGTCGGTCTCGCGAAGCGGCTGGAAGAGGTGTGGCTGCCCGCCGACCCGGATCCGGTCATCCTGCCGCGCACGTCCGAGGCGCTGTACTTGTTGCAGCGCGTGCGGGACGAGGCGCACCGGTTCGCGATCCGGTACCACCGCGAGAAGCGGTCCAGGCGCATCCAGGTGTCCGCTTTGGACGGTGTGCCGGGGCTCGGGCAGAGCCGCAGGGCGGCGCTCATCAAGCATTTCGGCTCGGTCAAGAAGCTGAAGCAGGCCGGGGTCGAGGAGATCGCGCAAGTGCCGGGAGTGGGGAAACGCACGGCGGAGGCCGTGCACGCGGCGCTGAATACCAGCACAGGGGAGAGGGAGTCATGAGTACGCGAAGGCAACGACGCGCGAGCATCGCTGGGCCGGCCGCGGTCCGAGGAGCGCAGCGGGAAGGCGCCGAGTCATGAGTACCGACGAGGGCCACAAGTCCGGGATGGAGGTCGCGGTCGTCAGCGGCCTGTCCGGCGCCGGGCGCAGTACCGCGGCCAAGTGCCTGGAGGACCTCGGCTGGTTCGTGGTGGACAACCTGCCGCCCGAACTGATCGCCACGATGGTCGAACTCGGGGCGCAGGCGCGCGGTGCGATCACCAAGGTCGCGGTGGTGATGGACGTGCGTTCGCGCGCGTTCACCGACGACCTCGCCTCGGTGATCAAGGACCTCGACGCGCGCGGTTACAAGCCTCGCGTGCTGTTCCTCGAGGCCACCGACGCGGTGCTGGTGCGCCGTTTCGAGTCGGTGCGGCGCGGGCACCCGATGCAGGGTGACGGACGGCTCGCCGACGGCATCACCGCCGAGCGTGCTCTGCTCGCGCCGCTGCGCGAGGAGGCCGACCTCGTGCTGGAGACCTCCGCGCTGTCGGTGCACGACCTGCGCGCCAAGATCGAGGACGCGTTCGGCAGCGAGTCGGCCACGCAGACTCGCGTCACCGTGCTGTCGTTCGGCTACAAGTACGGCCTGCCGATGGACGCGGATCTGGTGATGGACGTGCGGTTCCTGCCGAACCCGTTCTGGATCCCGGAACTGCGCGACCACACGGGCCTGGACTCCGAGGTCCGCAACTACGTGCTGTCGCAGGAGGGAGCGGAGGAGTTCCTGGACCGCTACCACCAGTTGCTGCGGCTGATCGGCGCCGGCTACAAGCGCGAGGGCAAGCGCTACCTGACGCTCGCCGTCGGCTGCACCGGCGGCAAGCACCGCAGCGTCGCGATCTCCGAGGAACTGGCCCGCCTTCTGTCCAATGAGGACGGAATGGCGGTGAAGGTGATACACCGCGACCTGGGACGCGAGTGAGCGCGCACCAACCTCTGCGCGCGGTCGCCCTCGGCGGCGGCCACGGGCTGCACGCGACACTGACCGCGTTGCGCCGCCTCGACCTGGACATCACCGCCGTGGTCACCGTCGCCGACGACGGCGGCTCATCGGGCCGGCTGCGCCGCGAACTGGGGCTGCTGCCGCCGGGCGACCTGCGGCAGGCACTGGCCGCGCTCGCCGCGCCGGGCAACGGCGGCACGATGTGGGCGCAGGTGTTCCAGCACCGCTTCGGCGGCAGCGGCGCGCTCACCGGGCACGCCGTGGGCAACCTGCTGCTGGCCGGCTTGTTCGAGGTGCTCGGCGATCCGGTGGCCGCGCTGGACGAGGCCGGCCGGCTGCTCGGCGCCCGCGGGCGGGTGCTGCCGATGTCGACCGAGCCGCTGGAGATCGAGGGCGCGGTCGCCGGGCTCAGCAACGACGGTGAACTGCGCACGATCAGAGGTCAGGTGGCGGTCGCGAGCACGCCGGGCCGGGTCGAGCGGATCGAACTGCGCACCTCGGGGCGGCCCGGCGGCGTGCCGGCCGCATGCCCGCAGGCAGTGGACGCGGTCCTGGGGGCTGACGTGGTCTTTCTCGGCCCGGGATCGTGGTTCACGAGTGTGCTGCCGCACCTGCTGGTGCCCGAACTGCACGACGCGCTGGTCCGAACCGAGGCGACGAAGGTGGTGATCCTCAACCTGGTCCCCCAGCCGGGTGAGACGCCAGGGTTCTCACCCGAACGGCACCTGGACGTACTCTGCCAGCATGCTCCCGCGTTGCGTGTCGACGCGGTGATCGCGGACCGCGCCTCGGTGCCGACACCGTCGAGGCTGCACGACGCGGCCGCGGAGCTGGGGGCGCGGGCGCTGCTCGCGGACGTCGCTGACCCGAACGTGGCGGGTTTGCACGATCCGGATGCGCTCGCGGAGTGTGTGCGGGAAGCTCTCGGACGCCGCGGGTACGCGACTGTCCGGGACGGAGAACAGCAGGAGGGGACATGGCGATGACCGCCGCGGTGAAGGACGAGCTGAGCAGGCTCACGATCACCAAGACCGGGCCGCGTCGCGCGGAGGTCGCGTCGATGCTGCGGTTCGCGGGCGGGTTGCACATCGTGGGGGGCCGGGTCGTGGTGGAGGCCGAGCTCGACACCGGCTCGGTCGCGCGGCGGCTGCGCAAGGAGATCCAGGAGCTCTACGGGCACCACTCGGACGTGCACGTGCTGTCGGCGGGCGGGCTGCGCAAGACCACCCGCTATCTGGTGCGGGTCGTCAAGGACGGCGAGGGCCTGGCGCGGCAGACCGGGCTGATCGACAACCGGGGCCGCCCGGTGCGGGGGCTGCCCGCGGCGGTCGTGTCGGGCGGGATCGCCGACGCGGAAGCCGCGTGGCGTGGCGCGTTCCTGGCGCACGGCTCGCTCACCGAGCCGGGCCGGTCGTCGTCGCTGGAGGTCACCTGTCCCGGCCCGGAGGCGGCGCTCGCGCTCGTCGGGGCCGCGCGCCGGCTCGGCATCCAGGCGAAGTCGCGCGAGGTCCGGGGCGCGGACCGGGTCGTGGTGCGCGACGGGGACGCGATCGGCGCGCTGCTGACGAGGCTCGGCGCGCACTCGAGCGTGCTGCAGTGGGAGGAACGCCGGATGCGCCGCGAGGTGCGCGCGACGGCGAACCGGCTCGCGAACTTCGACGACGCCAACCTGCGCCGGTCCGCGCGTGCCGCGGTGGCCGCCGCCGCGCGGGTCGAGCGGGCGATGGAGATCCTCGGCGACACCGCGCCCGACCACCTGCTGGCCGCAGGCAAGCTGCGCCTGTCCAACCGGCAGGCGTCGCTGGAGGAACTGGGCCAGCTGGCGGACCCGCCGATGACGAAGGACGCGGTGGCCGGCCGCATCCGCCGCCTGCTCGCGATGGCCGACAAGCGCGCGAAGGACCTCGAGATTCCGGACACCGAGTCGGCGGTCACCGCGGAGATGCTGGAGGAAGAGGTGTAGGCCGCGTTTTGTTACCTACGGCACTCCGCGGCACCGCAACTCGTAACCCAGCGGTTTCATCGTAGGGTGACCGCTGAAACCCGGCGCACGCACTCTGGATCTTGCTACGACGGGTTTCGGGGAAGGGGATGGTCGTGCGGACCAACAGGGTGAACGAGAAGGCGGAGCTGCATGTCTCCGCCGACGTGGGCAGCTGGCTTCCCCGGCGCAGCAGCCGCGCGGCCGACTGGCGGGCCGAGGACCTGCTGGCGGCCAAGCGTGGCACCACGATCAGCGTCGTGATCCCGGCGCGTGACGAGGAGACCACGGTCGGCGACATCGTGCGCACGATCCGCCGTGACCTGGTCGACGCCGTGCCGCTCGTGGACGAGGTCCTCGTCGTGGACTCGCGGTCCCGGGACGCGACGGCCAGGGTCGCCGCCGAGGCGGGCGCGACGGTCGTCGCGCAGGACTCGGTGCTGCCGATGCTTCCGGGCATGGCGGGCAAGGGCGAGGCGCTGTGGAAGGGCGTCGCGGCGACCACCGGCGATCTGGTCGTGTTCGTCGACGGCGACCTCTACGATTTCAGCAGCGACTACATCACGGGGCTGCTGGGACCGCTGCTGACCGACGAGTCCGTGGCCTACGTCAAGGGCTTCTACCACCGGCCGCTGGTCGGCTCGGCCGGCACGGACGCCGACGGCGGCGGCCGGGTGACCGAGCTGGTGGCGCGGCCGCTGCTCAACATGTACTGGCCGGAACTGGCCGGGTTCGTGCAGCCGCTGGCCGGCGAGTACGCGGGGCGGCGCGAGGTGCTGGAGAGCGTCCCGTTCGTGGTGAACTACGGCGTCGAGGTCGGGCACCTCATCGACATCCTGGAGGCGCGGGGGCTCGACGCGTTCGCGCAGGTCGATCTCGGCAACCGCACCCACCGGCACCAGAGCACCCAGGCGCTGGGCCGGATGTCGGGGCAGATCATGCTGACGGTGTTCGACCGGCTGGAGCGCTACGGGCGGCTCGTGTCGGCCCAGCCCCCGGCGACGCTGCTGGCCCAGTTCCAGCGTGGCGACGGCGTGGCAGGCGTCGAGCGCGAGATGGTGCTCACCGACCTCACGTGCGAGCAGCGGCCGCCGCTGGCGACCCTGCGCGCGAGGCTGCGCGACATCGCCTGATCAGGCCGCGTCGTGGAAGACGAGGCCGAGGGTGTGCCGGATGCCGGACCGTACCGTGCTGACACCGTGCCGGACCGGCGACGCCGACCAGCCCGCCCGTCGGGCCGACCGCACCGGACGGTCCCGGGTGGTGAAGATCAGGGCGTGCCCCTGTGGCAGCTGCGTCACGGTGCCACGGGACTGGGCGCGCGGCCGCTGCTCGACGAGCAGGAACTCGCCGCCCGTGTGGTCGGTGTCGGGCACGTCGAGACCGATCACGACCTGCAGCGGGAACACGAGATCGCCGTAGAGGTCCCGGTGCAGCGCGTTCCAGTCG
>DASZUO010000190.1:0-17068 GCA_035547575.1 Amycolatopsis sp. | reverse complement strand
GCTGCCGACAGCACGCTGCCTCGGACCAAGGTCAAGGAGAAGCTGCGCGACATCGCCCGCGAGCGCCGCCGGCTGGAGGAGCGCCTCGACACAGCCAACGCCGACCTCACCGACAGCGCCCAGCTCGTCAACGCCAGCCTTGCCCTCCTCGAACAGCCCGACCAGCTGTACCGACGCTGCAACGACCAACAGCGCCGCCTCCTCAACCAGGCGATCTTCCACGCCCTCTACATCGAGGACGACAAGATCACAGACAGTGAGCTCCGCGAGCCCTTCGGCGAGCTCCACGCCATCCAGGGGCAGCGGACCGCAGCAACCACCCCGGAGGACACAAACAAAAGGACCACCCGCAATGTGGGTGGTCCTTGCACGCCGTCAAGCGTCACGGTCCTACTTCGTGGCCTTCACTCAGGCACTTGTTCTAGTAAGACCCCTAGGGTGGAGCTGAGGGGAATCGAACCCCTGACCTTCTCGATGCGAACGAGACGCGCTACCAACTGCGCTACAGCCCCCTGTGGAAGCCTGGAAAGCATAGCAACCGCTCCGGAGGGGCCGGAGCCGGGGCTACTCTCCGACCGCCCGCCGGAACGGGAGCTGGCCCGGGTCGTCCAGTTCGTGGAACTCCGGGTCCTCGTCGTCCAGGTCGACGACCACCGCGTGGCCGCGCAGCCGCGAGGCGGGCGAGGGGCGCCGCTCGATGCCGACCAGTTCGCGTCGCGGTTCCTCGGGCGCCTCTTCCGGAACGTCGTCGTACTCCTCGTCGTACTCCGGCTCGACGACCTCACGCCGCGTGACCGGCCTGCGCGCGCGCGTGTTGTTCAGCCGGGCAAGGCGCCGCAACCGGATCTCGTCCTCGATGCGCACCTGCCGCCGCAGGTAACCGAGGTATCCCACGAGTCCGATGTCGACCGCGGCGTGCAGCCACCACAACGTGCCGGCGAGGAATCCCGCGCCGGCGGCCGTGACGACGGCGAGGATGATGAGCAGGAGCACGACGCGCTGCCGGAAGGAGTACTTCGCGCGCGCGGCGATCTCCGCAGCTTCGGGGTCGAAGCCGCCGCGACCGGGCCGGTAGCGACGATCACTCGGCTCGTAGGAACGGGCGGGCTCTTCTTCGACGATCTCTTCGGGTTCGGCGACCTCGGTGACGGGCCCGGACATGACGACCTCCTCTTCCCCCTCGTCTGCGCCGCTTCCGCTGCGCACGACTCGCGCGGCCAGCTCGGTGTCGGCCGTCTGAGCGACCGCCTGCCGCTTCCGCGCGACCATGGGCACGAGCACGACAAGCCACGCCGCCGCGAGCGCGACGATGATCAGCGAGCTGGGCATCTCCCTCTGTCACCTCCCCCGAACATTGCTACATACCGTCACGCTAGTCACAGGAGTAACAGAAGCCCGGGCGCCACGCCGCTCGACGCGCGAAATAGGGTCACCTCATGAGGTGAAAATCGCCGAATGTGGTAACGCCGATCTCACACGCGCTCGGCGCGCCCGGCGGTGACGAGCCTCGACACGAGGCCCGGCCCCGTCTCCTCGGCCGTGATCGCGAAGCACAGGTGGTCCCGCCAGTTCCCGGCCACGTCGAGATACCGCTGGAAGAGGCCTTCTTGCCGAAAGCCGGCCTTGGTCAGCACCCGGATGCTGGGCTCGTTCTCCGGCCGCACGGTCGCCTCGATCCGGTGCAGCCCGCCGGCCGTCAGTGAATGGTCGACGACCAGCGCGACAGCCGCCGTGGCCACGCCTCCGGCCACCGCGGTCGAGGACACCCAGTAACCGACCCAAGCCGAACGGAGTGAGGCGCGGATCACATTACCGATCGTGATCTGACCTGCGTATTCGCCGTCGACGGTGATCACGAACGGCAGACACTGCCCTCGCCGCGCCAAGCCCCGCAACGCCATCCACTGTGGCGGCCACGACCAGAAGCCGTTGCGGTCCTGCCACGGTCCGGGAGCCGTGGGTTCCCACCTTTCGAGATGCGCCTGGTCGCGCAGCCTGATCCGGCTCCAGTCACCCGCGTCGCGCAGCCGGATCGGCCGCAACATGACGGTGCCTGCGGGGACCTTCAACGGCCCGAGCCGGGCGGGCCAGCCGGGGTGCCGGGCCTCGAGATCGTAGGTAGCTGCCTGCACCGGCGTATTTAACCGTCACACACGCTGCGCGAGGAAGGTCACCCGCACTTGTTCGCCCGCGGGCACTTCGGTCAGATCCTCCTCGATGTTCACCAGGCAGTTCGCTTCCGCGAGCGAGGCCAGCAGGTGCGCGCCCGATGTGCCCAGCGGCTGCACCAGGTACTCGCTCGTGCTCTCGTCGCGCAGCAACTGCCCGCGCAGGAAGCCCCTGCGTCCCTTCGTGGAGGTGATAGGTGAGAGCAGGCGCGCGCTGACCACCCGGCGATGCGGGTTGCGGGTGCCGCGCGCCGCCCTGATGAGCGGCCGGATCAGCACCTCGAACACGACCAGCGCGCTCATCGGGTTCGCGGGCAGCAGGAACGTCGGCACCGAATCCGGCCCGAGCCGGCCGAAACCCTGCACCGAACCCGGATGCATCGCGACCCTCGTCATGTCGATGCGGCCGAGTTCCGACAAGGCGGCGTGCACCTCGTCCGCCGCCGTGCCGCCCGCGCCACCGGCGACCACGACAACCTCGGACATCAGCAACCGGCCTTCGACGACCTCGCGTAGCCGCTTCGGCTCGCTCGGCACGATGCCGACCCGGCTGACCTCGGCGCCCGCGTCCCGGGCGGCAGCGGCGAGCGCGTAGGAGTTGACGTCGTAGACCTGGCCGACCGACGGCGTGCGGTCGACGTCAACCAGTTCGTCACCGACGGACACAATCGACACCCGCGGCCGCGGGTAGACCAGCACCTTCGATCGGCCGACCGCGGCGAGCAGGCCGACCTGCGCGGCGCCGATCGTGTCGCCCTGACGTACGGCGACGTCGCCGATCTGGACGTCCTCGCCGGTCCGCCGCACGTACCCGGCCGATGGCACGGACCGGTGCACGGTCACGTTCGCGGCATGCCCGTCGGTGAACGCGGTCGGCACCACGGCGTCGGCGAGCGTCGGCAGCGGCGCACCCGTCGCGACCCGCACCGCCTGGCCGGGCTGCAGCCGTCGCGGTTGCCGCGAACCGGCGCCGATTTCACCCACAACGGGGAGCCGCACCGGGTCGTCGCCGTCCTGGCGCACGTCCACGCTCCGCACCGCGTACCCATCCACCGCGGCTTGGTCGAAACCGGGCAGGGAATGTTCCGCGACGACCTCTTCGGCGCAGAGCAGACCCTGCGATTCCGAGATCGCTACCCGCACCGGACGCGGGCGGACCGCCGAGTCCAGCACGAGCGCGATCTGCTCGTCGACGGGACGAAACTCCTGCTCAGCGGCCTCGGGCTCCGCGGTGGGTTCGGTCATCGGCCTTCGTTCTCAATTCGCTCGGCAAGCCAGGTGCGCAGCGGCGGGCCGTATTCGGGGTGGTCGAGTGCGAAATCGACCGCGGCCCGGAGGAACCCGCCGGGGTTGCCGAGGTCATGCCGGCCGCCCCGGTGCACCACGATATGTACCGGATGTCCCTCTTCGATCAGCAGTGCCACCGCGTCGGTGAGTTGTAACTCGCCTCCGGCGCCGGGCTTGATCCGGCGCAGCGCGTCGAAAATCGCCCGGTCCAGCAGGTAGCGTCCGGCCGCCGCATACGTGGAGGGAGCATCCTCCGGTTTCGGCTTCTCGACCATTCCGTGCACGCGTTTGACGTCCGCGTCCTCCGTATCAGTGACGTCAAACACGCCATAGGGTGAGATCTCCTCTTTCGGGATGTCGAAAGCGCAGAGCACGCTGCCGCCGTGCCGCGCCCGCACCGCCGCCATCCGCTCCAGCACGCCGATCGGCAGGACCAGGTCGTCGGGCAGCAGGACCGCGACGGCGGTGTCCTCCTCGGTCAGGTTGGGCTCCGCCTGCGCGACCGCGTGCCCGAGCCCGAGCGCCTGCTCCTGGATCGCGACCTCGACATCGAGCAGGTTCGGGCCGCGCCGGACCTTCTGGAGCAGTTCCGTCTTGCCCTTGCGCTCGAGGTTCTCCTCCAGTTCGGGCGCGGGCCGGAAGTAGTTGACGACCGCTTCCTTGCCCGGTGAGGTGACGATCACGAGCCGCTTGGCGCCGGCGTGCGCGGCCTCGTTCGCGACGAGTTCGATGCCCGGCGTGTCGACAACCGGCAGAAGTTCTTTCGGTACCGCCTTCGTCGCAGGCAGGAAGCGCGTCCCG
Source organism: Amycolatopsis sp. (assembly GCA_035547575.1). GTDB lineage: Bacteria > Actinomycetota > Actinomycetes > Mycobacteriales > Pseudonocardiaceae > Amycolatopsis_E. The sequence goes on along the minus strand of DASZUO010000190.1, from coordinate 12,812 downwards.
AGCCCGGCGGCGGGGACGATCGCGGTGCGGAAGGTCTGGTTGTCGAGGGCGCCCGTCATAGCGGTAAAGCCTAACCTCCACGTATGGCCGCGTGGCGCAATGACGAGATGAGCAAGGCGGAGTGGCGAACCAGCCTGACAGCCGCACGAGCGGCGCTTTCCTTGGCGCGGCGCATGTCCGAGGCCGACGCGCTCGTCGAAACCCTCCGCGGGATCGCGTTGCCCGACACCGTGTGCTGCTACGTGCCCTTCGACACCGAACCCGGTTCGGCCGCCTGCCTCGACGTGCTGCGGGAGCGGGGGGCACGCGTACTGCTGCCGGTGATCGTCGATCTCACCAGCGCACTGGAATGGGCCGAGTACATCGGCCCGGAAACGCTTTCACCAGGTCGGTTGCGCGGAATCCTCGAGCCGCGGGGGCCGCGGCTGGGCCCAGCCGCGATCGCCAGCGCGGGTTTGGTGCTGGTGCCCGCACTCGCCGTCGACCGTACGGGGGTACGCCTCGGGCGCGGGGCAGGCCACTACGACCGATCGCTACCCCATGTCACGCCAGGTGCCGACCTGATCGCGGTCGTGCGAGATGACGAACTGGTCGACCGGTTGCCTGCCGAACGACACGACGTGCGCATGACCGGCGCCCTCACCCCGAGCGGGGGCTTGATCCGCCTACCAGCCCCGATTTCGCGCAGGTGACCAAGATCTCACCAACGGTGCCATCTCGCCCAGCGCGAGGAGCGTTGAAGAAGATGAAGACGTCGGACCAGGCCACCGGCCTGGAATCCGGAAAACGCCGGGGGCAAGCCTGGTGGCGATCCGCGGAAAGCGCGTTTGACCTGCATGGGAACAGCCCAGTATCGTTTAGCGTTAGCACTCTCGCGGATCGAGTGCCAATGCACGAAGGAGCTTCAGTGCCCACGTACCAGTACGCCTGCAAGGAGTGCGGCCACCGTTTCGAGGCCGTGCAGTCGTTCTCCGAGGCCAGCCTGACGGAGTGCCCTGAGTGCTCCGGCACGCTGCGCAAGCTCTACGGAGCCGTCGGCGTGATCTTCAAGGGCAGCGGTTTCTACCGCAACGACTCGCGATCGGAGTCGAGCAAGTCGAGCGCGAGCACGTCGTCGTCGAGTAGCTCCTCCTCGAGCTCGGCTGACTCTTCGAGCTCATCGGGTTCCTCGAACTCCTCCAGCTCCTCGAGCGAGAGCGGTTCGAAGAAGTCCGACTCGTCCACCAGCTCCTCGTCGAAAGCCGCAGCCGCTTCGTAAGAGCCGCGCAGCACTTCGGCCGCAGTGGCGCCGATATGTGAGTTCACAACCCTCGACTGCGGTAAGTCGGGGGCTCAGGTAGCGGCCGGTAGCCGGTCTGAGGCCACCGAGGTCGCCCTTTAGGCGGCAGCGAGTCCTCGACACCCGACCGCGGCCGATTCGCGACCTTCCGCCGCAGCGGCGCACCTTGCCCTCATGCCTCGGCCGTTTCGGCCTCGGTCGTTTCGGAGTGTCCTCTGCCGCAACCTGGGCCTGGCCCGGCCGCACCGCCTGCTCTCTGCCACCGGCGGACCTGCGCTGGCCGCAGCCAGTTGCTTTCTGCCACTGGCCGATCTGATCCTGCGTGGCCACGTGCTCTCCGCGACCGGCGGACCTGCGCAGGCCGCAACCGCCTGCTCGCCGCCACCACCCGGACCCGTGCCAACCGCGGCCACCTACTCGCCGCCACCCCAGGACCTGCCCAGGCGCAGCGCCTGCTCTCTGCCACCGACAGACCTCCGCCGGCCGCAGCCACGTACGCGCCGCCACCTGCCGGACCCGCGCCGGTTGCAGCCCTGCTCGCCGCCACCTGCCGGACCCGCGCGAGCCGCAAGCGCCTGCTCGCCACCGCCCGGACCTGCCGGCCGCAGCCACCTCACGCCGACCTCGGCCCGCATTGCTACCTGGCTCCCGAAGCACCCTGGTGTTGCCCGGGCTGGCCATCGTCAGCCCCTGTGCCTTTCCGGCGCGCCGGCCGCTTGGCGACTCCAGCGACACTTCTTGACCGTCTTCAGCCGGCCGACACTGCGCGAGCCGATTCTCGGATCTGCCTGTCGCGCCAAGATCGCCGCTGTCGCCGGAGATCACGACACTTATGTGCGGCAAGGCCAGTTCGTGACCGCAACCGCTGGCCGTGGCCGCACGGACAGCGACCACCGTGGCCATTCGTGGCCGGGACCGGTTCGCGGCCGCGCGGCTCTCGACCGTCGAGGTACCCCTTCCGGTCCAGCCGCTGTATCCCGCGCACGAGCACCTTGGCCCGAAGTTATCCACAACCCCCCAGTTATCCACAGGTAGCTGATCTGCTTCTTCCGCTACCGCGGCAGCACTTCTAGCGTCGATTGTGACGGCGGAACCCTCCGCCACAATCGACGTACTGGGGGTAGACCGCCATGAATCTCGCTTCAGGCACTCTCATCACCCGACCCCTGCTCCCATCGCCCCTCGCGATGCACGGGGTTTCGGGACCCATGCACATAATTCCGCAGTCTCCCTTCACCCGGTCACATCTTCCGTTGCATCCCTTGACGAACCGCCGCCGACCGCCTCCGAACCCCGGCCCGCAACCCAATGCTGTCCGGCCAGATCTCCCGCCGCCGCAGCAGAAGGCCGCGAGCGCACCACTCGGAATCCAGCCCGCACGGCCCCTTCACATCCCGCTGCGCCATCCGCTCTGTCACCCGTGCATTCCGCGGGCATTGACAGCCAGGCCAGCCCACACCCTCCAGCGCCCTGCTCGCTGCACGGACATGGACCTGCCATGCAGCTGAATCCACGACCCCTGCTCGCGCGGCTTCGCCGCATGGCGCGCGGCCGGCCCTTCCTCCTCGTCCGCCGGATCCTCGCCATTGGGCTCCTGCTTGTGGCGGCTGTGGCGGCGATGCGCCCATCACAGCCCGCCGCGTCGCTACCGGCAGGGGCCAGAGGCAGTCCCGATCTCCCCCTCTTGGGTGGGCCGGGCTTCTCCACCGTGCCTGTCCACCTCGCCGACGCGAGCGTCGCCGCGCTGCTCAGCCGCGGCATGCGGGTCGACGTGGTGACGGTCGACAGCAGCGAACAGAGCAGGAAAGTGCTGGCCAGCGCGGCGACTGTGGTCGATATCCGGTCCCCGCCCGAAGGCGGCGGTGGTCTGCTCAGTGGCGAGTCGAAGGGACCACTCGTCCTGATTTCCGTGCCCACCGAACTGGCGACGCAGGTGGCCGCCCTGTCACTCCGCAACCCGGTAGCGGTTACGCTCCGCTAGCCGGGGCGCCGTTCGGAGGGGCAACGTCGTCGGTGACATGCCGTCCGAGCTCAGCCGGCAATCACGTCCTGCGACGAAAGGAGTGCACATGTTCAAGGGCTTCAAAGACTTTCTGATGCGCGGCAACGTGGTCGACCTGGCGGTCGCGGTTGTCATCGGTACGGCATTCACGGTAATCGTGACGGCGTTCACCAACGGCTTGATCAAGCCGCTGATCAACGCCATCGGTGGCTCCGATGCGGCGAAGGGGCTGGGATTCAATGTCCTGAGCCAGAACGACTCGACGTTCCTGGACTTCGGCGGCGTGATCAACGCGGTGATCAACTTCGTGCTGATCGCGGCGGTGGTGTACTTCCTGATCGTGCTGCCCGTCCAAAAGCTCCAGGAACGCCGCAAGCGCGGCAAGGAAGCAGGTCCGTCGGAGCCCACGGACGTCGAGCTGCTGATCGAGATCCGCGACCTGCTGCGCCAGCAGCAGAACGGCCAGGTCACAACCTCATCGACGGCTGGCTCCGACTCCCAACGCTCGGAGCGCTGACACGGCCGGCCGGTAAGGGCCGATCTCAAGGCGGAAAACGCGAATCTCCCCGGCTCAGAACCGGGACCCGATCCCCTTCGAGGACCAGGGTCGCGTCTCGGCTCGGCCTCGACCGGTCGCGGTCGGCATCGATCCGTGTCGAGCACCCGAAGTCCGCCTGGCGAGTACCCCTGGCTCCCGGAATGCGCTCAAGGGTGGTCCCCGCTCTCGCCGCGAGTCGCACCAGATTCGCCCACGACAATGATCGCCGCGGTCAAGTGGCCCAATCGGAGAGGAGTCACCAGCTAGCGATCATGATGCGGCGGCCGGTTCTCCCGGTACCACGATTCCCGGTCGTGGTCGCGGTTCTCCAGGTCGCGCTCATCGGAGGTGGTATCCGGAAGAACCTCCCCGAAGACCGCGTCCAGCTCGCGCCGGTCGCGTTCCTGGCGAGGCTCTCGGTCCTTGTCGCCGGACATGGCTCAGGATTCGTCGAGGCCGGACAGCTCGTCGATGACGTACGGGACCAGCGAGGACAACGTCGCCATGCCGTCGCGCACCGCTGCGCGCGACCCGGCGAGGTTGACCACTAGGGTGCTGCCCGAGATGCCGACAAGTCCGCGCGAGATGCCGGCATCCACCGCTCCGGCGGCAAGCCCGGATGAGCGCAGGGCCTCGCCGACGCCGGGAATCGGCCGGTCGAGCACGCCCGCGGTGGCGTCTGGAGTGACGTCGCGCGGCGACACGCCGGTGCCGCCGACGGTGATCACCAGGTCGACGCCGCCGATGACCGCGGTGTTGAGCGCGTTGCGGATCGCGACGGTGTCGGCGTGCACGACGACCACGCCGTCCACGATGAACCCGGCTTCCTCGAGCAGTTCTGTGACCAGGGGCCCCGAGGTGTCGTCATGCTCACCATGCGCTGCGCGGTCGTCCACGATCACCACGAGAGCGCGGCCAAGGCGTTGTGCACTGCGTTCCATGGGCACACGGTAGCCCGTCCTGACCGACTCCGGACGGCCACGTCCGCCGTACCGGGTGGCGGCCGCGGCAGCCCTCGCGTGACGGTAGTGCGAGTGCTCGTGAACGGCATTACCGGGTGGGAGGCGATCATGCTCGACAGCCTGCTCCCACAGGGCCGCGGACCATCGCCGGCCCCGCTGAACCAGCAAGCATCGCTTCCTGCGACGGAGGCGGCCGACGCTCGCGCTGTCCCAAGTGGACGCGGTTGACAAGAGGCGGATGCGGTCGGGCACGCACCGCAAGTCCGATGTGGACACGGGTCTTGGTCGATCCGGTGTGCGGTGACTGCGGTCGCGATCTTGAGCCGCTCCTGGCCCGCGAGGACGCTCGCAAAAGCACCTACGCCGTGACGAAGCTCGCGCAGGAGCACCTCGCGGGCAGGCGTGGGCGCGGCAAAGCGGCGGGAGCGTGTGGGCGCTCGGGGCCACAACGTCCGGAGACCCACGTGACCTCGATGCGCCGCGTCACTGCCGCGTGTGCCGCAGCACACGGCGCCCGGCACACTGCTACTGCGTGGGCCGCAGCGCATGACACCCGCCACACCACCGCCACGTGGGCCCGAGCGCAGGCACCCGCCACACCGCTGTCGCGTGTGCCGCAGCACACAGCGGCCGCCACGTCACTGCCACGGGCGCCCCAGCACACGGCACCCGCCACACCACGGCCGCGCGCGCCGGAGTGCATGGCACCCCGCCGCTTCACCGAACTCGCGCGGCAACCGGAGGGCTCCCGGCGAGGAGGGCATCGCCGGGAGCCCGGGTTGGTCTCGGCCGGCTGACCGGCCGAGCGTCAGTTGACCTGAACGGGTTGACCGCCGAGGGTGATCTGGACGGTGCGGCCGTCGCTCAGGGTGAAGGTTGCCTTGTCGTTCGGGGCGCGGGTGCGGACCGCCGCGATGAGGCCGTCGGCGTCGTTGATCGGCAGGTCGTCGATCTTGGTCACGACGTCGCCTGCCTTCAGGCCGGCTTGCTCGGCGGGGCTACTCGGCTGTACCTGCTGGATCAGCGCGCCACCGGCCTGGGCGTCGCTCACGCTCGCACCGATGTAGGTCTGCGTGGCCTTGCCGGTATTGATGATCTCCTGGGCCGTGCGCCGCGCCTGGTTGATCGGGATCGCGAAACCGATGCCGGCGTTGGTCGCCTCGCCCTGCTGGCCCATGCCCCCCGAGGACTGCGGGCTGTAGATCGCCGAGTTCATGCCGATGACCTGGCCCGACAGGTTGACCAGCGGCCCACCCGAGTTACCGGGGTTGATCGCAGCGTCGGTCTGGATCGCACTCATCACCGTGGTCTGGTCGCTCTCGCTGCCGCCCGCCTGGACGGGGCGGTGCAGTGCGCTCACGATGCCGGACGTGACCGTGCCCGCCAGCTCGAACGGCGAGCCGAACGCCACGACCGACTGACCCACCGACAGCTGGTCGGAGTTGCCCAGTTCGACCGGGGTCAGGTTGTGCACGCCTTGAACCTTCACGACGGCGATGTCGGTCGTCGGGTCCCGGCCGACGATGGATGCGTTCGCCTTCGTGCCGTCGGGGAAGACCGCCTGGATCGTGCCGCCCTGCGCGGCGACCGAGACCACGTGATTGTTCGTGAGCACATAACCGTCGCTCGACAACACGAAGCCGGAGCCCTCGCCCTGCGCCTGGCTGCCCGACACCTGAAGCTCGACGACACTCGGCGAGACCTTCTGCGCCACCGACTCGACACTGCCGGCCGGGGCGGTCGTGGTCTGTTTGCTGGGCACAGGCTGGTTGAGCGCGTTGTACGAGCTTCCGCTGGCGCCGGAATTGTGGGACACCAGGTAGCCGCCGAGCCCGCCGGCGCCACCGCCGATGACCAACGCGAGCACCGCGACTCCCGCTACGAGCTTGCCCGCGCCGCGTTTGCGTTCCTCCTGCGGCACGCCCGGCTGTTGCGGCAGCGTCGCCGTGTTGTACACGGGTTGCTGCGCCTGCTGGGGGTGGGTCCACGGGTAGGCGGCCTGCTGGTGCTGGCCCTGCGCCGACCACGGGTTCGGCTGCTGCTGCGACGGCGGCTGCTGCGGCGACTGAGACTGTTGCGACGCCTGCGCCTGCGCCTGTGGCTGCGGCGCGGGCGACTGCGACTGCGGCGACTGCGCCTGCGGCTGCTGCGGCGGAACGGGGCCCGCACCGAGCGGCGTGCCTCGCGGCGGCGTGTTCACGTCCTCCTGCGCCTGCTGTTCCGGATCCCGGTGGGCGCCCTCATCGTGCGATGCGCCGGGGTCGTTCTCGGTCATGTCCTCACCATGCTTGTCGGTCCTGAGAGCCAGCTGAGGCCAGCCTGAGGTTCCAACATGAGTATGCCGGTGCACTCACCCGGCCGCGCGGAGGCGTTGCGCGATCTGCTCGGGCGTGGCGTCGTTGATCCACACCGCCATGCCCGACTCGGAACCCGCGAGGTACTTCAGCTTGTCCGGCGCACGCAGTACCGAGAACAGCTCGAGATGCAGCCAGTGCAGGTCGCGGCCGGTGCGCACGGGCGCCTGGTTCCACGACGCGATGTAGGGCAGCGGCCGGTCGTAGAGCCCGTCGCAGCGGCGCAGCACCTGCAGGTAGATCTCGGCGAACTCGTCGCGTTCGGCTCCGTCCAGCGCCGGGATGTCGGGCACCTGGCGATGCGGCACCAGCAGCACCTGCACCGGCCAGCGGGCCGCGGGCGGCACGAACGCCGTCCAATGCTGCCCTTCGGCGATGACCCGGCTGCCGGACTTGCGCTCGGCCGCGAGCACGTCGCCGAGCAGCGGGCGACCGAGCTCGTCCTGGTAGGCCTGGGCGACCTCGAGCGTGCGGCGGGTACGCGGGGTGACGAACGGGTAGCCGTAGATCTGCCCGTGCGGGTGATGCAGCGTGACGCCGATCTCCTCGCCCCGGTTCTCGAACGGGAAGACCTGCTCCACCCCCTCCACAGTGGACAGCCCCTCGGTGCGGTCGGCCCACACGTCCACGACCGTGCGCACACGCCGTGGGCTCAGCGTCGAGAACGAGCCGTCGTGGTCGCTGGTGAAGCACACCACCTCGCACCGACCGCGGCCCGGCGCGGCCGGTACCAGGCCCATGTCGTCCACAGTGGATGGTTCGCCGGTCACCGACTGCGAGAACGACGGGAAGCGGTTCTCGAACGCCACGACGTCGTAGTCGGATTCGGGGATCTCGCTGGGTTTGCCAGGCTTGCTCGGGCACAGCGGGCACAGGTCGGCCGGGGGCTTGTACGTGCGGGTCTGGCGGTGCGCCGCCATCGCGACCCACTCGCCGGTCAGCGGATCACGCCGGATCTCCGAACTCGCCGCGACGGCGGGCAGGTCGCGGGTGTCGACCGCGATACGCTCGCGGGCCTCCTCGTCGAAGTAGATGATCTCCCTGCCGTCGGCGAGATGCCGAACCGTCCTGTTCACTCTTCCTCCACGGACGCGATCTTCAACTCACCCACGTGCTCGGCCAGGGTCTCCCGCGCCGCGTCGGGCAGGCCGTCGTCGGTCACGACGATGTCCGCCTCGTCGAGATCGGCGATCGTGGAGATCCCGACGATGCCCCATTTGGTGTGATCGGCGAGCACGACCAGGCCGCGCCCGGCTTCGACAAACGCCCGGTTGGTCTCGCTCTCGTCCAGGTTCGGCGTGGTGAAGCCGGCGCCGTCGGCCATCCCGTGCACGCCGAGGAACACCTGGTCGAGGTGCAGGCGCCGCAGGCTGTGCACGGCGACCGGGCCCACCAGCGCGTCGGACGGGGTGCGCACGCCGCCGGTCAGCACGACGGTGCGGTCCGGCTGACCCGCCTCGCGCAGCATGTCGGCGACGTGGATCGAGTTCGTCACGATGGTCAGTCCCGGCACCGCGTCGAGCGTTCTGGCGAACGTCCACGTCGTGGTGCCCGCGGAGATGCCGATCGCGGTGCCGGGCCGCACGAGCGTGACCGCGAGTTCCGCGATGGCTTCCTTCTGCGCCTGCTGCTGGACGGACTTCGCCTCGAATCCGGGCTCGTCCGTGCTCTTGCCGAGGATCGCGGTGGCGCCGCCGTAGACCTTCTCGACCAGGCCACGGCCGGCGAGCACGTCGAGGTCGCGCCGCACGGTCATGTCGGAGACGGCAAGACGGGTGACAAGATCACTGACCCGGACCGCACCCGTGCGCCGGGCCTCCTCGAGGATCATCGCCTGCCGCTGCCGCGCTAGCACCGCACGCTCCCTCCACCAATTACACAAAATCCTACAGGATCAAACACTCAGGTGGGGGTGCCGGGCACTCGAATGGTGAGCAGCGCACCCCCTTCGGGTGCCCGTCCGGCGTAGACGGCTCCGCTGTGCCGCTCGGCGGCTTGCTTCACGATCGACAGGCCGAGCCCCGACCCGGGCAGCGTGCGGGCCTCGGAGGAACGGTAGAAGCGGTCGAAGACCTTCGGCAGGTCGGCGTCGGCGATGCCCGGTCCGGAGTCGGCGACCTCGATCACCGCGGTGCCGTCGCCGAGTGGCCGCATCTCGACTCGCACGGTGGACCCCGCGGGGGAGAACTTCACGGCGTTGTCCAGCAGGTTCAACACCGCGCGCTCCAGCGCAGTGTGGTCGCCTGTCACGAACCACGGCTGCATCCGCACGTCGAACTCGACGTCTCCGGCGCGGCGGCGGGCCCGGTCCAGCGCCCGCTCGACCACCTCGGCGAGGTCGACGCGCTCGAACGCGGTGCGCGGCTCGTCCTGGCGCGCCAGCTCGACCAGGTCACCGATGAGCTGAGTCAGCTCATCCAGCTGTGCCTTGATGTCGGTCTCGATATCCGCACGGTCTTTGTCCGACAAGTTCGGCGCGCCCGCCCGGCTGGCGGAGAGCAGCAGTTCGAGGTTGGTGCGCAGCGAGGTCAGCGGAGTGCGCAGTTCGTGTCCGGCGTCGGCGACAAGCTGCCGCTGGCGTTCCTGCGATTCGGCGACCGTGCCGAGCATCGTGTTGAAGCTGTGGGTCAGCCGCGCCAGCTCGTCGTCGCCGCTGACCGGGATCGGCCGGAGATCACCCGTACGAGCAACATATTCGGTGGCCGAGGTGAGGCGTTCGACGGGGCGGAGCCCGGTGCGCGCGACCGCGGTCCCGGCGAGCGCCGCGACGAGGATGCCGCCACCCCCGATGAGCGCGAGCACGACGGCAAGCTCGTTGAGGGTCTGTTTGGTGGGGCGCAGGGATTGGGCGAGCACGAGCGCCTGGCCCGGCGAGTACTGCAGCGCTATGACCCGGGTATCGGTCGCGGTGTCGGTCCGCAGCGACGATGGCGTGCTGCCCTGCGCGACAGCCAGCTCTGCCGGACCCCACGCCGGTCGACGGCCGCCTTTGGGGTACTGCATGGTGTTGTCGGAGTAGAGCAGCCCGATCTCGACGTCGGCGGTCGCGAGGAAAGCCCCGGGGATCTCCTGCAGGCCCTGCCGCACTTGCGGTGTCTGCATCGCCGCGACCGCGCGAGTCGAGAGGGTGTCATCGACCTGCTGGTAGAGGTTGTTATAGACCGTGACGTAGGCGCCGATGGACACCAGCGCCATCACCCCCGCCACGCACGCGGCGGCGAGCAGCGTGACCCGCGCCCGCAGCGACATCCGGCGCCTGGCGGTCTGCTCGGGTTTGGCGGTGGCGTCGACCCGGATCACCGCCACTGGTTCGTCCACGACGTGACTCACGGCGGGGTTTCCCTCAGCACGTACCCGACGCCGCGCACGGTGTGGATGAGCCGCGGCTCGCCGCCGGCCTCCGTCTTGCGGCGCAGGTAGCCGACGTATACCTCGAGCGCGTTGCCCGAGGTCGGGAAGTCGTAGCCCCAAACCTCCTCGAGGATGCGGCCCCTGGTCAGCACGTGCTTCGGGTAGGACATGAACAGTTCGAGGAGGGCGAACTCGGTGCGGGTCAGACTGATGTCGCGCTCGCCACGGGTGACCTCGCGCGTGCCCGGGTTGAGCGTCAGGTCGGCGAAGGTGAGCTTCTCGGCGTCGGCGCCCAGTTGTGCCTCCGGCGTGGCGCGACGGAGCAGTGCCCGCAGCCGGGCGAGCAGTTCCTCCAGAGCGAACGGCTTGGGGAGGTAGTCGTCGGCGCCCGCGTCGAGCCCGGACACCCGATCGGAGACCGTGTCGCGGGCGGTGAGGACGAGAATGGGCAGGTCGTCGCCGGTGCTGCGCAGGCGGCGCGCGACCTCGAGGCCGTCCAGTCGCGGCATCATCACGTCGAGAATCATGGCGTCCGGCCGGTCCGCGATCACCATTTCGAGCGCCTGTGCGCCATCCCCGGCGAGGTCGACCTGGTAGCCGTTGAACTCCAGCGACCGCCGGAGGGACTCCCGGACCGCCCGATCGTCGTCGACTACGAGAATGCGCATGTAGACAGTCTTACCGAAGGTGCTGAGACCCGGCTAAGAAGTTACAGCTGATCGAGCATCCCGCCGCGGTAGGCGAGCAGCGCGGCCTGCACGCGGTTGGCCGCGCCGATCTTGGCGAGCACCGCGGAGACGTAGCCCTTGACCGTCGCCTCCGACAGGTGGAGCCTGCCGCCGATCTCGGCGTTGGACAGGCCCTGGCCGATGAGGGCGACGACCTCGCGTTCACGCTCGGACAGGCTTGCGAGCAGCTTGCGGGCGGGTTGCGCGGCGCGCTGGCCCTCGCGGTGCGCGCGGACCATGCGTGCCGCGACGCCCGGGTCGAGGACCGCGCCGCCCTTCGCGAGGTCGCGAACGGCACGCAGCAGGGCGGCGGGCTCGATGTCCTTGAGGAGGAAGCCGTTGGCGCCAAGGCGCAGGGCGAGGCTGACGTACTCGTCCATGTCGAAGGTGGTGAGCATGGCGACCGCGGGCGGGCCGGGCAGGGCGAGAATGGCCCGGAGGGCGCGAATCCCGTCGTCGGCGGCGCGCATCTTGATGTCGAGGAGCATGACGTCGGGATGCAGGCGGCGGGCGACCTCGAGCGCCGACCTGCCGTCGTTCGCCTCGCCGACCACGTCGATGTCCGGGGCTCCGGCCATCATGGCGCGCAGGCTGGACCGGACGAGTTCTTCGTCGTCGGCGAACACGAGCTTGATCAACGAGCCCTCCCGAAGCCGTCGGCGCGGGGTCTCCGCCGCCGATCACGGGAGGTTACCGGTTGGTAGCGCCCCCGTCGACACGGGCGTTCATCCGCACGGGTGTGCCTCACCGAGGTGAGGGGTGGCCCGCTAGGCTGTCCGCGAGGCCCTCGTAGCTCAGGGGATAGAGCACGGCTCTCCTAAAGCCGGTGTCGCAGGTTCGAATCCTGCCGGGGGCGCCCAACAAGCCAGTATACGAACCTAAACTTGCTGGTCAGCAGCTTACCGGTCTCTGTGAGGACCGCTCGTGCCAAGGTTCGGCACGACGGATACCGCCAACCCACACGTTCAAGCCGCAGAGGTGACTCTACGTCACGGCTGGGCTGGCTGGGCGCGTGCGGTGGAAATGCGTAGCGGCGGCTCTGACGGTCGTGGCTGTGCAGCACGGAGGGCACCGGTTGGGCCGCTGCCGACCCCGGCGGGCGGTCGTCTTTCTCGGTGGCGCAGTGGATGATCGAGGTCATGACCTCCTCAGCCGCCGGACGCGGCGTGCGCAAGAAAAACCCCAGCCACCGAGGCGGCGCTGTCGGCGTTGAGCAGCGGGACCTGCTACTGGCCGGGGTGCAAGACGCCGGTGGTAGTCGAGGTGCGGCGCGGCGTTTACAGAAGGTGCCTATGAGGGCGGCGATGGCTTGTGGGAGGTCGAAGAGGCGGTAGGTGGTGAAGTCAGAGTTGCGACGGCGCAGCGGCGCCGCGTCGCTCCAAAATCGACGCTCGAGGCGCACGCTATAGGGCAAACCCATATTGCTGCCGTCCTCTGGGGCCGCCGCGCCCTCACGGGGAAGATCTAACCGAGGGGCGGCCGAAACTCGCGCCGCCCCTCAGGCCGACCCTGAGCGTTAACCGCGGCAAGCCAGTCGTGGGTCTCGGCGACGAGCTCCTCGACGACTGCCGGAATGTTGTAGAGATCGTTGTCGGGCG
>DASZUO010000189.1:0-8715 GCA_035547575.1 Amycolatopsis sp. | reverse complement strand
ATTTATTCAAATTCCCAATTTTAGCAAGCTATGAAAAACCGAGGCAGGGAGTCAGAATTCGAGTGGCCTTTCCCTGCCCTCTTGGATAAGGCAGCTCCTGGCCGGACTTCAGCGTCATCCTCTGCGTCGCGTTGTGGGTGTTGAAGCAGTACCAGGGCTTGCCCTTCTTGCAGACCCGGCACTGCCCACAGACCGCGCCAGTTCAGGATCACGAAGTCACCCGGGGCGACGTCGGTGACGCCCTCGCCGACGGACTCCACGACCCCGGCGACCTCGTGGCCGAGCAGGAACGGGAACTCGTCGTTGATCCCGCCCTCCCGGTAGTGCAGGTCGGTGTGGCAGACCCCGCACGCCTGGATCTTCGCGACTGCCTCACCGGGACCGGGGTCCGGGACCACGATCGTCTCGACGGAGACCGGGCGGCGCTGGCCCGTGGCGACCACACCCTTGACTTCCTGGGACATCGTCTTCTCCTCAGTGAACCGTTCTTGGAGGTGCAAACCATCCGCCGAATTTGTGGCATTGCGCAGTGCGGCAGGAGGAAGCCTGGCTGGTCAGCGCCTAAGCTCGGGGGTGTGGCGAGACAAGGCAACACGGCCCGCCGCGGCCGCCCGCGAGATCCAGCGATCGACACCGCGATCCTCGAGGCCGCAATCACGAGCCTCGCCGGGGACGGCATCGACGGCTTCTCCATGGATCGCGTGGCGGCGGCAGCCGGGGTGTCCAAGGTGACGGTCTACGCACGCTATGCAAACAAGCTGGCGTTGATCGGAGCAGCGCTTCGACATCTGCAGTTCGACGGCCCAACGCCGACTGGGGATGTCCGCCAGGACCTCATCACTCTGCTGGACACCATGCGCAAGCAGTATCAGCAGGTCGGGGCAATGAGCATTGCGGGCTCCTGCCTGGTCATGGAGCCGCGTTCTCCTGAGTTACTGAATACCGTGCGCGACAGCACCCTCCTGCCTCGCAGAGCTCGCTTTGCACGTGTGCTCCGTGCAGGCGTCGAGAGCGGTGAGCTCCGCGAAGACCTGGACATCGACCGGGCGGTCAGCTTGTTGTTCGGCTGCCTATACGCCGATCACCTCGGTGGGCTTTCAACCGAGCCACCATGGGCGGAGAAGGTTGTTGATGAGGCACTGAGGGGTATGATCTCGCATTCGAGCGGTCAGCAGTCGATCGTGACCGACGAACCGGAGACCCGCGAGACGCACGCACACATGACACGTCCTCGGCTCGCTGACGTTCAGACAGGAAGACGTCGCGATGGTCGATCTCCCCATCAACGGCGAGGATCTTGACCCGGCACAGGCCGCATTCTCCTCGGAGGCAGTCGTACATCATTTCCACGCCGACGTCCTCCAGCGCGTCGAGCGGCTCGCTCCGGCGGGCACCTCGACGTTGAGTCCGCGGGAGGGCACGCTGACCCGGAAGCCGCAGCTGGGCAGAGTGCCGCTGGTGCCGAAGGTCTCGAAGCGTAGGTTCCCGAGCGGGCGTCCCGCCTGCTGCCAAGCCGCGTGCACCGCCGACAGCAGCCCTAGCGGTCCACACACGTAGAGCACCTCGCCGGCCGGGACCTTGGCGACGACATCGTGGGGAGCGAGCCTTGGGCCGTGGCCCGAGTCGACGAGTCCGATCCGGCCCGGGTGTTCCTGTTCGAGATGGTCGACGTGGGCCATGTTGTCGCGAGTGCGGCCGGTGTAGAGGATTCGGTAGTCGACCCCGGCGTGCCGCAGGGCTCGGGCGAGGCCGATGACCGGGGTGACTCCGATTCCCGCGGCGAGCAGGAAGCTGGGCAGCCGCCCGGGGCTCGGAGCGAACTCACTGATCGGCCCGCTCACGGCGAGCGTTGCGCCGGGCTGCAGGGTGTGCATCCAGCGGGATCCCCATCGTCCTGCCTGTCGAGGCCGACGGCGATGCGAAACAAACCGTCCCCGCGGCCGAGGTCCACGACTAGGACCGGGTCTCGGTGCCGCTGGGTAGCGGCAGGGTGACGTCGATGTGACTTCCCGGCGGGACCGAGTACGCCGGTTGGGGTGGTTGCAGGGTCAGCTCGGTGATGCCCGGGACGATCTCGTCGCGGGCCAACACCGTGGCGAGCCGGCGGCTGCTCTGGACTTCCCCCGCGGAGTCCTGGGCTCGGGTGTCGATGGTCTCGGTCATGCCGAGCGCCGGGTAGTGGCCGCGACGGCGGCGAGCTGAGTGGGGTAGGTGCGGTCGCGGCCCTGCTCCCGTGCCACGTGGGCGTCGATGATCCGCCGGACCCACATGCCGCCAACGTCGATGTTGAGGTTGTAGAAGTCGTAGCCGGGGTTGGCCTCGATTGCGCGCTGCTGGGCGTTGAGCATCTCGGTGTCCTGGCCGAACACTCGTGACAGGCTCTTCCTGAGCAGCGGGGTCAGGCTCTGGTCCTGCAGGTGGTAGTTGCGGGTGAACGCCCAGAAGTAGCGGCAGGTGCCAGCTGCGCCCGGTGTGTTCGTGTTGAGGACGAATCCGTTGATGCCGGCGCTACGGTCGCCGTCCGGGGCCCCGGTGCCGGTGGGGGCGACGCCGACATCGATGATGATCGTGGACGGCGCACTGAAGCGGATGACCTGCCAGCGGTCGATCGGGCCGTGGTAATCCGTGTTCTTCCGGTTCAGCTGCATACCGAGGAAGGGCGGCGCCTCGATTCCGGGCATCCAACGGGTGTGGGTGACGGAGTTCTCGTCGTGATCGACGTCGGCTCGGCTCCGGAGAGCTCGTCGCTAGCCAGGCTGTCGGAGTGGAGGAACTGCTCATGGGTCAGGTCCATGAGGTTGTCCAGCACCAGCCGGTAGTCGCAAGCCAGGTGGATCGTCTCACCGTCGCCGGCCCATTCGGGGTCGTCGTTCCCCAAGGGGGAACGCCGTCACGGCGGCGGAGGGGTTAAGGGTCTCTTGGGCGGGCATGCGGGTGCAGCGGCCGTTGGGGCCGAACGCGAGGCCGTGGTAGCCGCAGATGAGGTCGTCGCCATGCAGCTGGCCCATCGAGAGCGGCACGAGGCGGTGTCAGCATGCGTCGGCGAGCGCGACGGCCTCGCCCGAGGTGGTCCGGTACAAGACGACCGGCCGGTCGCAGATTGTGCGTGCGAGCAGCGTTCGTCCAACCTCGGTGTCCCAGGCCGCGGCGTACCAGGCGTTGAGCGGGAACATGCGATCCTCCTTGATTGCAGGGGTGGTCAGAGCCAGCGGCGGAGTGACGGGTCGCCCGCGCGCGTCAGCCGACCGGTCACCACCGCGGTGAGCTCGGCGAGCGGCCCGCTTATGTCGATGGGCCGGCCGCCGCCTGTGTCGACGGTCCAGGCACGGCTGGTGTCACTCGGTACGACGCACAGCGCGGGCTCCTGCCCACGCAGCTGCCAGGTTCGGGTGATGCCGGTGATGAGCTGCTCGTGAAGGCCGTGTGGGAGGGAGTCGAAGCTGACCCCGGCGCGAAGGTCGACGGCGTGCACCCAGACCTCGCGCACGCGCATCCATACAGTCTCGCTCGCCGGGACCGATCGGCCTGCGCGGTGACGACTCCTTCGTCTGGCTACAGGCCGTTCAAAACGAATGAACCGTATGGAGCAGTTCAGTAATTACGCGGCCCGGCACTGGTGTCGGGACCATTGCTGTTAGGCCGAACGCTCGGTGGTCTGCCAGCATCAAACTGGTCGACCCGGGCCGGTCGGTGTCTGGGAGCTTCCTCGGGCTGAGGATTGGTCGCTTCAGTACTGATGACTGCCCCTATGGCCAGCCCGGAGCTTCCGCTACCAGGATTGCGGTGGGCACAGTTGCCAACCGATGTCCCGCTCGTAGGCGCGGGCGAGCCGCAGGAGTCCGGCGTCGTCGAAGTGGCGTCCGATCAGCATCGCGCCGACCGGCAGCCCGTCGATCTGCGCCGCGGGGATACTCACGGCTGGGTGGCCGGTGATGTCCGTGCCGGGTGTGTTTCCCAGCATGCTCCAGCCCCGTCGTGTGCGGGCCACAACGTCGGTCTCGTCGACGTGTGGCTGTGGTGGGACCGTACTGGTGGGCAGTAGGAGCGCGTCGACGGTACGCAGGGCCCGGTCGTAGCCGGCTCGCAACCAGGGACGCAAATTCTGAGCTCGAGCGTAGTAGGCGCCGTTTGCGCGCTCGCGGAGCATCATCCCCGCCACCAGCACGGTCTTCAACGTGATCGGAAGGTCGACACTGGCGGCCGCCAGCGCCTTCCCGAGCGCGACTGGCAGGTCGGTGGCATACCGTCCGCTCCAGCCGTAACCGTTGCCGCCCGAGGTCAGGACGTTGAGCTGCGACTCACAGTAAAAGGCAAAGGCCAGTGGCCCGCCCACGGGATGTTCAGGCACGGAGACCTCGACGACGTCCGCGCCGAGCTTCCGGAAATGCTGGGCCACCTCCTTGATGGCGGTCGTAACTTCCTGGGGAACCCCGAGGATGGAGCTGAACCCTTCCTGCAGGACTCCGATGCGAACGCCGGCGAGAGTCGCCGGCGTGTCCTCCACAGCAGCGCAGAAGGCGTCCGGAGCTAGGTCGGGTGTGCGGGCCTGCCGCGGATCGTCGGCGTCCCGGCCAGCGATCACGTCGAGTAGAAGCGCCAGGTCACTGACGTTCGTCGCCATCGGACCCACATGGTCGATCGTGGGGTCGACGCTCATCACCCCGGTGTACGGGACGAGACCGAAGGTGGGCTTCATCCCCAATACCCCGCACCATGAAGCTGGGAGCCGATTGGAACCGGCCTGGTCGGTGCCCAGCGTGAGGTCGACCCACTCATAGGCGAGCGCCGCCGCCGTCCCGCCCGACGAGCCACAGGTGGAGTACGCGAGGTCCGCCGGGTTGAGGATCTTGCCGTAGTCGCCGGTATCGGCGCCGCCAGACCAGGCGAAGCCGTCCATGTTCAGCTTCGCGACGAGTTCTGCGCCCTCGTCGAGCAGGCGCTCGACTACGGTGGCATCCCGTTCCGGCACGAAGTCTGCGAGCACGATCGAGCCTGCGGTCATCGGCACACCGGCGACCGCGATCGTGTCCTTGACGCCGACCCGGCGGCCGGCGAGGCGTCCGCCGGATCGCCGGCGGACACTGATGCGCCGAATCACGGCGTTGAGCGGGTCCTCGTCACGGCTGGGCGCACGCCCGGGATCGCGGACACCCGAGGCAACGGGTTCGGCCGCCGGGAGCTGATCGAACAGATCGATCATCGATCCGACGTCGGCCACAAGCTCGGCAAGAACGGCGTCCTCGCCAGGCCGGAGCTCGACGCCGGCCTGAGCTGCGTGCTTGGCCACCGTCACGGCGTCGATGCCATCCATTGGCCACCTCCGGGGTACCTGTCGTGCCGCTGCCACCTGCCTCGACGAGCAGGCGATTTACTGTACATCTGCGTACATTAACGCCGCAAGGTGTAACCCTCAGCCTGGCTACGCAACAGTCTGTTCGGGGCAGCGCCAGGTTGGGGATCGTGGGGATCGTCGCAGCTGGGCGCGCTTATCACTGTGCAGAATTTCGTGTTCGGCTTGTCGCATTCGGTCTTAGCGTCCCCCCGTCGCTCTCCGCTCGGAGGGCGGGATTCCTCGACGCTGCGGGAGATGGATCATGGACACACCAGATCGCCACCGGGTCCGGCGCCGTCTGAGCGCCAAGCGAGGAAGGCCGCCCGAGCGAGTGCGATCGGCACGATGCTCGAATGGCATGACTTCGGCATTTACGGAACGGCCGCCGCGCTCGTCCTGAACAAGCAGTTCTTCCCCAGCCTGGACCCTGTCACCGGCACCCTCGCTGCGTTCGCGACCTTCGCTGTCGGGTTTGTGGCCCGACCAGTCGGCGGCGTCATTTTCGGGATGCTTGGCGATCGGCTCGGCCGCCGGAACACCGTCATATTGTCGCTCCTGATCACCGGCGGGGTGACATTCGCAATCGGGGGTTCTCCCGACCAGCCTGCGAGGCGTTTCAGGTCCCGCTCCTGGCCTCCGGCGAGGAGGAAGTCGTGGGCCCAGGTGTGCCGGAATCGGTGGGGATTGCTCGGGTCCCTCAGACCGGCTTGCTCGGCTCGTAGCTCGAGCCGGGCGCGCACCCCGTCGGTGCTCATCGCGCCGCGTTGGGTGAGAAACAGGGCGTCGAGGTGGGCCCACCGGTGTGACCGGCGCACTCGCAGGTAGCGGTCGAGGGCGCGCTCGGTGCGGGCGCCGAAGTAGACGACGCGTTGTTTCCCGCGCTTGCCGGTCACCAGCGCGGAGCCGCTGTCGAGGTCGAGAGTCCCGGGAATCGTCTTGCCCTCGATGTCGCGGTCGATCGTGAGTCCGCACAACTCGGCCACGCGTATGCCGGTGTCGAGCAGGAACCGGATGATGGCTTCGTCGCGACGTTCCAGGAATCCCCGTCCGTGGCATGCCTTCAGCAGCGCCGTGAGGTCGTTGTCGGACATCACGGGAACGGGTTTCTCCGGCGACGCGGGCTTCCGGATCTCGGCCATGGGGTTGGTGCTCAGTTCGTCCTCGGCGATGAGCCAGCCGATGAACCGGAGCATTCCGGCGTGGCGCATCCGGATGGTGCCGGGTTCCTGTCCGAGGTCTCGCAGGTGGTTGAACCAGTCGACGAGATTGTCCTGGGTCAGTTGATCGAGGTCGGACGCCCGGCCGTGGTCGGCGAGCCATGCGGCGAAGAACCGTGGCGCTTGGGTATGCAGCGCGACGGTGCGGTCGGCGCGCCCTTCGGCGCGCAGGTGCCGGGCGAAGGAGGTCACGAGGTCGGGGATCGGTGCCGCCATGACGTCGAAGTTATCGGGCGAGTCAGCGATGTGCGAACCGGTAGATGATCTTGATTGCGCCGTTTTGCCTGGTCAGTTCCGCGCCTTGCTCGGCTGCACCCGCTTGGGCTCGCCGGGCATCTTGGGGTAATCCGGCGGATACGGCATCTCACCGAGACCACGGTCGCGCTCATCCCGCGCATACCAGGCCAGCGCGGTCTCCAGACCGAACGCCCGCTCGTCCATCGCCTCGTGCGCGTCGCCGTGCTCGGCGAGCCAGTCCGGCACGGTGAGCACGTCGAAGTCGTCGGGGTCGGCCTCCGCCAGCTGGTCCCACGTCACGGGCGTGGACACCGTGGCACGTGCGGTGCCGCGCACCGACCAGCTCGAGGCGACGGTGCGGTCGCGGGCGGCCTGGTTGTAGTCCAGGAACACCTTGCCGCCGCGCTCTTCCTTCCACCACGCGGTCGTCGCCAGCGACGGGATGCGCCGCTCGACCTCACGGGCGAGTGCGATCACCGCGTGCCGCACGTCGATGACGTCCCACTCCGGCCGGATCCGGACCAGCACGTGCACGCCGCGCCCGCCGGAGGTCTTCGGATAGCCCACCAGCCCGGCCTCGTCGAGCACCTCGCGCACCGCCTGCGCGACGCGCACCGCGTCGGCGAAGCCGGTCTCGTCGGAGGGGTCGACGTCGATCCGCACCTCGTCGGGGTGGTCGACGTCCGGGCGGCGGACGGGCCACGGGTGGAAGTCGAGCGTGCCGAGGTTGGCTGCCCACACCAGCACGGCCGGCTCGGTCGGGCACACCTCGTCGGCCGTGCGCCCTGACGGGAACGCGATCCGCACTGACTCCAGCCACTCCGGGGCGCCCTTCGGCACCCGCTTGGCGTAGAAGAACTCGCCCGCGACGCCGTCCGGGAACCGCTTCAGCGTCGTCGGCCGGTCGCGGAGCACCCGCAACAGCGGCTCGGCCACCGCGATGTAGTACTCGGCCACCTGCCGCTTGGTGATCCCCCGCTCGGGGAAGTAGACCTTGTCGGGACTGGAGACGCGGACAGTGCGCTCACCGACCTGGTACTCGACCGCTTCGCCGTGTTTGGGCACGTCGTTCACAGTAGTGCGCCCCGCGGCCCAGGCAGGTGCAGCGCGCAATACCGTGTCCTCATGACCCGCCGCGCCAAGCTGATCGTCGCGCTCGCCGTGCTCGCCGCCCTCGTCGCGGCGGCGTTCGTGCTGCCGATCCCCAGCCCCGCGCAGTTGCGGGACTGGGCGGCGGGCCACGGTCCGGCGACGGCTCTCCTGCTGCTCGTGGCCTATTCGCTACTCACCGTGGTCCCCGTCCCGCGCACCGTGTTCAACCTCGCGGCCGGCCTGCTGCTCGGCGGCGTCGCCGGGATCTCGGTGGCGATCGTCGCGACGGCGATCTCCGGCATGCTGGGCTTCGGGCTGGCCCGGGTCCTCGGCCGCGACCTCGTGGCCAGGCATCTGCACCGGAAATCCGTGCGCGCGGTCAACGACCGGCTGGCCGACGGCGGGGTCCTCGCGATCACGTCGCTGCGCCTGATCCCCGTGGTTCCCTTCGCTCCGCTGGGCTACTGCTGCGGGATCCTCGACGTGCGGCCGCGCCCGTACCTGATCGGCACGGTGCTCGGCAGCCTGCCCGGAACGATCGCGGTCGTCGTGCTCGGCGACGCGCTCACCGGCGGCACGCCACCGGCCCTGCTGGCGTGTTACCTCGCGTTCGCGCTGGTCGGAGCGCTCGGATTGATCAAGGTCGGGCGCGGGCCAGCTTACGGAAGCGCCACGAGCGAGACCGCTACACTCGGTCCGGTGCGCGAGGAGGGTGTTCGCGCTCGGGCAAGCCAAGAAATGCAGGTAGTTTCCGAGGAGTAGTCCCATCGACACCGGTCAGCTGATCGCAGGGCACTATCGCCTCGTTGAGCACATCGGCAGCGGCGCCATGGGCGT
>DASZUO010000188.1:0-9760 GCA_035547575.1 Amycolatopsis sp. | reverse complement strand
CACCCCGTGCCAGCCTCCGGTGCGGCCGTGGTTTCGTGCGCTCGCGCCGATGCGCCGCGGCGCAGGCGCGGATGGCGCTGCCGAACGCTTGCGCTGCCGAACGCTTGCGCTGCCGCGGATGGCGCTGCCGAACGCTCGCGTGGCCGCCGATGGCGTGGCCGCGGGCTTGCGTGGCCGCCGATGGGTCTGCGGCCGATGCCGCCCCTCCGTACCCCGCACGCCCGCCCCGCCCCGGGCCGCATCCTCCGCAATTTCCCGCGCCTCCCGCGCATCCCTCACGCGTCCCGCGCATCCCCGGGGGCAGCCACGGCGCGAATCTCGTCTCGCCGAAGGCGTGCGCAAGCCGCGCACCCCAGATTGGACATACGGGAAGAAATTCCCCGTCCGGACAAACGGTTGCCTGGTGCATCGATCTGAAGGTCCGCGCCATCCGGTTCGGCGCGATGCCCGGTTTTTTTATACAGCCCAGCAGGTCAGTGTCTTGTGGTAGGTTCCAGTAGTCGTTATGGTTGTATCTTCGGTAACACCTACCGTCAAGCCGAGCCGTCGGACCGGCGGCCAGGGTCCAGCGCTCTTCGTGAGTCGATCACGGAGCGCGCTTTCGTTTGTCCGAGGTTGATGCCAGCAAGGGCGCTGGTAGAAGGGAGGGCGGATGTCAACGCCCGAAACCGAACAGCCAAGTCCCGACAACGTATTCAGTGATTCGACCGGTACCGCGCAGCTGGGCAAGACGCAGCAGCGTTCCACCGGTCACTACGTTTTCGTGCTGATCGTGATCCTGCTCATGGTGGAGACCACGACCTACGGCGCGACCGCGTTCATCCAGGTGCTCCCGCACATGGTGCCGCCATTCACGCCCGCACAGCTGCCGTGGATATTCAGTATCACGTTGCTCGTGGCGGCCTCGGTGCAGCCACTCATGGGGAAGCTGGCCGATGTCTTCGGCCGCAAACGCATGCTGATGGCGGTCGCGGTGATCTTCATGCTCGGCTCCTTGCTTGGCGCGCTGAGCACATCGTTCACCCTCGTCATGATCGCTCGCGTGCTGCAGGCGTCCGCCGTCGCGTTGCCCGGCGTGACCTACTCGTTCTTCCGCGAGTACATGCCGCCCAAGATCGTCCCGGTCGCGGTCGGACTGGGGTCGACGACGACGGGCCTCGCGCTGCTGGTGTCGCCGATGCTCGCCGGCGCGCTGCTGTCCCTCGGTGACTTCCGGATGGTCTTCTGGTTCTGCTTCTTCTACATGCTCATTTTCGGCACGCTGGCGGGCTTCGTCGTGCCGAACACGCGGCGATCCGGCGGGAAACGGCCGCGACTGCGGGAGATCGACCTGCGGGGCTCGTTGCTGCTGACGCTGGGCGCCGGAGCACTGCTGCTGGGTATCACCTTGGGCGGCAGCGAAGGCTGGGGTTCGGTGTGGACCGTGCTCTCGCTCGTGGGCAGCGTGGTGATGTTCGTGCTGTTCGTCGTCGCCGAGCAACGCGCGCGGGAGCCGATGATCCCGTTGTCGCTGTTGCGCGGGCCGGCGCTGGGCCGGTCCCTGATCGTCGGGTTGTTCGCCCAGGTTCCGGGCACGTGGACCTATCTCGTCTCGCAGATGCTCGAAACGAAACCCACGCCGGGAGCCGGCTACGCGTTCGGCCTTTCGGCCACCGAGGTCGGTGTCGTCATCCTGGGCTTCGGGATCATGAACATCATCTTCGGCCCCCTCGGCGGTTACCTGGCGCGCCGGACGTCGCCCCGCACCGTCATGCTCGTGAGCCTCACGGCCGGTGTGGCGTCATCGTTCCTGACGGCGTTCATGCACGACCAGAAGTGGCAGTTCGTCATCTTCGGCGTCATCGGCGGCGTCGCGAGCGGCTGCTACTACGGCGGGCTCAACAACCTCATCATCGAGGCCGTTCCCGAACGGCTCACCGGTGTCGCCACCGGGATGGGCGCGTGCGTCTCGGCGTTCATGGGCTCCGCGGTGCCCGTGATCGCGGGCGTCATCCTCGCCGGCCACGTGCTGACCACCGGGCACGGGGGCGCTCCCACGTACACCTCGCATGGCTACACCATCGTCTTCGTGATCATGGGCATCGCGGCGCTGGTCGGCTTGGTGCTGACGCTGGGAATGCGGCACGGGCGTGCGCACGCAACCGGCGGTGTGGCCGTGCACTAGGAACCGGCACGAGGGTGTCCCGCGCTCACCGGTTGGGCGCGGGGCACTCCGTCGCCGGTGCCCCGAGGGCACGGAGCGCGAAATCGGTCAGCTCGGCGACCACGTCGTCGGCCGTCCGGGTGGTTCCGGCGACCTGCTCGTCGAAGGCGTTGCTCAGCGCCGCGCGGATCCACCGCGCGTCCGAGGCCGGCTTGGCGTACGGGAAGGATCCGTTCGCCAGGCCACGTTCCAGGATGGCGGCGATCGCGGCCTCCTGGACGGCGTTGAAACGCCGGCGTTCCTCGGCATAGCCACGAGCCCGCGTGATCTCCGGCGAGGAGAGGACGAGCATCCGGCGGCGCCGCCGGGGATCCGCCGCGATCCGCAGGTACATCGCCAGGAAGTTCGCCAGCGCGTCCCTGGGGCACTCCGCACTGGCCGCGGCGTCGCTCTGGTTCATGACCCGCTCGGCGTCGCGGCGGAACAGCGCAAGGAGCAACTCGTCCTTCGACTCGAAGTGCCGGTAGAAGGCGCGCGTCGACAGGCCCGCGGCACGAAGGATGTCGGTGACCGACACGCTGGCGCCTTTGCTGGCGGTGAGCGCGCGGTAGGCCGCGTCCATGACGGCTGCTCGTTCGGCCGCCTGACCAGTCACGGCGATCTCCTTCCCAGGTCCTAGGAATGGGAGCCTAGCGAAGCCGGTTCCATCGACCAGCGCCGCGAAGAGTTGTATTTTGACGTAACCGATCACCGACGCAGGACGGACGGGTGGGCGCATGAATCCCGGGCTGGACGCGACCGACGAGTTCTCTTTGCTGGCGGGCAATGCCGAAGACGTGGGCCTGCCATGGCAGGGTCCGCCGCCGGTCCGCCGGGTCAGCACCGACCCCGGCGACGGCCTGCGGATCAGCTCGATCCTCTGGGGCGAGGAGTCCCCGCGACTGGTGTTCCTGCACGGCGGTGGGCAGAACGCGCACACCTGGGACACCGTGGTCCTGGCGCTCGGGCTGCCGGCGCTGGCGGTCGACCTGCCGGGGCACGGGCATTCCGACTGGCGGCCGGATCGCGACTACGGTCCGTGGACGGCGGCCGCGGCGGTCGAGCCTGCCGTGCGGCAATGGGCGCCGGACGCGGAGGTCGTCGTCGGGATGTCGCTGGGCGGCCTGACCACGATCCGGCTCGCCGCGGCGGCGCCGGACGTCGTGCGCCGGGCCGTCATCGTCGACGTCTCACCCGCCGCGCTGCTGCGGAGTGCGGCGATGACGCGCAAGGAGCGCGGCACCACGGCGCTGATCGGCGACGGCCGGGTGTTCGACACCCGCGAGGAGATGATCGACAATGCCGTGGCGGCGGCGCCCCAGCGGCCACGGAGTTCGCTGGAACGCGGCGTCATCCACAACACGAGGCAGCGGCCCGACGGCCGCTGGGAATGGCGCTACGACCTGCAAGGCGGTCCCGGCGGCGACTACACGCCGCTCTGGGAGGACCTGGGCCGCACGCGGGCGCCGATGACTCTCGTGCGCGGCGGGGACTCGGTGTTCGTCGCGGACGATGACGTCGAGGAGTTCCGGCGGCGTAAGCCGGACGTGGACGTCCAGGTGGTGGCCGGATCCGGGCATTCGGTGCAGAGCGACCAGCCGCTGGTACTCGCCGAGCTCATCCGCTCGGTGCTCGGCGCCTGACCCGGCTCAGTTGCCGCTCGCGAAGGCGTCGACGACGGTGCGGCCGCTGTGGGTCTGCGCGACCTGTTCCGACACGTCCAGCATGCGGCCCCGCCAGAAGTCCGCCGCCTCGTCGCCACGGCCGGCCGCGACCAGCCGCATCGTCTTGCGCACCGCCTTGGCCGACGACTCGATGCTGTCCACCGGCTCGCGGATCGAGTACTGGATGATCTCCTGGCGGACGACCTCGGTGACCGTGCCGTAGAGCATGCGCAGGGTGCGGTTGCCGGCGAGGTCGAACAGGAGCAGGAAGAACTCGGTCCACTTCTCGGCGCGCGCACGGGGATCGGCGAGCCGCTCGATCTCGGCGAACAGAGCCAGCAGCTTCTCCGTGGCGGTCTCGCGGTCCGCGCGCGCGGCGAGCAGCCGCAGCGCGACGGGTTCGATGAGCGCGCGGGCCTGGAAGACGTCGCTCAGCAGCACGCCGTCGACCTGCATCAGAATGCTGAGATGTCGCGACGCGACAGTGATGTCGGGATGGGTGACGCGGGCGCCGCCGGGGTAGCCCCGGCGGATCACCAGAAGCTGCTCGGACTCGAGGATGCGGAACGCCTCGCGAAGCGAGGAGCGGGACACGCCGAACTGGCCCATGAGCTCGGACTCGCTGGGAAGCGTGGTGCCCGGCGGGATCTCGCCGCGCACGATCTGGGTGCGGATGGTGCCCGCGACGATCTCCGCCGTCTTCGGCACGTGCAGGCGGTCTCTCGAACTCGCGCCGGCGTTGTCGGCGGTCGGCACCCGCGTCTCCCTCCGGTTTGGGATGACAGTACCCGACCACGGTATCCGTTCGCCCCGGCGCTTGCGGCCCTCCTGCCTCTCGAACGGCCGGCGGCGGCCGTGAGGTGCCGGTCCTGCTCGTGTTCAGCGTTCGGACTGTGGTGGCAGCCGGGAAGCCTCCCGTGCCGCCACCACAGTCCGCTCCCGCTCAGACTCCGGCGGGCGCCGCGGTCTTGGGCAGTTCCGGGACCTGCGGGAACAGCTCGCGGAACGCGCCGACCGTGATGCGCTCCTTGACCTTCGGGTCCACCCCGTCGAACAGGTGGTGCAGGGTCTCCTGCGTGTGCCCGTAGGTGCCCTCCATGTGCGGGTAGTCGCTGCCCCACATGACGTTGTTGAAGCCCATCGCGGTGCAGGCCGCCACGGCCGACTCGTCGTGCTGGAACGAGGCGTAGACCTGCGAGTAGATGATCTCCTTCGGCTCCCGCTTGAGCTTGGGACGCACCGCCATCGCGTGCTGGCGGTAGCCCTCCATCATCCGGTCCGCGACGAAGGGAACCCAGGTGGCGCCGCCTTCGGACACCAGCACCTTGAGGTTCTCGTGGCGGTCAAGCGCGCCGGAGGCGACGAGCTTCATGACCGCGCGCTGGCCTCCGAAGGTCGTCTCGGTGTAGTTGAGCACCGCGCCGCCGGGGCCCCGGTACACGACGCCCGCCGAGCCGCCCGCGGCCAGGTCGATGGGGTCGGTGCCGATGTGGAACGCGATGACGATGTTCGCCGCCTCCGCGGCCGCCCAGAACGGCTCCCACTCGTCCCGGTTGTAGTCCTTCTGCAGCGGGTGCGGCGTGACCGGCATGAACACCGCGCGGTAGCCCATCTCGGCGCACCGCTCGAGTTCGGTGACCGCGTCATTGATGTCCAGAGTGGACACCTGCGCCGTGCTCACCAGCCGGGGGTTGGACTTGTCGATCGTCTCGTACGCCCAGTCGTTGGAGACCTTCAGCGCCTCGCGCAGCACCTCCGACGTGCGGAACGAGGAGCTCCACATGCCCAGGGACGGGAAGACCAGCTCGGACCAGATACCCTCCTGGTCGAGGTCGGTGATCCGCTTGGTGACGTCACCCGCACCCGGGGCGCGGCTGGACGCCTCCTGGAACTCCAGCGCCTTGCCGGTGGGCAGCTTGCGGCGGAAGGACATCCCGTCGATGTGCACCGTCTCCCACTGCCCGTCGGGGTCCTTCTCCGCCCGCGGCACCAGTTCGGCCAGCCGTGGGGGCAGGCTGTCGCGCCACAGGCTCTCGGGCTCCAGGAAGTGCGAGTCCCCGGAGTTGGCCCAGATCTTTTCCATGTCGAACCTTTCTTCGATCAGCTCGCGACCACGCGCAGGAGGGCGGGAACGTCCTCCAGTCCGCGCAGCGTGTCGTTCAGGTGTGTGCAGGTCGTGGTGCCGGTGAAGGTGCCGCGCACGTGTGGCCGCAGGCCTTCGAGTGGTAGCCCGGCGAGCCGCCGGGCACTGTCGGCCGCGGCCGGGCACTCGACCCACGGTAGGACGCGCGGGACGGCCTCGCAGGAGAGCACCCTGCCCTCCGCCGGGTCGACCAGCGCTTCGATCGTGTACTCGTGGACGATGGTCTCGAGACCGTCCGGGCGGACGTAGGAGTCGCGGTAGAACACGTCCACGCGCCCGTCCGTGCCGACGTCGATGCGCCGCCAGCGGCGCATGGCGTGCGGCGGCAGGGGATCCAGGGCGTGCCAGCCGTCCTCGTCCCCTTCCGTGACCGGGGGAGCGGCCGGGCCGGTCACGGACGGCGCCCGTCCGTCGGAGTCGACGGCGTTCATGATCGTGCCACCGTCGGCGAAGCCCGCGCACTCGTTGCGGCCGAACATGGGCCTGCCGACAGAGAGCGGCAGTGCCCGCCCGTCGGCGCGCAGGCCGGCCCCGACCGCGTGCCCGGACACCAGCGTGGTGACGGGGAAATCGTCGAGCAGCAGGTTCAGCAGCCCGTTCTCCTCGGGCAGGTCCGGGTCGGCCTCGAGCACGGCGGCGCGGAAGCCCGAGGCGACCGGCACGCCGAGCACTGCCCGCAGCGCCGGCCGGGCGGGGTCGGTCTCGAGGGCGCGCAGCGCCCGCCCCTCGAGGTAGTCGACCTCCCCCCGGCAGGAGGCCTCGCCGGTCACGACCGCTGTGCCGTCGGAGGTGGTGACGAGGTCACGGGCGCGGCCTCGCAGCAGCAACGGACCGGTCAGGCCGTCCGGCCGGACCATGTCGGTGGTCGCTGTGCGGCGGACCGAACCGCGGGCGCGGTCGGGCGTCCCGGTGGTCGGCTCGTGAATGCCGTGCCGCGGGTGCAGGCGGCCGAGTTGCGGCGCCGACATGGGCACCCCTCCCTGCCGAGGGAACTGAAAATGACATTTTCAGTAAAGCTCGCGCGGGTACGCCTGTCAACCGCGTGATCAGGTGATGTGGGACGCAGCGAACGGGACCGGTCACGCGGCGGTGTGGTGACTGCTTTCGGTCGGTCCCTCGATGCCGTAGGCGGGGTTGGGGAAGCGCCGCACCTCCACCTCTTCGGTGGCGGTGTCGAGGATCGCGTAGGAGACCGCCGCCGCCGTCTCGTGGTCCCGTGACTCCCCGATCGACCCGGGGTTGACGACCAGCGTGCCGTAGTGGCGCTGGACCATCGGGACGTGCGTGTGGCCGAGCAGGAGAATGTCGGCATCGAGGTGCTCGCACTGTTTCAGCAGCGGGGAGCCGGCGAACAGGTAGTCGTTGAACGGCGGGAACGGGCTCGCGTGCACCATGACGATGTGCTTGCCGTCGATGTCGAGGTCGATCCGCAGCGGCACGTCGCGCAGTTTCCCGACGAGTGACTGGTCCACCCCGTCCCGGCCGTTCGCGGCGGGATTGCGCAGGAAGCCCAGCTCGTGGTTGCCCAGCACGTAGCGCAGGCCCTCGTCGAGGGCGCGGCCGACGATCTCGTTCGAGAACCGGTACTCGTGGATCAGGTCGCCGAGCAGGAGCACCTCGTCGACGTCCGGCTCCAGTTCGTCGAGCGCGCGTTCGAACGACGCCACGTTGCAGTGGGCGTCGGACACCAATCCCAGCCTCATGCGAGATCCTTCGCAAATGCCGTTTTCACTTGGTTGACGGTATCCGCTGGCTGCCCGGCACGGCAAACCGCGGGTACCCGCAGGTCCGGCGCACCTTGGCGAGGTGTGATCCAGGAAACAGGTAGACAGGTGCTTTACATCGGAAGATGAGGCTGATAAATCTATTCCAACGGCCAGGAGTCCACGCTCGATGGTGAGGGTGCCGTGCGCACTCGCGACGGGAGACCAATGTCGAGAATGCCCGCGCGGCCGTGTCTGTCAACCACCTTCCCCCGCGTGTGGTGAGCCCGCCCCCGCGCGCGAGCCGGTATCAAGACACGGGATTGGAGTTCTGGGACGCATGTCTGTGAAGTATGACGCCGCGATCGTCGGTGTGGGGTCGACGCCGTATTACAAGCGTGGGATGTCGTTGCCGCAGACCAAGATCGAGTTGGCGTGTAAGGCGATTTTGGCTGCGTGTGAGGACGCCGGGTTGTCGGTGGATGACGTCGATGGGTTCGCCTATTACTCGGGCGGGTTCGATACGGCGTTGATCGCGCAGACGCTGGGTATTCCGGAGGTCAAGTTCACGGCGACGTTGACCGGTGGTGGCGGCGGCGCGGCGGGCAGTATCGGCTTGGCGGCGGCGGCGATCACGTCGGGGCATGCGAATGTGGTCGTGTCGGTGATGACGTTGCAGCAGGTGACGGGTGCCCGGTTCGGCGCGGCGTTCGCGACGAAGGGCACGGGCGGGTATTCGCGGCCGACGACGCCGGAGAGTGATTTCGTCGCTCCGAGTGGCTTGTTCGCGCCGGGGCAGATGTTTTCGTTGCTGGCACAGCGGCATATGCATCTGTATGGGACGCGGCGGGAGGCGTTCGGGGAGGTCGCGGTGTCGCAGCGGGAGAATGCGGTGAACCGGCCGACGGCGCGGTTCCGCGACCGGATCACGATGGATGACTATTTCAGTGCCCGGATGATTTCGGATCCGTTGTGCCTGCTGGATTACACGCAGGAGAACGATGGGGCGGTTGCGACGGTGACGACGTCGGCGTCGCGGGCGCGGGATCTGCGTAAGCCGCCGGTGTATTTGCTGGGGGCGGCGAATGGGTCGGCGGGCCGCTGGGGTCAGTCGATCACGTGGATGGGGATGCCGGACGAGTATTTCGCGTCGTCGGGGCATCGTCCGGTGGCCAGGGATGTGTATGCGCGGGCGGGGGTCACGCCGGCGGATATTGATGTGGCGTTGTTGTATGACCATTTCACTCCGATGGTGGTGATGCAGCTGGAGGACTACGGGTTCTGCGGCATCGGTGAGGGTGGGCCGTTCGTGGAGAGTGGCGCGATCCGGTGGAAGACGGGCTCGATTCCGGTGAACACGCATGGCGGGAACCTGTCGGAGGCCTACATCATCGGGATGACGCACGTGCGAGAGGCGGTGGAGCAGTTGCGGGGTGAGGCGGTCAATCAGGTGGAGAACGCGGAGCTCGCGTTGGTGACGGGTGGTCCGGCGCCGACTCCGACCAGCGCGATCATTCTGGGAAAGTGAGAAGTCATGCCTCGTCCTGCCGGCGCGTTGCCCGCCGAGTTCGCTGAGATCAATCCGGATGCGTGGACCGAGCCGTTCTGGCTGGCCACCCGGGAACACAAGCTCACGGTGCCGAAGTGCACCAATTGTGGCGCGTTCCGGTTCCCGCCGGGCCCGTTTTGCCATGCGTGCCGGCATCAGGAGGTGGAGCAGGTGGAGCTCTCCGGTGCGGGCGCGGTCTACACCTACACGGTGGTGCGGCATGCGGTGGTGCCGGCGTTGCAGGACAGCGTGCCGTATGTGGTGGCGGTGCTGGAGTTGGATGGGGCGCCGGGGGTGCGCATGATCGCCAATCTGGTGGAGTCCGATGTGGAGGCGGTGCGGATCGGGTCGCGGGTCGAGGTGGCCTGGGACGACGTCGACGCCGAGGTGACGGTGGCTCGTTTCCGTCTGGCTGGCTGAGGTTTCCGCCGGGTTTTGAGGGCTGTTTTCCGTTTCCTGCAATGGAGGAGGATCTGGAGTGATGAGTGGTCCGTTGGAGGATCTGCGTGTGGTGGAGAT
>DASZUO010000187.1:0-6248 GCA_035547575.1 Amycolatopsis sp. | reverse complement strand
CACCGCCCTCCTGTGCGCGGCGCCGCACCTCGACCGGCAGCGTCGGGTTGCTCGGCGGCGGCAACTCGTCCGGCACCGGCGGTGGCGGGGGCTCCATCCGCCCCACCGGCTGGATCCGTGGGCGCGAGGTCTCCGCACGCTTGACGGGCTCCATCGAGGGCCGCGAGGACTCGAACCGGAGCGGCGGCTTGGCAGCAGCCGGCTCGATCCCCGGCCGAGACGTCTCCGCCCGCTTCACGGGTTCCATCGACGGCCGAGACGACTCGAAACGACGTGGCGGCTTGGCCGGCTCCATCGAGGGCCGGGAGGACTCGGCACGCTTTACGGGTTCCATGGACTGACGCGAGGACTCGAACCGCCGCGAAGGCTCCGCACGCTTCACTGGCTCCATCCGCGGCCGCGACGACTCGAAACGACGCGCGGGCTGCATCCGGGGCCGCGAGGTTTCGGCACGTTTCGGCCGCTCAGCGGGCTGCGGTTCCGGGGTCGCCGGGGCGCTGTTGCCGTTCGAGGCAGCGGGATCGCCTGTCGGCTCGCGCTTGAGGCTGCTGGTGCTCTCCCACGACGGGGTCTGGTCCGCGTCGAGCACCTTCGACAGCTGGGTGGGCTCGTCGCCTGCGGACTCGTGCCGCACGCGGCGCCGGTCGGCGGGGTCGAGGGCCGGCTGGGTCAGCTCGGTCGCCGCCGCGGCACGGCGTGGCGGCTCGCCGGGTCGCACGGCCTGAGGGCCCCGGCTCGGCTCCGCCTGCGGGGTGCTCCAGGCCGGATCGGCCTGCGGCGTGACCCGGGTCTGTTCGGCGCGTGCCTCCGCGGCGGCCTTCGACACGCTCGCCGCGGCGCTGCGGCCGTACCCTGGCCGCGCCTGCTCGCGGCGCGGCGGCAGATCCAGCGACCGCTCCGGGCGACGCGGCTCCGGCGCCCCCGCGGCGGGACGGCCTCGCGTCGGCTGCTTCTCGCGGATGCGCTCGATCAACTCCGTCGGCCGGTCCGCGGCCTCGTTGCTGGACGCAGCAATCAGTTGCGCGGGCACCCGGCCGTTGCCGGAAGGGGCCTCGACGAGCCGGCCTTCCTCACGCAGCGCGCGCATCCGCGTCGCCTGCGCGGTCAGCGCCACCCGCTCGAGAAGGACCTCGCCGCCGAACAACGACTGCAGGCTGTCCCGGAGCGCCAGCACCTCCGAGCGCAGGGCGTCCAGCTCCGCACGTGACTCGGACGCGGCCCTGCTCCGGGTTTCCGATTCGATCTCGAGCTCGTACTCGCGCCGCGCGGCGATCTCGCGTTCCAGTTCGAGCTCGTAGACCTCTTGCGCCTGCGCGACCGCTTCCTCGGTGTTCGCCGCGTTCCGGCGGTACTTGACCGCGAGAAACGCGCCGACCAGCGCCGCCCACAACGCGGCGACGATGCCGAGCCGGAGATAGCGGATGTCGTCCGCGAGGACGAGCGCGAGCGTCGCTGCCAGTGCGAGGGCCAAGCCGACGACGAACCACGGCCTGCCCACAAGGCGGCCGCGCGAGTCGTCACCCACGCCAGTCATGCCCAACACCGTACCTGTCAGTTATCCGTCTGAGACCTAGTCGGTACTTCGAGCGGTCTCTCCTCAGCGTTAACCGGTCGGGTGACTATCGCGATCCTGATCACTCGTGTCCGGTGTGCGGCAGCAGTGTTCCAACCACAACGCGGCCGCGACAAGGGCCGCGGCACTGATCACGCCGATGACGGCGCTGCGGACGTCGGCCGCCGCGGCGGTCACCGCGTCCGTCTGGGGGAACAGCGCCGCGATGATCCCGAGCCACCCGCCGAACATCAGCGCGCCGAGGAGGGAAGACGCCTTCGCGAGCGCGACCGCGCGCGCCACGCCGATCGCGCCGAGCAGCCGGCCGCTGCGGATCCGGGCCCGGATGGAAAAAGCCAGTGCGACTTCGATCACGGCGAGCGCGAGCAGCGTGACGCCGGCGTACCGCGGCAGCCGCGGGACTGATTCGTAGAAGAACTTGAACGCCAGATAAGAGAGCACGAGGCCGACGAGCCCGGCGGTCACCAGCTCGCGGGGCCGCGTGAAGTGCATGCCGTCACCGTACCCTGACAGACTTGACTCTCCAGTGACTGGAGGCTTCAGGATGGACCCCGTGAGCAGGACGTTCACCATCGGGGAGCTCGCGCGGCGCACCGGCCTGCCGGTCAAGACGATCCGCTTCTACTCCGATGAGGGGCTGCTCCCGCCCACCGACCGCACACCGTCCGGCTACCGGCTGTACGACACCCGGTCGCTGGCCCGGCTCGAGCTGATCAAGACGTTGCGCGAACTCGGCGTCGGCCTGGCCGACGTGGCGCTGGTGCTGGCCGATGAGGTGACCGTGCCGCGGATCGCGGCACGGCACATCGAGGCACTCGACGAGCAGATTCGCCGCCTGCGGCTGCGCCGGGCGGTGCTGCGCGCGGTCGTGAAACGGGTGTCCGAACCGGAGGAAGTGAGACTGATGAACAAGCTGGCATCGATGTCGGACGAGGAGCGGACGCGCCTGCTCGACGAGTTCTGGGCCGGGATGACCGACGGGCTGGACGTCGATCCCGAGTTCTATGCGGGGATGCGGTCGGCGAAACCCGCGTTGCCCGACGATCCGACGCCCGAGCAGTTGGAGGCATGGGTCGAGTTCGCGGAGCTGATCCAGGACGCGGACTTCCGGCGCGCGATCCGTGCGATGAGCGAACGGCATGCCGCGGCACGGGCGGCGGGCTCGAACGGGCGGCTCTCGGACGCACAACGGGAAAGCTGGTTCAGATGGAGCGCGCGGGCACAGGAGCAGGTCGACGCGGGGACGGCGCCGTCGTCGCCCGAAGGCCACGCGCTGGCCGAGGAGATCGTCGCGGCGTCGGACGGCAAGGACCGGCTCGCACTGGCCGACGAGATCGCCTCGGGCACCGACGCGCGTGCCGACCGCTACTGGCGGCTGCTCGCGATCATGAACGGCTGGCAGCCGTTCCCGGATCAGATCCCGGCAGCGGAGTGGATCATCGCCGCGCTGCGCGCCTGAGCGCGAGATCCGGGCGGGCACGCACACCTTCCCGATCGTCCGCTGGGCGAGCCTCGAGAAGATCACGCACGGGACCGTGGCCGGGGAGCTCGGCATCCGGCTCGATCTCCAGCCACGGGACCAGCACGCTGACACGATCCGGAGTGCCGGGATGTGGCAGCAGGAGTTCGGGGTCGTCCGACGTGACGCCGTCGACCGTCACGACGTCGACGTCCAGGGTGCGCGGGCCCCAGTGCAGCTCGCGCACGCGGCACGCCGCCTGCTCCAGCGCCTGCCCGGCGCGCAGCCACGCCCAGTGGTCACGGGCAGGGTCGTCCACCACGATCACCGCGTTGAGGAAGTCCGGCTGATCCGTCACGCCCCAGGGCTTCGTCTCGTACACGGACGACACGGCGACCACGGCATCGCCGAGACCGTCGAGTACCGACTGGATGAAACCCAGCCGGTCGCCGAGGTTCGAACCGAGCGACAGGACCGCGCGGCTCATCGCTGCCGCCGCACGGTAACAGCCACATCGTCGAAGGTGAGCGGGATCGGGGCCGACGGCTTGTGCACCGTGACCTCCACCGCGGTCAGCCGCTCGTCCGCCAGCACCTCGTCGGCGATCTTGCCCGCGACGCTCTCGATGAGGTCGTACGGCTCGCCGCCGACGATGCCCGCCGCAAGCTCCGCCAACTCTCCATAGTGGACGGTCTGCTTCAGGTCGTCGGTCTCGGCCGCGGGCGCCAGGTCCAGCCACACGGTGACGTCGACGACGAACTCCTGCCCGTCCCGCTTCTCGTGCTCGAACACGCCGTGCTGGCCGAACACCCGCAGGCCGGTCAACGTGATCCGGTCGCTCATGCCGAGCCCCTCCTCCATGCCGCGGCGACGGTCACCGCGTCGAGCGACGCGCCGACCGCGTGCACCCGCACGCCCCACGCCCCAGCGCTCGCGGCCAGTGCGGAGATCGCCGCGGTCGCGTCCTCGCGGCCTGACGGCGGACGCGGCTCGCCCTTCTCGTCCGCGAGCAGGCGCCCGAGGAAACGTTTGCGCGACGCGCCGACCAAGACGGGGAAGCCCAGGTCGATGAACGTGCCGAGCCGCGTGAGCAGCGCCCAGTCGTGCTCGGCGTGCTTCGCGAAGCCGAGACCAGGGTCGAGCACGATGTTCTCGTGCGCGACGCCCGCCGCCAGCGCCTCGTCGACCCGTTGCGACAGTTCGTCGCGCACCTCGGCGACCACGTCGCGGTAGGTCGCGAGCCGGTTCATGTCCTTGCTGTGCCCGCGCCAGTGCATCAGCACCCACGGCGCGCCGGTGTCGGCCGCGACCCGCGCCATGCCGGCATCGGCAAGGCCGCCCGACACGTCGTTGATGATCTGCGCGCCCGCGCCGAGCGCCGCCTCGGCGACCGCCGCGCGGGTGGTGTCGACGGACAGGCGCAACCCGTCCGCGGCCAGCGTCCGGATCACCGGCAGCACGCGGTCGATCTCGGTGCCCGCGTCGACCCGGGACGACCCCGGCCGCGTCGACTCGCCGCCGACGTCGATGATGTCGGCGCCGCGGTCCCACATCTCGTGCGCGTGCTGCAGTGCGGCGTCGAGGTCGAGGTACCGACCGCCGTCGGAGAACGAGTCGGGCGTGACGTTGAGGACGCCCATCACGACGCACCGGGCGGGCGCCGGGAGCGTGCTCACCGGCGCCCCTTGATCAGCTCGAGCGCCTCCGACCGCGACCTGGCCGAGGTCTGGAACAGCCCGCGGACCGCCGAGGTGGTGGTGCGCGCGCCGGGCTTGCGGACGCCGCGCATCGACATGCACAGATGCTCGGCCTCGATCACCACGATCACGCCGCGCGGCTTGAGCTTGCGCTCGATGGCGTCGGCGACCTGCGACGTCAGCCGCTCCTGCACCTGCGGGCGCCGGGCGTACAGGTCGACCAGCCGGGACAGCTTCGACAGCCCCGTGACCTTGCCTTCGCCGTTCGGGATGTAGCCGACGTGGGCGAACCCGTGGAACGGCAGGAGATGGTGTTCGCACATCGAGTAGATCGGGATGTCGTTGACCAGGATCAGTTCCTCGTGCGACTCGTCGAACGTGCGGTCCAGCACGCGGTCCGGATCCGTGTAGAGGCCCGCGAACATCTCCTGGTAAGCGCGCGCGACCCGGGCCGGGGTGTCCTGCAGGCCATCCCGCTCCGGGTCCTCGCCCACGGCGAGCAACAGTTCACGCACCGCCTTCTCGGCACGTGCCTGGTCGAAAACCGGCCCGTTCTCGCGGGTCAGCTCACCGTCGATGTTGACCGTCCTGGTCATCGGGTTCGCCGCCCTGCTGCGGCCACTCCTCGGCCGGCGGCCGCCACTGCTGGCCGCCCGGCTGTGTCGCGGGCCGCCACCCGGGAGGCGCACCGTAGTTCGGCGGTCCGCCCTGCTGACCGGACGGCTGCGGCCACTGGCCGGTGCCGTTGGGGCCGTGCGGGCGGCCACCGCCGTTGGGCGGGTAGCCACCAGCCGGGCGCGGCGGCGCGTACGGGTTCGACGGCGGCTCGGGCTCGCCGTACGGCGGTCCACCGGGCAGGTCCCCACCACCGGGCGCGGAGCCCACGGGCGTGGGCGCCGGACGCGGGGCCGGCTTCTCCTCCTCCGGCGGCGGCCACGGCTCGCCGCGCTCCATCGCCAGCTCGCCCGGCGTCTTGATGGGCGGCTTGTCCGACGGCACGCGCTCACCGAACTCGTTGAACACGGTGATGTGCGGGCGCTTCTCCACCGTGGCGAAGATCCGCGCCAGGTCCTTGCGCTGCAGCGTCTCCTTCTCCAGCAGCTCCCGCACGAGATCGTCGAGCACGTCGCGGTAGGTGTTGAGCACCTCGTACGCCTCGGTGTGCGCGGTCTCGATGAGCTTGCGCACCTCTTCGTCGATCTCGTGCGCGACCTCGAGCGAGTAGTCCGCCTGCCGGCCCGCGGACCGGCCGAGGAACGGGTCGCCCTGCTCCTGGCCGTACTTCACGGCACCCAGCCGGGCACTCATGCCGTACTCGGTGACCATCGCCTTCGCGATCTTGGTGGCCTGCTCGATGTCGGACGACGCACCCGTGGTGGGCTCGTGGAAGACGAGTTCCTCAGCGGTGCGCCCACCGAGCGCGAACACCAGCCGGGCGATCATCTCCGACCGCGTCATCAGCTGCTTGTCGTCCTCCGGGACGACCAGCGCGTGCCCGCCGGTGCGCCCGCGCGGCAGG
>DASZUO010000186.1:0-5265 GCA_035547575.1 Amycolatopsis sp. | reverse complement strand
AGTCCTTTGCGGACCTCCTCGTAGCCGCGCGACGCGAACCACGGCCGCAGGATGGCCGCGATACCTTCCCGCATTTCGTACCGGCCGACGTCGGAACCGAAATCGGCCCCCAGCGCTTGCTCCATCGCGCGGAAGACCTCGACTGTCCCGGTGAGCTCGCACAGTCCGCGCCACTGGTGGCCGGTGAGTGCCACGACCATGACCCGTTCGCCGTCGCCGGTTTCGAAATCGACGCCCCAGCTGCCATAGAGGTGATTCCCGAGCCGTGGCCGGTCACCGCCGCGAAGCTCCGCTTCGGCGACCCAGCCCAAGCTGGCGATCCCGGATAGCGCGACGTCGGCGAGCGCCAGCGCGAAGTAAGAACCTTCGCCTGTACGCGAACGCTTGTGCACGGCGGCCAGTAATCCGGTGGCTGCGGTCATGCCGGTGAGCAGATCCCACGCCGGGAGCACGTGGTTCACCGGGACCGCGCTCCCCTCCGGCCCGGTGATGAGGGGGAGCCCGGTTGCGGCGTTCACGGTGTAATCCACTGCAGGCCTGCCATCGGGATGGCCTTGCACGTGGACGTGGATCAGATCCGCGCGCCGCTGCGCCAGCTTCGCATAGGACAGCCACGGACGGCCGACGTTGTTGTCCACGAGGATGCCCGAGTCCTCACCCGGGGCGGTGACCAGCGCGGTGACCAGTTCCCGGCCGCGTTCACTGCGCAGATCCACCGCCGCGGAGCGTTTCCCCTTGTTGAGGGCGGTCCAGTAAAGGCTGGCGCCTTGCGGTGCCAGGGGCCAGCGGCGATAGTCCGCCGCACCGCCGACCGGATCGACACGGATGACCTCGGCGCCGAGCTGGCCCAGCGCCAGGCCGGCGGACGGACCGGCGACGAAGCTCGCGCATTCGACGATGTGCAGTCCGGTCAGGGGCAAGCAAGGCAAAGGGATCAGTCTCCGTTCCGTTGTGCCGCCGTGGTTCGCGCCAGTTCAGCGACGGGGTGGTCCTTGAAGGCGAGAGTCCAGACCGCGGCCACGCCCGAGAGCACCGCGGCGATCACGAGGTACCAGCCGACGGAGGCGTAACTTCCGGTGGACTTCAACAGGTTCGTGGCGATGATCGGCGCGAAGGCAGGGCCTGCGATGTAGCCGACCGTGTTACCCAGCGACAGTCCCGTGTAGCGGACGTCGGTGCTGAACGCCTCGGCAAGGAACGTGCCGAGCGTGCCCCAGGTCGCGCTGTAGGGAATGAAGATCAGCAGGTACCCGGCCAGCGTGAGCACGACCGAATGCGTTCCGGTGAGCCAGATCCACGGGAACGCGCACACGACCAGCCCGACGAGGCCGCCAATGAAGACCGGTTTGCGGCCAACTTTGTCGGACAGGTGTCCGAAGAACAGCACGCCCGCGGCGGTGAGCACCATCGACGCCACGATGACCACGAGCATTGCCTGGCTGGACTTGCCGAGCGTGTTCACCGCGTAGGAGAGGCCGAAAACGGTGGTGCTATAGAAGGTCACGCCCACGGAGATGCTCGCGCCAGCGGTCAGCAGGACCTGCTTCGGATGGTGCTTCAGCACGGTGAGGATCGGCAGCTTGCGCACCGCGCCCTGCTCCTTGACCTGTTGGAAGCTGGGGCTTTCGGTGATCGTCAGCCGGACGATGAGGCCGACGCCGACGAGCACAGCGCTGGCGACGAACGGGATCCGCCAGCCCCAGGTCAGCATTGCGTCCCCGGACAGTCCGGAAATGGCGAGGAACGCCAGGTTCGCCAGCACGAGCCCGACCGGGGCGCCGAGCTGGACCCAGCTTCCGTAGAAGCCGCGGCGGTTCTCCTGGGCGTGCTCGACGGTCATCAGCACCGCGCCGCCGTACTCCCCACCGAGCGAGAATCCCTGGATGAACCGGAACACCACCAACAGGATCGGCGCGGCGACGCCGATGGACTCGTAGCCAGGCAGCAGTCCGATCAGCAGGGTCGACAGCCCCATGGTGGTCAGCGTCAGAATCAGCATCGCCTTGCGGCCGATGCGGTCGCCGAAGTGACCGAGGACCACGCCGCCGACGGGCCGCGCGATGAACGCGACCGCGAACGTCGAGAACGACAGCAAGGTCGCGGTGAACGCGTCGTAGCCGGGGAAGAACAGCTTTCCGAAAACCAGCGCGCTGGCCGTGCCGTAGACGAAGAAGTCGTAGTATTCGATCGTGGTGCCCGTGAGGCCGGCCAAGGCCACGCGTAAGGGGTTGCTTCGGTGCTGCACCGTGATTCTCCTTTGAATCGAAGGGTATGGATCAGATCGGGGCAAGCAGGGAAGTCCCGCTCAGCGCGCGACGGCGCAGGAGCGGGCAGACGCGGTAGCGGCCGTCTCCGTAGGCGGCCGCGAGGTTGTCGAGGAATTCGACGACGGTTGCGGCACCCCAGCGGTCGCCCCATTCGAGCGGGCCGACGGGATAGTTCGTGCCGAGACGCATCGCGGTATCGATGTCGGCGGGACCGGCGACCCCTTGCCACAACGCATCGACGGCGCTGTTCACGAGCATCGCGACCGTGCGGCCGACTACGAGCCCAGGA
This sequence comes from Amycolatopsis sp., assembly GCA_035547575.1. Classification (GTDB taxonomy): domain Bacteria; phylum Actinomycetota; class Actinomycetes; order Mycobacteriales; family Pseudonocardiaceae; genus Amycolatopsis_E. The sequence goes on along the minus strand of DASZUO010000186.1, from coordinate 2,709 downwards.
GCATCGTCCACAACGGACACCTGAACGCCTGCGGCGTGCAGCAGTCCGGTCACTTCGCCGAGCAACTGGGCGGGCGCGCGCTCGGACGCGGCGACCGCGACCCGGGTCGCGGTGGTGGGATCAAGCAGATAGTCGACCAACACAACCGGTCGTCCCAGCCGCGCAGCGCGCGCGGTCGCGAGGCTGCCGTCCGTAGTCGTGAGCATTCCCCCGCTGGGCAGTACGACAACACCGTCACCGTTGAGATGTTCGACGGGCACGCCGCTTCGTTCGAGAAGGACGGACAGCTGCCCCATGTCACCCTGCACGAGAATCCGGTCCGGTCGCGGTCCGGGCTCGGCGTCGATCACCACTGGCCGCGATACGCCGGCGGAGTAGTCGTAGAAGCCGCGCCCTGTCTTGCGTCCCAGCCAGCCGGCTTCGACGAGTTCGCGCTGTGCTGCCGACGGCAGGTAGCGCGGGTCGTGGCTGAAGGAACGCCACACCGTCCTGGTGACGATCTCGTTGACGTCCTGCCCGATCAGGTCGGTCAGCTCGAACGGCCCCATTTTGAAGCCGCCGGCCTCGCGCAGTACAGCGTCGATGGTGACGGCATCGGCGGCCCGCTCCTCGTAAAGCCGGAACGCCTCGGCGTAGAAGGGCCGCGCGACGCGGTTGACCACGAATCCCGGGGTCGACCGGACATCCACGGGCGTCTTTCCCCACGCCTCCGCGGTCGCCCGGACCAGTTCGGTGACCTTCGGGTCGGTGGCCAGCCCGGACACGATCTCCACGAGCGGCATCAGCGGGGCCGGGTTGAAGAAGTGCATCCCCACGAAGCGCCCGGGGGCACTCAGGCGCGCGCCGATCCCGGTCACCGACAACGACGAGGTGTTGGTCGCCAGGATGCACCCGGCGTCCACGAACGTCTCCAGGTCGGCGAACAGGTCCTGCTTCGCGCCGACGTTCTCGACGATGGCTTCCACCACGAGCCCGCAGCCCTGCCCGCGAAGATCCGCCAAGGCTTCGAGGACCTGGATGCGCTCACCCGCGGCGTCGGCCTCCGCACTCGTCATGCGCCCCTTCTCCGCCTGCCGCCGCAGCCGCTCGTGGATGTCGTCGACGGCTTTCCGCGCCCGGTCTTGATCGGCATCGAACAGCAGCGTCCGGTGCCCGGCCACGGCCGCGACCTGCGCGATTCCCGCGCCCATCGCACCACTGCCGATCACGCACACCGGCTGCGCAGGGTCGAGCGACACCATCCGGACCTCCTGATTCGCTTACCATTGAGCTAACTGTAAGACAGTATGCGAATATGTCAATTATTAGTTGATGCGGTCTAGGTGGTGGTCCTACCCTCCGGGGTTGCGGTATGACAGAACACGACGTCGAGAACAACGGTTCGTTGGGGGCACACATGGCCGGCAAGGAGTTCAAGGCCACCAGGGTGGTCCGCCCGCGCAAGCAGGTAGAGGAGCAGATCCGGCAGGCAATCCTGTCCGGCCAGTTCGCACAGGGCGACAAACTCCCGACCGAGACCGATCTCGCCGAGCGGTTCGCCGTGAGCCGGCCGACGATCCGGGAAGCACTGCAGGCACTTGCGGACGCGGGACTGGTCCACAAGGTGCCTGGCGCGGCCGGGGGCAGCTTCGTGAGGAGCGTAAACCACGAGGCGCTCGGCAAGATGCTGCACGAGTCGATGTCCAACATCCTGCGGCTCGGTTCGCTCGACATCGGCGAGGTCACCGAGATGCGACGGATGCTGGAGATCCCGGCCGCACGCCTGGCCGCCGAACACCGCGAAAAGAGTCACCTCGTCGCCATGCGCCAGGTGATCGCCCGGCAGAGCGCCATCACGCTGGAGGACCCGGACATCCCGGAACTCGACGCCACCTTCCACAGTACGGTCGCCGATGCGTCGGGTAACCGACTGCTGGCGGCTTTCGTCGGCTCGCTGCACCTGGTGACCCGGCCTGCCAGGTTCCTTGAACTCTCCCCCGAAGTCGGCCGGTGCACGATCCGGCAGCACAAGGCGATCTTCAAGGCCATCGAGAGCACAGACGCTGACGCAGCCGGTTCGGCCATGTCCGAGCACCTCGACTACGTGCTGCGCTTCTCCTCGGCCCCGGAAGCCTGACGCTCGAGTTCTTCAAGCAGGACAGGCAAACCGACAGGCAGGTGTGGGCGCCGATCGCACTCGTCAGCTCCGACACGTCCATGATCTCTTCCTTCGTCGCACCGCTGGCCAGCGCGCTACGCATGTGCTGTCGGATCCGCGGTTCATCGAGGTGCGTGGTCCAGGCGCCGATGGCGATGTAGATCGGTTCCTTGACCTTCGACACCAGCCGGCCTGTTGCACCACGGCGCGCCCGAAAAGCTCAGGTACGCCTCGAAAAACGCCGGATCCAGCGCGCGCAGGCCGTTCCAGAACGGGTTCCAGTCACTGCGCTCATTCATGAAGCGCTCGCGCAGCCTCCGTTGGGCATCGGTGAGTTCTATTTTTGACAAGCTAGCAATGGTCTTACAAATGCACTACCGTCGGCCGGGAACGACGCTGTCGTTCGCTTTCCGTTCGCTACTTGAGGAGCTCGTATGGCCCGCCTGGCCCAGACCGCTGGTCTCACCGACGTGCAGTCCGAGATTCTGTCCACTGTGCGTTCGTTCGTGGACAAGGAGATCATCCCGCACGCGCAGGAGCTGGAGCATGCCGACGCGTACCCGGCGGACATC
>DASZUO010000185.1:0-8986 GCA_035547575.1 Amycolatopsis sp. | reverse complement strand
TGTCCTTTGTGGAGGGAAAGCGCTTTCAGCTGGTGACCGCCCAGGACTCGCGCCAGTGGTCGAACAGCAGATCGGCGTGGTGTTCGTGGTAGCGGGCCAGGTCGTAGACGTGCACGGTCTTCGCCCAGCGATCGGTCTCGTCGGGGGTGAAGCCGTCGGCCTCGGCGCGGTCGGAGTCGGTGCCGAGGTAGTACAGGCCCACCGAGCCGTCGTGCGAGATTCCCGCCACCTCACAGGGATGTCCCAGGTACTCGGCCCGCGTCGTCACCTGCGCGACTCGGCCTTCCTCCGTCTCGAGCATCCCCGACCGCGGGCGGCCGTCCACAATGGCGGGCCGGCCGTTGGCCCAGCCGCCCCGCAGCGGATGCCCGTCGATCGGCCGCGCGAAATGCGCCGTGCGCCACCGCGGGAACAGCAGGTCCGTCTGCTTCTCGTAGTAGTCGCGCAGATCACGCAAGTCCGCCGTCTTGTAGTACTCGTACTTGTTCTCCTGCAGGAAACCGTTGATGGTGGCCCATTCGCCATCCCATTCGGCCTCCATCAAGCGTGCCATGCCCGCTTGGTCCACGGCGTCCACCAGCACGCCGTGCCCGCGGTAGCGCGCGTACACCTGCACAGAGAAGACACGGTCGCACATTTCGACCGGAATCGGGCCGGATCTCGGGTACGGCGTCGGCTTTCCGTCGTCGCGCAAATGCACGTAATTGTCGCCGTACGCGTAACTCACCGCGTGGGACACGCCGTCCAGGACGGCGAACGTGCCACGCCGATACAGGGGGTAACTCATGACCACCCTTTGCTTCCCCGAACTCCTCTTTGCGCGGGAGTTTACGAGGACCTTACAGGTTCAGCGAATCGGCACCAGCACGAAGTGGCCTACGCCCTTCGCCACGGACGAAACCGTCCATTCCGGCGCACCCGGCCCCGGCTCGTACCGCATCTGGTAGCCGAGCGGGATCGGCCGCTGTGACCAGTCGAAACGCGCGTAGTTCAGCCGCAGCAGCCAGTGCCCGACCGGTCCCGCACGGTCGATGCGCTCGTGGATCGACGGGCCGAGCAACCCGCGATCGGCGAAGCCGTCGACGATCGTGCAGTCGCAGAAATACGCGAGCGTGCCGATCTCGCCCGGCCCGGTCGTGCCCGCGCCGTGCAGCCGGCTTTTCAATTCGAGACCGACCCGCGCGTAGTCCTTCGCGCTCGCCCAGTTTCCGAAGAAGGGCGGCGACGACCAGACGAAACCCCGCCCGAGAAACCCGGCCGGAATGTATCCGGCGATCAGCAGGCCGACGAGCGTGAGCACCACCGCGCGCGCCGGATTGGCCCAGCCGCCCGCGATTCCCGCGCCGGACATCGCCAGCGCGACGATCGGCGGCACGTAATACCAGTGGTAGGCGGGCACGCCGAGGACGGAATACACGGCGTAGTAGGCGATTCCGCCCAAACCGAGCGCGGCCATCGGCCCGAATCGCCGCAGGCACAGCGATACGACCAGGATCAGTACCCCGAGTTCGGCCGGCGCGAAGCTCAGGGTGGTCAGTTCGTTCCCGTGCCACATCTGGTCGATGCCGGTCTGGAAGTAGCTCTTGCCGAACGAGGGCTGCAACTGCTTGATCACCAAGGTGTCCGGCAGGGCCGAGCCGAAGTAGAACCAGCTGAACACGTGCCACGGCAGCGCGACGAGCAGCAGCAGGCCCAGCACCCGCAACACGTGCCTGCGAACCGGCGAGCTACTCAGCCCGATCAGGACCACGAACACGATGAGGTCGAGCCTGGTCAGCAGCGTGAGTCCGGATAGGACACCGAACGCGACCGGCTGCCGGGCGAAGGACACGAGCAGGATCACCATCGCGGCGATCAGCACGACTTCCAGTCCCAGCGCGGAAAGCAGCAACGGGTTGAGCAGGACCACGAGGGTGCCGAGCACGGCGGCCGCGGTCGGTAACCGCATTCGCGCCCAGGCCCAGCCGATCGCCGCGCCGGCCAGAGCGTTGACGATGCCGAGCGCGATGACGGGGTGCACCGACCCCGAGACCCTGGTCAGGAGGCTGACGAACCCGAGCAGCGCGACGTTGAGCGGCGAGGTCGCCGTGTTCGCCGGATGGCCCGGGATCAGCGCCCATTCGCCGTGGAGGGCGAGGTTCTTGGCGTACGCCAGGGTGATGTAGCCGTCGTCGGTGAGACTGTCCTTGGCTACCAGGAAGGTCAGGACGGACACGATGGCGGCGCCGACCGGCAGCCACCAGGTACGTCTCACTCGTGCCAAGCTACCGCGACGCCGACGAACCCGCCTCTTCTGCGACCGCCTGGCGCTCGGGGCCGATCAGGACGAGCTTCGCGATCACGAAGGTGATCGGGATGGCCACCGCGGCGGCCAGCAGCGGCGCGATGATGTGGTTGACGTGCAGCAGGCTGACCAGGATGTACAGCCCGACCGACTGCACCACGAAGTTGGTCACGTTCGACAGCGGGAAGAGCAGGAACTTCTTCAGCGTCGGGCGGGTGCGGAAGGTGAAGTAGCAGTTGAGGAAGTACGAGCCGACCATGCTGATCACGAAGGCACAGACGTGCGCCGCGAGGTAGGGCAGGAAGAGGTTGAACAGCAGGTACAGCAGGTAGTACGTGCCCGTGTTGACCACGCCCACCAGGCCGAACCGGATCATCCGCGACAGCGTCATCGGCTCACCCTTGGCGCGGCGCGCGGCCGCTCCTCTTCGAGCACGACCGCCGGCGCCCGGGAGCCACCGGTCTCCTTGACCAGGAAGTGGGGCCGGCGTTTCGTCTCGAAGTAGATGCGGCCGAGGTACTCACCGATCACGCCGAGCACCAGAAGCTGCAGGCCACCGAATCCGACGATCCCGCAGATGATCGTGACGTAGCCGGGCACCGGGTTGCTGTGCACGAGAGCCGCGATGAGGACGAAAGCGGCGTAACCGAACGCCAGCAGCGCGGACACCGCCCCGAAGTAGATCGCCAGCCGCAACGGCTTGTTGTTGAACGACACGACGCCGTCGATGCCGTAGTCGAGGAGCTTGCGGAACGTCCAGCTGCTGGCGCCGCCCGCCCGCTGGACGTTCTTGTAGTCGACGACGGCGGTGTCGAACCCGATCCAGGCGAACAGGCCCTTGGAGAACCGGTTGTACTCGCCGAGTCGCAGCAACGCGTCGACCGCGTCACGGCCGAGCAGCCGGAAGTCGCCGAACCCGTCCGGCACCTCGACGTCCACCAGCCGGTTGATGAGCCGGTAGAACAGCCGCGTGCCGAACGTCCGCAGCCGCGGGTCACCGTCGCGGGTGCGCCGCGCCACGACCTGCTGGTAGCCCTGGTCCAGCAGCCCGATCATCTCGCGGAGCAGTTCCGGTGGATGCTGGAGATCGGCGTCCAGGATGGCGACGGCGTCGCCGTTGGCCTGGCTGAGCCCGGCGAGCATCGCCGACTCCTTGCCGAAGTTCCGGCTCAGGGCGAGGTAGCGGAACCGCGGGTCCGACGCGGCGATCTCCCGCAGGATGGGCAACGTCCGGTCGCTGCTGCCGTCGTCGACGAGCAGCACCTCGAAGTCGTCGACGATGCCGGGCAGTAACCGGGTCAGCCGTTCGTAGAGCGGCCGGAGATTCTGTTCCTCGTTGAAACACGGAATCACGAGACCCAACTGCATGTCACGACCCCCTCTAGTGCGTGAACGCCGGTGGTTTGACGTCGAGCGCGTCGGACGTGCCCGGCTGCTTTTCGCGCGTGCGGCGGCGCCGGCGGCGCCACCACCAGAACCCCGTCTGGACGAGCGAAATCACGGTGCCGGCGCCGAGCGCCCACGCGCCGAGCCGCAGGCCAGGCTCGGTGAACGACAGGCGCACGACGTGGTCGCCCGGCGGCACGTCGAGCGTGACCAGCCCGACGTCGTTGGTCCGGATCGGCACGGCGACGCCATCGACGGTGGCCGTGTAGCCAGGCCAGTTGAGCCGCGCGAGCAGGATCTGGCCACCGGTCGCGGGCGCGTGATAGGAGATCGACTCCTGCTCTGCCTGGTTGTCCGAGGAGCGGACTTGCGTGCCCGGCGAGGCCCACGAGACCCGGCCCGGGTACGGCAGCGGCGCCGTCCGCACCCACGCCGTGCGCACATCGTCGCGTGCCACCACTTCCCAGCCGGGCGGCGGCGCGTTGACGACGTCGGGCAGCAACCTGTTCTGCAGGATCAGCGTCTGCACGCGCAGGGCGTCCACCAGCGGCACGCCGGTGTCGCCGAGCGGCCGCCACAGGCGCTGGTACGCGTCCGCGCACACCTCGCCCTTGTAGGTCATGCACAGCGCCTCGTTCAGCTTCTCGAAGCTGATCCCGCTGTAGTGGTTGATCGTCTCGGTGCCGCGCAGGAGGTTCTCGTTGCCGAACATCAGGTCGCCGTCCCAGTAGTCCTCGGCGCGCACCGGTACCTGGGCGGCGAGTTGCAGCACCGTCCCGCGGACGAACGCGTTGTTCTGCTGGACCTGCTCGACCGACAGCGGTGCCCCGGCGATGACCGAGTTGTTCACCGCCGGAATCCGGGTCACCTGCAGCGCCATGATGCCGACGGTGCCCGCGACCAGGACGGCGGCGAACGGCCGCGCCCCGTACCGGCGCCAGGCCAGCAGCGCCCCGGCGACGAGCGCGAGCACGATCACCGTGAACAACACGTGCTTGCGGTACAGCTCCGGGTTGAGTGCCCACGACAGGTATCCGGCCACCGCGACGAGCACCGCGCTGCCCAGCGCGCGCAGCCGGAGCCGGTCCCTGGCGAGCCCGGACGACAGCAGCACCGCGAACAGGATCGCCAGCCCGAGGTAGAGGTGCTCGACCAGCCGCAGCGGCCAGCGGAACAGCCACAGGTTGGACGGCCCCAGCACCAGCAGGAAGTAGATGCCGCAGATCACGAAGACGCTCGTCAGCGGCCGCACCGAGCCACGCAGCGTGCGGAACCGCAGCCACGGAAGGAGCGGGACCACGAACCACGCGAAGTACGTCGACGGGACGATCTCCTGGACGTTGCCGTTCCAGGTCACCAGCCCCGGCAGGTACGACGGCCCGCTCGAGGCGAGCAGGTCACCGAGCCCTGGCACCAGGAACATGTCGTTGCTGATCATCGCGAGCGTCTGCCGGTTCGTCACCGGCAACGCCAGCTGCAACGGCAGGAACGCCACCACGCAGGCCGTCGCGACGCACACGCCGATCAGCACATACCCGCCGATGGCGCGGAACTTGCGCTGCCGCGCCAGTTCGACGCAGATCCCGACGCTCACGACAGCGATCCCCAGTATCGCGTACGGGTTGCCGGTGGTGACCGCGAGAACGCCGAAGACGAACGGCACGAACGGGTTCAGCTTGCCGCGTACGTGCCGCCGCGCGGCCCACCAGAACCAGGCGAGCCACGCCAGCGCCATCAGCTCGGCCGGCCAGCCTGCCGCCGCGTAGTAGAGGGTGAACCCGCCCGCCGGCATGGCGATCGCCATCACGATCGCGGGCACCCGCGTGGCGCCGTACTCGCGACAGAGCAGGTACAGGCCCATGGACAGCAGCGCCAGGAACTCGATGTTGACCATCGCGGACGCCGCGGCGAGGTTGTTGAAGAGCGAGACGAGGATGTAGTTGGCGAGCTCGACGGGATTCCACATCGGATACTCGCCCTCGGCGGCGTAGTTGCCGCCGTACCAGCTGGCCGGATCCATCATCGGCCAGTGCCCGCCGCGCAACTGGTGTCCGAAATGCCACCAGATCGACACGAACGACTCGGGGTTGTCGCCCGAGTAGTAGAAGATCGGGCGCAGCCAGTACGGGATCGAGAACAGCAACACGGCAAGCAGGCCGATACCGAGGACCAGCAACCACTCCGGGAGGCGACGGAACCCGAGTCCTGGTCGTCTCGGCACCACCTGAGTCACCGCGAAACCCCCAATTCGGTCAGCATCGTCGCTGCGTCACTGTAACGCCGATGACCTGCGCGGTTGTGTCAGACCCGCGCAACGACCACTGTGAACGGTCCGACCTCACGCAGAGCGAAGTGCGGATCGTCGAAGAGCTTCGGGTCGAAGGTCACTTCGTCGACGTGCACCGGGGACGCCTGCGGGAAGGAGTCGGATGCCACGTAGGTCGCCAGTTTGCCGTCGACCTTTCTGAAGACGAACACGTTCGGTGCCTCGTGGGGGTTGCCTCGCAACCGCTGGATCAACTCGGCCGGGTTCGCCGCCTTCGCCCAGTCGCGAATCTCATCGTTGCGCTGCGTGTAGCCGGCCAGGGGGTTGGCGTATTGCGGGGTGGTCTGCTGGAAGCCCCAGTAGGGCGCGAACGACAGCAGCCGGTCGTAGGCGGAGAGCACGATGTCGCTCGTCTGCGGTCGTCCGGACAGCTGGTCGATCGCGCTGATCAGCTCGCCGGTCCACGCGCCGTCCTGGCCGGGGTCGTGCTGGCCCTTCGCGTTGAAGCCGTCGGCGTAGTAGTCGGACTGCGCGTCCTGCACCTGCGGGTCGAGCGACCGCACACTGGTCTGGGCCAGCGACAGCGCCCCGGCGAGCGCGAGCACGAACCCGGCGATCAGCACCGGCCGCGCGTTGCCAAGCAGCTTCGGCGCGTGCCGCAGCAGGTCGACCGCCGCGAGCACGCCCGCGACGGCGAGCACCGTGTCGAGCGTCCCGATGAACCGGAATGCGAGCAGCGTGGTGTGCACCATCAGCGCCAGCGTGTTCAGCGCGAACCACACGTAGATCAGCGCCACGACGGTCAGCAGCGTGAACGCGATCGGGTTGCGCCGGGCCCGCACGATCAGCCACACCAGGCCGGCCAGGCACAGGATGCCGAGCACGCTCGTCGGTTCGAACGGCATCGGGAAGTACGCGCTGGACTCCGGCAGGAAGTGCGCGGCCACGTTGGGCTTGCCGAGGCCGCCCGCGAGCAGGAAGGGCCCCCACGTGACCAGCGCGAGCAGCACGGTGAGCACGCCCATCCCGGCGAGCCGCAGGAACAGCTGCTTGAGCGTCGGCCCCGGGTTTTCGCTCCGCGTTTGCGTGACACCCGCCGCGAGGGCGAGCACGACCACGACGGCGACACCGAGCACGACGTGCAGCGTGTAGGTCATGGCCGCGATGCCCAGATAGACGCCGATCAGCACGACCGGCCACTTCGGAACGCGGCGGCGCCGGAACACCGACCACGTCAGCACCGCGATCGGCGGCAGCCAGGCGGTGGTGGGCCACGCGTAGGGCTCGTCGACGACGACGGTGATGAGCCCGGCGAACACGGTCGCGATCGTGGCCAGCAGCGCGATCCGGCGCTCGACGACCAGGCTCCACAGCACGAAGGCGACCACGGTCGCGAGCGCGACCCACATGATCGCGTACGGCTTGTAGGCGGCCCAGCCGTCCCAGCCGATCAGGTTCGCGAACCGGCCACCGAGCCAGAACCACGCGCCCGGGTAGTACGGGGCGAGACCGTGGTAGTTCATGTCCGCGAGGCCGTTGCCCGCCGTCATCCGCTCCATGTACTGGAGCCGGAAGGTGTTGTCGACCGAGGAGCCGCCCAGGTAGAAGTGGGTGGCCTGGAGCGGGATCGCGAGCAGCAGCGTCGACAGCGCGGTCAGTGCGGAGAAGGCGCCCGCGAGCTTCACCCAGGACGGCCAGCGGCGCGTCCAGCCGAAGCCGAGCAGCGCGAAACACACCACCAGGATCACGGCGGCGGCCAGGCTGACCAGGGCGTCCGGCACGTTGGTGCCGGGATCGGTGCCGATGTGGCCCGCCGCGAGGGTGAGCACCAGGCTCAGCACGACCGCGAGCAGGCCCCCGAGCACGAGTTCGAGCAGGGTGCGGCCAAGCGCGAGCCGCGTCAGCGGCGGTTCCTCGGGCGCCGGCGCGGCCTCCTCGGTCGCGGACCGCGTCAACGTGCTGGTCACAGGTAGAACGTCACCGCGAGCGTCGCGACCCACAGCACGCCGAGGACCTGCAGCACGCGGTCCTTGAGCACGATCTCCTCGGGCTCGCCCGCCGTGCCGCCGTCCACGTCGACCGCGTACCGCAGCACCGCGATCACGAACGGGACCATCGAGATCATCGGCCAGATCGAGCCGTGCGCGCCCTCACGCAGGGTGAATGCCCACAGCGAGTACGACATGATCAGGATCGCGGCGGCGGTGGCCCACACGAAACGCAGGTAGCTCGCCGAGTACTTCTTCAGCGACGAGCGGATCTTGGCGCCCGTGCGCTCGAACAGCATGATCTCCGCGTAGCGCTTGCCGGCGACCATGAACAGCGAACCGAACGCCGTGACCAGCAGGAACCACTGCGACAGCGCGATGCCGGCGGCGACACCACCGGCGATCGCCCGCATCAGGAAGCCCGAGCCGACGATGGCCAGGTCGACCACCGGCTGGTGCTTGAGGCCGAAGCAGTAGCCCAGTTGCACCGCCTCGTACACGCCGAGCACGATCGCGAGCTGCGGGCTGGCCAGGAACGAGATCGCGATTCCGGCCGCGAGGAAGACGACCGCGGCCGCGTAGGCGACCGGGACCGGCACGATGCCCGCCGCGATGGGGCGGTTGCGCTTGGTGGGGTGCGCCCGGTCGGCCTCGACGTCGACCGCGTCGTTGATCAGGTACACCGACGACGCGACGAGGGAAAACGCCACGAATGCCACAATCGCGTCGCGCAGCACGCCGCCGTTGGTGATCTGGGCCGCGGTGAACGGGGCGACGAAGACGAGCACGTTCTTGGCCCACTGGCGCGGGCGGGCCGTCTTGACCACGCCCAGCACCGACCGGATCGGCCCGCCCTTCGCCACGACAGGTGCCGGGTCGGGCTGAGTCTCCTGTTGAGTCGCCGCGGTCTCGACCGCGCTTTCCACGTCGGTCTCGTTCACTGATTTGGTCACGAGCGGTTTCCCTACCCCTTTTTGTGGATTTTCCTGCGCAGCAGACCACCGACGACCCCGCCGAGGGCCGCACCGGCCAGCACGTCGGTCGGGTAATGCACCCCGAGCA
>DASZUO010000184.1:0-4728 GCA_035547575.1 Amycolatopsis sp. | reverse complement strand
GCCATCCGCGGTGACCTCGTAGTTGTGCGGCGGGTTGTGCTGCGGGTTCGGTATCCCCAACCGCCGACGCGACCGCTCGATCGCCCGATCCGTCAACACACCGAACTGCTCACCATGCGTAGTAGTCACTGCGATACCTCCTCGTTCAGCGCGGCGCGCACCTGCTCAAGCAGATCGATCCGGCTCACCTTCATCGACGGCGTGCGCGGGAGCGTGTCCACGACAACGACGTGCTTCGGGACTTCGTAGGGCGTCAACTGCTGCCGGCACAGCGCTTTCAGTTCGTCCACATCGGGCACCGGTGCTCCGGTGTGGACCTCGACCGCGGCGACCGGGACCGCGCCGAGCCGCTCGTCGGGCAAGCCCGCGACCGCGGCCTCGCGCACCGCCGGGTGCGACTCCAGCACCCGTTTCACGGTCTCCGGCTGGATCTTGAACCCGCCACGCACGATGACATCGTCCGCACGGCCGGCGATCCACACGAACTCGTCGTCGTCGATGCGGGCCAGATCGCTGGTGCGGACCCACTTCCCGGCGCCGGCGGCGCTCTGCGCCGTGCGCACCTCCAGCCGGCCGGTGCGCCCGGCGGGCAGTTCGTCGCCGTCGTCGCCCGTCACCCGCAACTCGATTCCGGGGAACGCGCGGCCGGTGCTGCCGGCCTTGGTGTCCCACCAGCGCTCGTGCAGCGGCAGGGTCCAGCCGGCGACCGCGCCCGCGAACTCGGTGGCGCCATACGTCATCAGCACCCGGATTCCGTAGCGCCGCTGGAACTCAGTCGCCAGCTCGGGCGGGCAGGCCGTGGTGCCGGACGTGACGACCTGCAGGCTGGACAGCTTCTCGGCCGGGACGTCCGCGTCGAGCACGCTGCGCAACGCGGCGGGCACCAGCCCGGCCGCGCGGATCCGGTGCCGTTCGACGGCGCTCACCCACGCGTCCAGCTCGAACTTCGGCATCAGCACCAGCCGCCGCCCGGCGTAGAAGCAGGAGAGCACGCCCCACAGCCCGCCGATGTGCACCAGCGGGGTGGCCACCAGCGAGGCCGAGCGGCTCAGCAGCCGGCCGTCCTTGGGGGTCTGCCCGCCCGACGCGAGGGCCGTGTCGACCTGACGGTCGGCGAGCAGGACCCGCTTCGGCGGCCCGGTGGTGCCGGAGGTCAGCATCTCGACGGCCGTGCCGGGCCGGGTGGGCGCGTCCACGGGGGCCGAACCGCCGCGCCTCGCCAGCTCGCCGGATGTGCTGAGCTGCAGGGCGAGGCCGCTCGCGGTGGCGGCGTCGAGCACGCCGTCGCGAGCGAAGATCTCGGGTCCGGCGATCACGACCGGCACCTCGCTGCGCGCGATGTCCGCCGCGAGACGGGCCGCGGGCTGCAGCGGGCTGAGCGTCACCACGCACCGGCCGCTCGCCAGGACCGCCAGTACCGCGGCGATCTGCTCCGGTCGGCTCTCCAGCACGATCCCGACCCGCGCGCCGGTGCCGAGACCCGCGGCGTCGAGTTCCTTGCCGGTCGTCGCGGCGATGTCCCGCAGCCAGCCCCAGGTGCGCCAGGCAGCGTCGTGCTCCAGCGCTTCGGCATCCGCGGGTGCATCCCGCAACAGCAGCGAGAGCCGCTCACGGATCCCCACGCCCACTCCGATCGTCGTCACCGGATAGAGTATACCTAAAGCCGAAATACAAGACTAGATTATCTAGATAAACACGACGCTACCCACGCCGGGATCCGGGCCGCCACGCGGAGTCCAGGTCGATCTCGTCGAGCAGCGCGGCCTTGCGGACCTTGTTGGTCGGCGTACGCGGCAGGCCGGACCGCAGGACGACATAGGCGGGCAGCGCGTGCCGCGGCAGCTCTGCGGTGAGGCGCTCCCACAGCGCCGCCGGACGGCAGCCGTGCCCGGCGGGCACCACGACAAGCAGCACTTGCTGGCCCACCACCGGGTCCGGCACGCCGAGGACCGCGCACTCCGCGACGTCCTGGTCGCCGTTGACCGCCGTCTCGATCGCGGAGGCGGAGATGTTCTCGCCGTTGCGCCGGATGACGTCACGCAACCGGTCGACGAACTCGAACCTTCCGCCGGCGTGGCGGATCACCGCGTCCCCGGTGCGGAACCAGCCGTCGGCCAGCGCCTGCGCCGTCGCTTCGGGACGGTGCAGGTACCCGGTCATCATCATGGGTCGCGCCGGCGGGCGGATCCACAGTTCGCCCGCTGTGCCGTCGGGCACGTCCGCGCCGTCGGGGCCGGTCACCCGGGCCCGGTACCCCCGCCGCGGCGTCCCGCACCACCGGCGTGTGCGGTCGGCGGGCGGCGTGCGGAGCAGCATCGGGAAGCCGGCCTCGGTACTCCCGTAGGCCTCGACCATGGTGACCCCGAACCGCTGGGTGAACCGGTGGGCGGTCGCCGCGCCGCAACTGCCGAGCACGACCCGCAGCGGGTTGTCCGCATCGTCGGGGCGTTCCGGGGTCGCCAGCAGCAGGTCGGCGTACGCCGTGGTGCTCGTGCAGCCGTGCGTGCGGACGTCGTCGAGGAAGCTCGACGCCGAGAACTTCTCCCGGAAGACGACGCGCCCGCCCACGTCCGCCATCGAGATCAGCGGCGTGCGGCCGGTGACGTGGAACATCGGGTGGCAGCAGTACACGGCGTCGCGATCGGTCAGCGTCGATCGGGGGATCCGGCCGATGGTCGCCGAGAACTGGGCCCACGACTGGATCACCCCCTTGGCGGCGCCGGTGGTGCCCGACGTGTAGATGACGCACGCGGGATCGTCGGGCGCGGGCAGCCCGTCGAGGCCGGCCGGTTCGGCGTTCGCGGCCGGATCGGTGCCGCGCTCGATGGTGTGGATCGTCAGGTCGATCCCGCTGCGCGCGACGGTCTCGGCGAACTCGGGACGCACGAAACAGTGCGTCGCACCAGGGTCGCTCAGCGCGTGGGTGAGGAACGTGCCGCGCAGGTCCGGGTTGACCGGCACCTCGAGGGCGCCGAGGCACGCCGCGGCCAGCCACAGCACGACGGCGTCGGCCGAGGCGGGCAGCATGGAGATGACGCGGTCGCCGCGCCGCACGCCGAGGTCCGTCAGCCAGGTGTGCCGGCGGCGAACCGCGTCCCAGGTCTCGCCGTAGCTCAGCGTCGCGCCGGTGACCTCGGCCAGAAAGGGACGGCCGGGATCCTTCGCCGCCCACTCGGCAACCCGGCGCGGCAGCACCAGCGCGGGGTCCAGTGCGACCGTGCCAGGATCGTCGTCGTACGCCGGTACCTCGTCCGGGGCGTCGGTGGGCATCCGGCCTCCTCGAGATGGGTGCGTGGTGGACGCGCTGCGGGTCTTTCAGATAGATTCTCTATATTCTAGCAAGGAGGACGAGGTGACGGAGCAGGTTCTGGTCGAGCGCCGTGGTGCGGTGCAGGTGATCACGATCAACCGGCCGGAGGCCAAGAACGCGCTCAACGCGGCGGTGGCCGAGCGGGTCGCGGCCGCGGTCGACGAGCTCGACGCATCCGACGAGCTGTGGGCCGGGGTGCTGACCGGTGCCGGTGGCGTCTTCTCGGCCGGGATGGACCTGAAAGGGTTCCTGCGCGGCGAGAGTCCGTCGATCGAGGGGCGTGGGTTGTGCGGCATCACCCAGACGCCGCCGCGCAAGCCGTTGATCGGCGCGGTCGAGGGCTGGGCGCTGGCGGGCGGGTTCGAGCTGCTGCTCGCCTGCGATCTGGTGGTCGCCGCGAAGACCGCGCGTTTCGGCGTGCCGGAGGTCAAGCGTTCGCTCGTCGCCGGCGCGGGTGCGGCCTTGTTGCTGTCGCGGCGGCTGCCGCTGGCTGTCGCGCTCGAACTGTTGCTGACCGGGGAGCCGTTCAGTGCCGAGCGAGCCGCGCAGGTGGGGCTGGTGAACCGGCTGACCGAGGAGGGTGGCGCGCTGGCCGGAGCGCTGGAGTTCGCCGCCACGATCGCGGCCAACGGCCCGCTGGCGGTGGCCGCGACGAAGGAGATCGCGCGCGGCAGCACCGACTGGACGCTCGCGGAGGGCTGGGCCCGCCAGGCCGAGATCATCCGGCCGGTGTTCGCGTCGGAGGACGCCAAGGAAGGGGCGACGGCGTTCGCGGAGAAGCGGGCACCGGTGTGGAGGGGGCGCTGATGACCACCGCGTTCACCGACGAGCAGGAGGCGCTGCGCGCGGCGGTCCGGCGGTTCGTCGCGGACAAGTCGCCGAGCGCGGCCGTGCGCCGCTGGATGGATTCCGAGCAGGGGTACGACCCCGCGCTGTGGCAGCAGATGGCCGAACAGCTCGGACTGCAGGGCCTCGTGGTACCGGAGTCGTACGGCGGCGCTGGTGGCGGACCGGTCGAGCTGGGCATCGTCCTGGAGGAGCTGGGCCGGGCGCTGGTCCCCGCGCCGTTCCTGTCCACGGTCGCGCTGGCCGCGCAGGCTTTGGTGGCCAGCGGTGACGAGGCGGCGCAGGCCCGCTGGTTGCCGGGTATCGCGGACGGGTCGCTGACCGCGACGCTCGCGGTCAGCGAGGACGGCGGCTCGTGGAGTCTCGATGACGTGCGGGCGACCGCGGAGCCGGCGCCGGGCGGGTGGACGGTCAGCGGCACCAAGATGTTCGTCGTGGACGGCGATTCGGCGTCGCTGCTGCTGGTTGTCGCGCGGGCCGGGGACGGGCCGGGTTTGTTCGCCATCGGCGGTGGCACGCGCACTCGCCTCGGCGTGGTCGACCCGACGCGCCGCTTCGCGCGTGTCGAGCTC
>DASZUO010000183.1:0-3926 GCA_035547575.1 Amycolatopsis sp. | reverse complement strand
CCGCGGGCGTTGCCACCGGACCGTCCGGCGAGGCCGGGTAGACCGGCGCGGCCGCGGCCGCGGGCTCCGGTGCGGCGGCTGCCGGCGCAGTCAGCTCGGTCGGGGTGCTGCCCGCGACCGGCAGGTCCGCCGGCGTACCCGCTTCGGCAGCGCGCGGCTTGCGGGCCCGCCGCGCGGGCGGCGGCTCGGGCAGGATGTCCATGGTCCGCGAAGGTACGCCGCTGTCGGGGGCATCCATACTCCGAATTCTCGGAGTTTCCTCGAGCTTCCGATTAACCCAAATGGGTTAGGACACCCGGATGTCCCGTTGCTGTTGCTATAGGGGGGCGGATGGCACATCCGCTCGGAACGTCAGGAGCCAGACGACGATCGCGGTGACGACCGCCGTGCGGAAGTCCGTCCCCGCGAGGTAGTCGGCCCCGACTGCGATCGCGCTGTTCAGACACGCGGACGCGGCGGCGCGGCGCTTGGCCTCTTTGCTGCGGACCATTGCCGTCACCAGCCAGTAAGGCAGGCGGCGAACCGGGTTGCTCCCGCGCCTGCCGCGACTGCGGCGACGCCACCCAACGTGACGGCGTCGATACCCGGGATCCAGCTGGCAACCGCGGCCTGGACGCCTTTGCCCGCGGCGAACACGAGTCCGGCCTCTTCGCCCTTTCCGAGGCAGGACGAGATCTTCGCGGTGGCCTTGTGGAGGTTGCTGGTGCTGGTGCCTCCCCCTTCGGAGTGGACGAAGAACGGGCTGTCCATGGTCGTGCAGCCCCGGCTGCCGCCGAGAGCGATCGAGCACACCTCGTAGGCGTAGCCGCCGGTGAACTTGCCGTAGCCGGGGAAGCTGGTGAACGGCACGGTGTAGCGGTTGGCGAGCACCTGTTCCTCGCCGTACGGGCCGTGACCGCCCGCCGGCCTGATGACGACGGCATAACCCTGCGAGTCGGGTACGGCGTCCCAGGTGAGGGTTGCGGCCGAGTCGCTGAAGCGGATCGAGACCGCTTGCGGCGCGACGTACGCCGGTGTCGCCGCCGACGCCGGGGTTGGGGCCAGCAGGGCGAGGGCCAGGCAGGCGAGCAGCAGGACGGGTCGAGGAGTGGGGCGCACTCAGCCAGGAAGCGCTACCGAGTGGGTCATCGCGCGGCGACGGTCACACCTGGGGAACACGCCGCGGGGCTCACCGTGCTGGGGATCAGCGCTCCGGTGAGCCCACGCGGGTGAGCGGATGGCACATGCGTACTGCCATGGCAATACGCATGTGCCACCCGTACTAGAGCTCGCCGTTCTGGTTGAGGATCAGCTTCGCATCGTGGGGAGCCTTGAAGTCGAACATGTTGTCGAGGCTCCCCGCGATCGAGTCGAACGACCCACCGCCGATCCGGCCGGTCTTCCAGTTGTCCTCGATGAACCGCAGGATCGAGCTCTGGTCGGTCACGGTGTGCGCGACGTAGTTGACCTTCGAGTACGGCGAGATGACCAGCAGCGGAAGCCGCGGGCCGTAGCCGCACCGGTCCTTGAACCCGCCGAGCTCGCGGCTGCCGGCCGTGCCGCACTCGCTGGTGCCAGACACCGCGTCGTTAGAGGTGTCCGAGTGGTTCACGATCGGCGACGCGAGATGGTCGTACCAGCCGTCGGAGTCGTCGTAGCTGATGATCACCGCAGTGCTCGCCCAGTACTTGCTCCGCTCGATCTGGTTGATGGTGCTCACCAGGAAGTGCTGCTCGTCGATCGGGTCCGAGTAGCCCGCGTGACCGTCCTGGAATCCGCGCGCCTTGAGGAAGCTCACTGCCGGCAGGACGCCCGCGTGGATCGCCTTCGAGAAGTACGACAGGTCGTACTGGTGGTTCGCCCGGTCGGTCCGGCCGATCATCGAGATCTTGCTCGGCGCGAGGTGGTGCGGATTGGACGTGGACTTGTAGTACTGGAACGGGTCATGGTGCGCGATGTAGTCAGCGGTGCTCGCGCCATTGATGGCTGCGTGCGCCGAGCCGCAGACCGCGGTCTGGCCGTTGCGTTTCGACGGTGCGAACCCGCCCTGGAACCAGCCCCAGGTGACGTGCTTCGCGTTGAGCAGGTTGCCGATGTTCTTGCCCGACATCGAGGCCTGCGCATACGCCGGGTTGGAGCAGTCGTCGTACGCCGGGTCCGGGTCATTGATCACCGTGCCGACGCCTGAGGCGTCGGGGTCGGCGACCGTGTAGGAGTCCGGCTTCGCGGTAGGTGTCCCGGTCTTCGGGTCGATCGAGGTCACGCCGTGGGTCTGGCCGGACACCAGGTTCAGCGCACCCGGCGTCGACGGTCCGTACGTCGTGTCGAAGCTGTGGTCGCTCATCGCGAAGTGCTGGGCGTAGTTCCACAGCGCCGTCACCGTGTTGCCGTCGAAGTAGTCCATGACCAGACCGGGCTGGTAATACTCGCCGGTGTCGGTCGACGTGCAGTCACCGGAGTTCGTGTTCTCGACGAACTTGTCGTTTTTGCCGCCGTCCGCGGCCTTCTGCTCGGGCGTGTAGCCGTGGTTCTGGTCGCACGTCACCGCGTCCTTGCGGTCGAGGCGTGCCGGGTTCGACGAGTTCGGGTTGTTGGTGAGCAGGGACTTGCTGAGCCCGGCCACCTTCGGCGTACCGGGCTTTGCCACGAACTTCGGCTCACCAGCGGGGTTGGTCGCCCTGGGATAGGTCGCGAAGTAGTGGTCGAACGACACATTCTCGTCGAAGATCACGACGACGTGCTTGATCGGCGTCGTCGTCGACGAGCTGGCGCGCGCGACGGCGCTCGTCGAGGCCGCCGAGGCGGTTCCTGCGGTGAGCCCGGCGGCGGCCAGGCAAGGGACGGCGATGAGCGCGAGCGACGCACTCCACTTGGGTCGAGTCATGGCGCCCACTCTGTACGGGCCGTTGCAGCCGGTTCGCGAATGTCGCATGACGAAGAAATGAACAGTGGCGAGGGGGATGTTCGCCGGTGGCAGCATGGCCGAGTCATGCGTCGTTCGGTCTCGGTGCTGCTCGTGCTCGGCGTCCTCTCCGCGGCGTGCGCCTCGAGACCGGCGACGCATGAGTCGTCTCGTGCGGCGGTCCTTTCTGTCGCCGGCGATTCGCACAGCGACACCGGTTCGCGCAGTCCGGCGCTCGACGTCAGTGCGCGCTCGTGCGCGCAGGACTGGGTCGCCGCGCCCGCAGGACGTAGCAGCTACCTGCTCGACAACGTCGGTACGTCGACCCTTGCGGTCACCTTGATCGACGCGCGAAGCGGCGGCATCTACGCAGAGCTTCCGGCACTGGCAGCGGGCGTACGGCGGGTGCTGCCGGTTGTCATCCCGTCGGGCCGTTATCGCTGGCGATGCACACCGCTGCGCGGCACGGTCTCGCTCTCACCCGTCGTGGCGGTTACCGGCTCCGGTGGCAAGGCCGCACGGCCGGTGTTCGTGCTGAGCTCGACCGAGATCGACGCGGCGGTCGCGCTCTACAGCCACTGGCTGTCCGCCCGGCTCGGCCGGCTGGTCACCGACGCCGAGCTGCTGGAGCGGGACGTCGCGGCGGGCGACCTCGACGCCGCGAAGGCCGACTGGCTCACTGCGCACCTCGACTACGAGCGGCTGGGAGCGGCGTACGGCACGTTCGGCGATCTCGACCGCGAGATCGACGGCGGCACGTCCGGGCTGCCCGGCGGGGTTCGCGACAACCGGTTCACCGGGTTCCTGCGCGTGGAGTACGGCCTGTGGCACGGCGAGCCGGCCTCGGCCCTGCTGCCGATCGCGCAACAGCTCGTGACGGATGTGCAGACGCTCGCGAAGCGGTTCTCCGGACCAGCGCCGGCAGCGGTCGTGGCCTCCGACCTGCCGTTGCGCGCGCACGAGATCCTCGAGAACACGCTTCAGGACGTGCTGACCGGACAGCGCGACGAGGGCAGCCACACCGAGCTCGCCACGCTTGCGGCCA
>DASZUO010000182.1:0-5957 GCA_035547575.1 Amycolatopsis sp. | reverse complement strand
CACGACCGCCCGAAGCGAGGCTGTCACGATGGACGGGTCGATGCCGACGCCCCAGTACACCTTGCCGCCGATGGCGCATTCGATGTAGGAGGCGGCCTTGGCGTCGTCGCCGGGGGTGAGCGTGTGCTCGCTGTAGTCCATGAGCCGCAGGTCGAACCCGACGCCTGCCAGGGCGTCGAAGAACGCGGCGATGGGGCCGTTGCCGGTGCCGGTGATCTCCTGTTCCTCACCGTCCACCCGCACCACCGCGCGCAGGGTGTACTCGCCGTTGGCGGTGACGTGCTGCCCGACCAGCGCCAGCGGCGCCTCGGCCTCGAGGTATTCGGCCGAGAACGCGTTCCACATGGTGGCGGGGTCGACCTCGCCACCCTCGGAGTCGGTGTGGCGCTGGATGACCTGGGAGAACTCGATCTGCAGCCGCCGCGGCAGGTCCAGTTGGTGCTCGGTCTTCATGATGTAGGCGACGCCGCCCTTGCCGGACTGCGAGTTGACCCGGATCACGGCCTCGTAGGTGCGGCCGACGTCCTTCGGGTCGATGGGCAGGTACGGGACCTCCCACGGGAACTCGTCGACGGGCACCCCGGCCTTCGAAGCGGCGTTGTGCAGCGCGTCGAAGCCCTTGTTGATCGCGTCCTGATGGGAGCCGGAGAACGCGGTGAAGACCAGGTCCCCGCCCCATGGCTGGCGCTCGGGCACCGGCAGCTGGTTGCAGTACTCGACGGTGCGCTTGATCTCGTCGATGTCGGAGAAGTCGATCTGCGGGTCGATCCCCTGGGAGAACAGGTTCATGCCCAGCGCGACCAGGTCGACGTTGCCGGTACGTTCGCCGTTGCCGAAGAGGCAGCCCTCGATCCGGTCGGCCCCGGCCTGGTACCCGAGTTCGGCGGCGGCGACGCCGGTGCCGCGGTCGTTGTGCGGGTGCAGCGACAGGATCACCGCGTCGCGGCGGTCGAGGTTGCGGCTCATCCACTCGATCGAGTCGGCGTACACGTTCGGCGTCGCCATCTCCACCGTCGCCGGCAGGTTGAGGATCACCGGCCGCTCGGTGGTGGGCTGCCAGATGTCGGTGACCGCGTTGCAGACTTCGGCGGCGTAGGACAGTTCGGTGCCGGTGTAGGACTCGGGTGAGTACTGGAACCGGAAGTCGGTGTCGGAGTACTTGCCGGCGTACTCGACGACCAGGTCGGCGGCCTGCAGCGCGATCTTCTTGATGCCCTCGCGTTCCTCGCGGAACACCACGCGCCGCTGCAGGATCGAGGTCGAGTTGTAGATGTGCACGATCGCCTGCGGCGCGCCTTCCAGCGACTGGAACGTCCGCTCGATCAGCTCGGGGCGGCACTGCGTCAGCACCTGGATGCGCACATCCTCGGGAATGGCGCCCTCCTCGATGATCTCCCGGACGAAGTCGAAATCGGTCTGCGACGCCGCGGGGAAACCGACCTCGATCTCCTTGTAGCCCATGCGCACCAGCAGTTCGAAGAACTTGCGCTTGCGGGCAGGGGACATCGGGTCGATCAACGCCTGGTTACCGTCGCGCAGGTCCACGGCGCACCACAACGGCGCGCGCTCGATGCGTTTCTCCGGCCATGTGCGATCGGGCAGCCGGACGTCCTCCACCAGCCGGTACCACGGCTGATACCGGTGAAAGGGCATCGAACTGCCACGCTGCGGGTTCCAGGGCGCCTGATCCGCCGGGCCGGGGCGGGACGGCGTGTTGATGCGGCTCGTGTTGCCGGGTTGCGAGTGGGTCATGCTGAAAAAAGCTCCTGCCGGATGTCGGGGTGGTCGACCGGCGGCATCACAAAGCCCCGCGACGGGGGGCCGGTCCGATCAGGCCCCGTCGCGGCAGCGAAGCAGGAGTGCGCGTGCCACGGGACCACTCTAGCCCGACACGTGTTGATATTGAAACGGGCCCTGTTGGCTACTGACTGGTAGCGAACGCATCCGGGACGTGTCACACTTCCGGCATGGGCGAGCACGCCGAGAGCACCGAGAAAACCCCCACCGAGCAACGTACCAAGCGGGGAGCCGACGTCGACTGGCACAAGGTCAAGGACCAGGTCGTCGCGCTTGTCGCCGGGATCGTCCGCTGGGCCGGGTTGATCTTCGCGCTGATCCTCGTGCTGCACATCATCTTCACGATCGGTGCGGCGAACCCGTCGAACGGCATCGTCTCGTGGGTGCGCGGCTGGGCCGACACTCTCTCGATCGGCTTCAAGGACCTCTTCGAGCCCGGCGACGACAAGCTGCGCGTGCTCGTCAACTACGGCATCGCCGCGCTGTTCTGGCTGATCGTGTCCGCGATCGTGGTGAAGGTCATCCGCCGCGTCTTCGGCGCGAGCTCCTGAGCCGTTACTCCGTTCGCTGTATTTCCTCGACAGGGTGTATCCGGGCGGTCGCCGCGCGCGTCTCACCCCTGTGGACGGTATGGACAGCCTCCGGCACGCGATCGAGACCATTCCGATTCCCGGTGCCCCGCCACGCCTGTCGCGGCAGGGGGCGGCCGTCGGGCTCGGGTTGCTGGACACGTCGCTGCGGCTCAACCACGTGCGGCGGCTGACCGAACGGCTCACCGTCGTCGAGCACGGCACGGCGCGCCGCACCACCGAGGTCGACCTCAGCCTCAAGCTCCTCGACGAGGGCCAGCGGCAGGCCGCCGCCGAGTTGCAGGACCTGATCGGCCGCGAACACGGCGATCGCACCGGCTCGAGACCGGTGCAGCAACTGTGGGTGCCGCTCGCGCGCCTGCCGCGGCGCGAGATGTCGCCGGTCGACGTGTTCGACAGCGCCGGTCTGAAGCTGCCCCGGCTCACCCAGCACGAGGCGTCCCGGCTGGTCGCGTCCGGTCTGTACCGCCTGCTGCGCGGCATCCTCGCCAGTGACGAGCACGCGCAGGCCGCAAAGCACGAGCTGAACATGTTCCTCTACCAGGTGCACGAGCCGCGCTGGCTGGTGCAGCAGGCGCTGCTCACGTTGCTGACCGAGCGCAGCCACCCCGAGGAGGAGTTCACACTCCCCTCCGCCGAGGGCACGTTTCCCGGTTATGGCAGGCAGTGTCGGGAGATGGCGCTCGACATTCTGGACGGCTACTCGGGTCTGCTCGCCGAGTACGCGTACCTGCTCAACGTCGCGGTGCGCGACTACATGCTGGTGGTGGGGCTGGACGACGCGATCGACGAGCACCGGCTCAGCTACGAGACCCCGCTGCACGTGGAGGCGCGCCCGTCCCCGGCGCGGGAGCAGCTGCGCCGGCTGCGGGCGAGCCGCCGCGGGTACGTCGTCGGCTACGAGACCGTCATCCCCGCGACCCTGAAGTCGTACCACCTCGTCGCCGGCACCGCGCCGGAAGCCGAGATCTCGCGGATGTTCCTGTCCACCGACGCCGACCGGCAACAGGTGGACGGGCTGGTCGAGGACTTGCGCTCGCTCGCGGACCGGCAGGAGGCCGCGTCGCTGCACGAGGCGGACGGCTCGACGCACAAGATCCTCGAGTTGCAGTCACAAACAGTGCTGCGGCGGCTCGCGGACCTGGTGCGCCGCCGCAAGTGGGAGGCCGGCCAGTCCGGGGTGGACCTGCCCGCGCGCGGCATGCCCGCGTGTCACCTGCTGGCCGCGGCGGCGACCACCGGCGACGCGGTGCGCACGGATGCCAACGAACTGGACAACTCGCTGCGCAGGCACCCGGAGTTCTCGCCGCAGAACCTGCGAGACGCCGCACAGGAGCTGAGCGAGCGCGAGTTCGGCCACGACCTCGTGCTGGTCACCAGCCTCAGCGACGACGAGGCACGCGCGTTCTGGCGGCGCTCCGGCGTCGGGGACCAGCGCGGTGACCACATCCGGGTGCGGGCGGGCCTGGTGCTGCGGGACTCGACGAAATCGGGGCCGCGCAACGTGATGCTCTACGCACTGGCGGTCGCGACGGTGTCGTTCGTGCTCGGCTGGCTGCTCGTCGGCAGCCCGTGGCCGTACGGCCGGGCGGCGACCGAAGCGCTGGACCACATCGGCGACGGCCAGTCGGTCATCACGATGTTGTTGCTGGTCCCCGGCTTCATGTACAGCCGGCTGGCGCTGCCACCGAGACGGACGGTGGTCGGGTATCTCGGCGCGCTGCCGCAGGCGCTCGGCCAGCTGAGCATCGTGGCGGCCGCGGCATTCGCGGCGACGGTCGCCACGAAGGCTCCCGGCACGGTCGTGCAGATCGCGCTCACCGCCGCCGTCGGCGTGCCGGTGCTGGCGGCGCTGGTGTTGTTCGGCCAGCTGTCCTACCGCGAGTCGGCGGTACCGCTGGCGCGGATCGGCGTGCCACGATGGGCGGATGCCAGGGAGCCCCGGAAACCGATGGAGGCCAACGTGCGTTTCGATTCCTCCGGAGGCTGGTGATCATGGCGGGACGCATCTCCGTCCGGAACGTGGCCGACCTGGCGAGAGCGGGCTTCGAGATCGCGCGGCAGCCACTGACCAAAGTGGACTTCGAGGTGCACCATGTGCGGGCGCGCCAGGGGTATCTGCGCGACCTGTGTGCGGACAGCGCGGTGTTCCTGGAGACGCTGTGCTCGGCCACGAACGGCGCCGGTGTCGTCATCGGCACCCGCACCCGCAAAGCGGTGCACGGCACCGAGTCGGTCGAGCGGGTCGACGGGCCGCAGTCGGCGGAACGCCCGGAGATCACCGGCGACGGCTGGGTGTTCCACCAGACGGCATGGCCCAACCCGACGTTCATCTACGAGTCCGCGCAGACCTTCGACGGCCTGATCGCGATCGACGCGCCCGCGCGTGAGGTGTGCGAATGGCACGGGCTGGCGTTGCGTGACCTGGCGAAGGAGATCTCCGAGGCCGCGGCCACGCTGATCGACGCGCCGCTGCTGTCCATGCACTGTCCCGCCCAGTTGCCGACGATCGTCAAGACCCGCAACCATGATCTTCGTACCCGCAAGGAGATCGCGTCCCCGGCGTCGTCGCTGGCGTTCCGGTTCTCGGTCGCGCTGCGGGACGTCTCGGTCGCCACGCGGTTCGAACTGGCCGACCGGATCCGCGAGTTGTGTGAGAAGCACGGCTACAGCTTCTGGCTCGCCGACACCCGGCCAGGGCACCGGCCGGGCAACTGGTTCGAGGTGTGCCACGCCGACGGTGAGTTCTCCGCGCTCTACAACGGCGACATCCGGTCCCGCCAGCGCATAGGCGTGTGCCTGCCGGTCACCTGCGTGGGTCCCGCGCGCATCGGGTCGACCCACGCGATCCTGTCCTTCCTGCAACGGTATCCGCAGGTCGGCGTGGTCGGGTGCGCGGGAACGACGCTGTCGGACCTGGCGCTGGTACACCTGCAGTTGGCGATCCAGGGGGTGTCCGCCGACCGGCTGAACCGGATCCTGGAGAAGCTCCTCGGCGAGCGCTCGGCGCAGGCCCGGCCGCGCAAGCTGCTGCGCGAGTTGTTCAACCGGCTCGGGTTGCGGCCGGATCCGGTGCCGCACAACACTTCCGCGCCGGATTCCGCGAGCGACTACCAGACCTTCGCCGGGCCCGCGATCGCCTACCGCCCGCATGGGATGCGGCCGGACTCGCTCGCGGTGTGGGTGTCGTGGGAGCTGGCGAAGCAGGCCGGGGGCCTGTCCGCACCGCTGGAATGCCTGTACCGCGCGCTCGCCCAGGTCGCGCCGGCGGTGCCGATGCCGGTCGCGGACCCGGTGACCACGGTGCCCGCCGCGGATTTGGTGACCGTCGAGTACCTGATCTGCCGCGCGACCGAGCAGTCCGTGGTGCGCGGGAAGGCGAAGCTCGCGGTGCCGAAGTCGATCCTGCGCCAGTTCTCGACGGGCGGCGTCGAGCCCCCGGCGTCGAAGCTGTGCGCGTCACTCGAGGAGGTGTGGCAGGCCCAGGTCGACCGCTCCGGCGTCGAGGGCATCAGCGAACTGACCGTCGCCTGGCGCGAGTCCTGGCTCGGCCACTGGGCGTACTCCTAG
>DASZUO010000181.1:0-14818 GCA_035547575.1 Amycolatopsis sp. | reverse complement strand
GCGGCTGCCGCCCGGCTGCGACCGGCCCTCGTCGTCGCGGATGTCGACCTCGATCTGCGGCACGATGCGGCCCGCCGTCCCTGGCCGGCGCACCCCACCGACCACATCGGACAGTGGTTCGTAGGCGATGGTGCCAGCCTCGGTCTGGCCGTAGGTGGTCTGGATCGGGATGCCGAAGCGGGCTTCGAACTCCGCGCGCCACGCCGCGGGCAGCGCGGCCGTGCCCGTGGAGACCACTCTGGCCGGAGCCAGCGAGTCCACGGGCGAGTCGAGCATCATCCGGATCATCGACGGCACCAGGCTGAGCGTGTGAACGCCGTGCTCGCGTACCAGCTCGGCGTAGCGCACCGGCTCGAACCGCTTCATCACGACCATGGCGCGGCCACGCCAGAGGTTGAACATGATGGCGAACACGGCGGCGATATGGGCCATCGGAGCGGCCTGGACGCGGCCCGGCGGCGCGGGCGTGGGTTCCGGCGGCGCATCCGGGTCGACCTCGTCGCGCGACACGGACACCACCTGGTCCCACACCGCGCGCATGGAGTGCACGATCGTCTTCGGCGTGCCGGTGGTGCCGGACGTGCACAGCACGATCCCCGGCTCGTCGAGCGCGACCCGCGGCGGCGTGCGGGCCGGATCCTGCCGGGCGTCGGCGAAGTCGTCGGAAATGGTGACGGACCCGTCCAGACCGAGTCCGCTGTAGACGATGTCGGCGGTCGAGCCGACCGCCGCGAGCACCTTCGACCGTTCCCGCACGGGAAGCTTCGGCGAGATCAAGGCGGGGACCCCGCCGGCCAGCCACACGCCGAGAACGGCGGCGACGATGGCACCGCCGTTGGGCGCGGTGACGGTGACCCGCTCACCGGTCCGTGGGCCGAGCCGCCCTGCGACCTCGGACGTCGCGTTCGCAAGCATGCGCCACGTCCAGGTCGGGCCGTCGTCCTCGACGATCACGGGCAGGTCGAGCCCGCGCCGCGCCCAGACCAGGTTCGCCGGGCTGGTCACCAGCCCGCCGGAGACCGTCAACGTCATGTGCGCATCCCTCCTCAACGCGCCGGCATGGCCGGATCGTAGGGCAGTCCGAGCACCTGCTCCGCCACCGTGTTTCGCTGGATCTCCAGCGTGCCGGCGCCGATCGTGGAGGCGCGGGTGCGCAGGAACCCGTACAGCCAGCGGCCGCTCTGGACGGCTTCCGTGGATTCCCGTGTGAGCAGCCCGGTGGCGCCGAGCAGGTCGACCGCGAACTCGTGCAGGTCCTGTTCGAACCGCGAGATCAGGATCCGCGAGATCGACGACGCCGGACCGGGCTCGCCCGCGGTGGTGATGCTGTCGATGATGCGCATCGCGTTGTACCGCATCACCCGTACCCGCACGTCGAACTCGACCAGCCGGTCGCACACCAGCGGGTCGGCGGTCGCGCCGCGTTCCGTGGCCAGCCGGATCAGCTCGTCCAGCACCCGGCGGTACATCGCGGCCTGATTCATCGCACCGGCCGCGCGCTCGTGGCCGAGGCTGGTGCGCACCAGCTGCCAGCCGCCGTTCTCCTCGCCGATCCGGTCGGCGACGGGGACGCGGACGTCGTCGAAGAAGATCTCGCAGAAGTCGCTGCCCCCGGTGAGATCACGCAGTGGCCGCACCTCGACGCCGGGCGCGTGCGCGTCGATGACCAGATAGCTGATCCCGTGCTGCCTTGATTCCTGGGTGCCGGTGCGCACCAGCGTGAAGAGGATGTCCGCCTCGTCCGCGCGGCTGTTCCACACCTTCTGGCCGTTGACCACGTACTCCTCGCCGTCGCGGCGGGCCGTGGTCCGCAGGGCCTGCAGGTCGGAGCCGGCGCCCGGTTCGGAGAACGCCTGCGCCCACACCTTGTCGGCCCGCAGCATCGCCGGCAGCCAGCGCTTCTTCTGCTCCTCGGTGCCGTAGGTGACGATCGTCGGGCCGGCGATGCCGACGCCAGTGGCCGGTGGCCCCGGCACGCGCGCACGGGCGAACTCCTCCTGGTAGATCACCTGGCGTTCGAAGGACAGGTCCATGCCGCCGTACTCGACGGGCCAGCTCGGTCCGGCCAGGCCCGCGTCGAACAGCTTCGCGTTCCACGCCCGTTGCCAGGCCAGCCGTTCCCGCTTGTCACGCGGCCGCCGGCCGGGGTGGTGCCGGGTGAAGAACTCCCGCAACCGGCTCCGGAACTCCGCGTCGGTCTCCTGAGTCATCGTGCCTCCCGGATCCCGGTCAGCGCCGCCAGGCGCGAACGGTGCTGGGCGGGCGAGCCGAACAGGACCTCGTCGGACTTCGCCCGCTTCAGGTACAGGTGGGCGTCGTGTTCCCAGGTGAAGCCGATGCCGCCGTGGATCTGGATGTTCTCCTTCGCGGCATGCGTGTACACGTCGGCGCAGTACGCCTTCGCCAGCGCCGCCGCAACCGCGGCCTCCACACCCGGCTGACCGGCCACGCCGCTGGCGTAGTAGGAGGCCGACCGGCCGGACTCGACTTCCACCAGCAGGTCCGCGCACTTGTGCTTGATCGCCTGGAACGACCCGATGGGGCGGCCGAACTGCTCGCGGACCTTCGCGTACTCCACGGCCATCTCCAGGCACCGGCCGGCCCCGCCGATCTGTTCCGCGGCCAGCGCGGTCAGCACCAGATCCCTGGTGGTCGCCAAATCCGCCTGCTCGACCTTGGTCGCCGGCGCGTCGTCCAACCGGACCCGCGCCATGTCCCGGGTCAGATCCACCATGGACAACTTCTCGGTGCGCAGCCCGGACACGGCGCGCTCGACCGCGAACAAGCCCAGCTCGTCATCCGCGCGGGCGACGACCAGCAGCAGGTCCGCGGTGTCTCCGTCGGTCACGAAGCTCTTCGTCCCGTTCAGCGTCCAGCCGTCGCCGGACCGGCTCGCGGTGGTGGCCGCGTCGTCGAGCTCCCAGGACCCGGTCTCCTCGGCGACTGCCAGCGTCGCCACGACGGAACCGTCGGCGATCCCCGGCAGCCAGCGCTGTTTCGCGGCCTCGTCCCCGCTCGAGCTGAGGGCCTGCCCCGCGAACGCCACGCTGCTGAGGTACGGCGAGATGAGCAGCGCCCGGCCGAGCTCCTCGACCACGATCATCAGCTCCACCGCGCCGGCCCCCGCGCCGCCGTATTCCTCGGGGATCGCGATGCCAGGCAGGCCCAGCTCGGTCAGCTGCGACCACAGCTTCGGATCCCAGCTCTCGGGCGATTCCATCACCCGGCGCACCTCACCACTCGGCGACCGCTCCGCGCAGAAGCGCCGCACGAGCCCGCGGAGATCCTCCTGGTCCTCGGTGAAACTGGCACTCACAATCGACCCTCACAAAGATCGTCACTCTAATAAGGGCACTATATAACGCGCAGCGCCAACAAGGAAAGCCACGTGCATCACGCGACTTTTGGTACGCCACACGGGTGGTACTGCCCAACAACGGACGCTGGAGCGGTAAACAGACCACTATATTGGCGCGACGGGCACCACGCGGCTATCGACACAACTAGTCGGTTTCGAGACATGTACAGGGCCAGAAACGAGCCAGGCCCTTCCCGGTCGTCCGGAAAGGGCCTGGTCAGAGGTGGAGCCGCGTGGGGGAATCGAACCCCCGACCTGCTCATTACGAGTGAGCCGCTCTGGCCGACTGAGCTAACGCGGCAACACGAGCAAGTGTAGCGGTATGTCGATCGTCACTCCTGACCCCCTTCCTCGTTAGGCTCCGTGACGCCGGTCGCCATCCGGCCCTGGTTGTTCGTGGAGGACTTTCCGCATGCGCCGACGCCTGCACCGCGCACTGGCACTGCCGGTGACCGCCGCCCTCGTCGTGCTGTCCGGCACGCCCGCGACGGCCGACACGACGATCCCCACCACACCCGTCCCGCAGCCGGTCAACCCCGGCCAGCCACCGATGTCGGCGCCCAACGGACCACAGCCGCTCGGGCACGCCGTCGGCGACGCGGCCGCCGCGCTCGGGGTGCTGCGCCTGCTGCCCAACGCGGTCGACACCAGCACCATCCTCCCCGGCTACGACCAGCAACTCCCCAAGCAGTCCGCGCTCGAAGCCGGCATGGGCCTGTCCAGCGCCCAGGCCAACTCCGAGTCGTTTCTCAGCTACGAGCGCGCGATCGCCCAGTCCTCGCCGCTCGGGCTCGCCGTCGCCGGCAATGCGCCGCAGGCGCCGGGCAGCCTGGTCCAGACCGCACTGCCGGACAACCCCCAGGGCCTCTCCGGCGGCTTCAACGCCCCGCAGAACCCGCTGCTCAACGTCGGCCTCCTCAACGGGCAGGTGCACGCCCGCTGGAGCCCCACGCTCGGCCCGTGCGTCGGCACCATCGCCGACGCGAGCACCTCGATCGCGGGCCTGTCGCTGCTCAACGTCATCCCGTCGCTGCCGAACCTGCCGCTGACCGGCCTCACCCTGCCGCAGGGCACAGCTCTCGCGAAGGGCTTCGACCCGCAGCAGGGCTTGCAGGCGCTCGGCGGCCTGCTCACCGGCGGCGGCCAGACCAAGGCCGACGGCACCGGCTCGCTGCTGAGCCTGCCCGACACGCTCTCGTCGCACTCGGTGATGCAGCTGGTGGACATGCCTGGCTCGGCGAACAAGGCCGTCCAGTCGGTGTCCACGCTGCAGGCGGCGGACGTCCAGATCCTCAAGGGCACCCCGATGCAGCTGGACCTCAAGGTCGCCAGCCAGCCGACCCTCAAGGTGACCTCCACAGGCGACAAGGCGACCTCGAAGGTCGAGTACACCGCCCCGGTCCTCACGATCGAGCAAGGCGGCAAGGTGCTCTACACGCTCGACGCGACACACCCGACCGCGGACATCCCGGTGGGCCTGCCGCTGTCGGGCCTGTCCGACCAGTTCGGCCAGTTGCAGAGCCTGCCGGTGGTCGGCGGCCTTGTCGCCACCGTCAACGACGGCCTGCAGCGGGTCACGCAGACTACGGGCAAGGTCCTCGATCTCGGCGTGCTGCGGCTGTCCATCGCGGAGCTCAACCAGAACGGCCAGCAGCTGACCACGCCGTTCAACGGCTTCCAGCTCGGCGCGTCGGCGCGCTTGTTCGACCTGCAGGTGCTGCCCACCGAGGCCCTGAAGAACGCCCTGCCCGCCGGCACGGCCACGAACCTGCCGTCGTCGCTGGCGCAGTTGTCGCTCGGCGAGCAGATCGGCCGCGCCTACGCGCCGGCCGGCGGTGTCGTGTGCGGCACGACTCAGGCGCCGGTGGTGCCTGTCAAGAACCCCGGCGTGCCGAAGCAACTGGCGTACACGTCGGGCGCGTACTCCGCGGTGCCGCTGTTCTGGACCGGTACGGCGATGCTGCTGCTGGGTGTGGTCCTGGTCGCGGCGCTGCCGAACCGCCGCCGCCGCGCGACCGTGAAGCCCTCACCGCGCCCGCGGTCGTAGGGGTCAGCCCTGGCGCAACGCCGTGACCATCGCCTCCACGGCGATGCGCGGCTTGACGTTCAGCTGGATCGCCTCCCGGCAGGCGAGGACGGCCTCGAGGCGGCGCAGCGTGGACTCCGGGGTCCAGGCGCCCGCCGCCTCCCGCACGTCCGAAGCATGGTCGGGATGGATGAGCACGGCCTGCGCGCCGCTGCCGGCGACCAGCACGTCGCGGTAGAACCCGGCGAGGTCGACCAGCGCCAGGTCGAGCGTGTCGCGCTGGGTACGGGTGGCGCGCGACTTCTGGCGTTTCTCCAGCGCCTTCACCGCGGCCTCCGCGGCACGTTTGGCACCGGCGACACCCTTGCCGGTCGCGTCGCCGCCCATCGCGTTGCGCAACTCGGCCTTCTCGTTCTCGTCGCGGGCGTTGCTCTCCTCGCTCGCGTCGCCCTCGGCGGCCGCGATCAGTTCGTCGGCACACGCGAAAACGTCCGCGGGGCGACGCAGGCCTAGCGGAATGCGCAGCACGGTCGCGCGCCGCTTGCGGGTGTTGTCGTCGGTCGCGAGCCGGCGCGCGCGGCCGACGTGCCCGCCGCACACCGACGCCGCCCACCGCGCGAGTTCGGGCTCCACGCCGTCGCGTTCGACCAGCACCGTCGCGATGGACTCGGCGCCGGGCGTGCGGAGGTTGACCGGGCGGCAGCGCGACCGGATGGTGACCGACACGTCCTCGGGGTGGTCCGACGGCGCGCACAGCAGGAAAACCGTGCGTTGCGGCGGTTCCTCGATCGCCTTGAGCAGCGCGTTGGACGCGCCCTCGGTCAGCCGGTCGGCGTCCTCGATGATGACGACCTGCCACTGGCCGGTGCTCGGGCGGCGGGCGGCGGCCTGCACGAGGGCACGCATCTCCGCGACCGAGATGGACAGTCCTTCCGGGACGACGAGCCGCACATCGGCGTGGGTGCCGTGCAACGTGGTGCGACACCCGGTGCACTCGCCGCAGCCGACGCCGGTGGCGCACTCCAACGCGGCGGCGAACGTGCGAGCCGCTACCGACCGGCCGGACCCCGGCGGCCCGGTGAACAGCCACGCGTGCGTCATCGCGCCGGCAGGCACCGGTTCGCCGGCGACGATCTTCGCCGCCGCGGCCGCGGCGGACGACAGCACTTCGACAGCCGGTTCCTGGCCCACCAGCTGCGACCAGACGGACCCCATCAGGCCACGACCTCGATCGGCGCGAGACCGGAGCGCCTGCCGACCAGCACCGCGCGAACGGCGGTCTGCACGCGCTCGGCGACCTCGTCCGCCGTGCCCTCGCCGTCGACCACCACGTAGTGGTCGGGGTCGGCTGCGGCCATCTCGCTCAGCAGGTTCTGCACCTTGAACTGGTCCTCGATCGAGATCGGACAGGGCGAGGAACCGACCGGCTTGGCGTCGAGCAGGACCGTCACGTCGGGCCGCAGCCGTCCCGTCGCCCAGTCCGCGAGCCCCTCGAGTTCCTTGGCGTCCAGCCCGGCGACCGCCGACAAGTGTGCGAGCGGCGAGTCGACGAACCGCTCCATCACCACGATCGACCCCGAGTCGAGCGCGGGCTGCACGTCGCGTTCCACGATGTCGGCGCGCACCGCCGCCGCGGCCAGCGCCTGCGCGCGGGCCCCCGACAGCGACGCGCCGCTGACCAGTTGCGCGAGCCGTTCGTTGTCCAGCGCCGGGTCCGCGGCGAGCACGACTGCCCGCGGACCGGCCGCGCGCAGCCAGTCCACCAGGCGCGCCGCCTGGTGCGCGGTGTCGGCGGCCGTGGTGCCCTCGAGCGCGATCAGCAGGCCGTTCACCCGGCGCGGGCGGCGGCGGATCACGTTGCGCAGGTCCGCCATGATCGTCTCGGCCCGGCGCGAGTCCATCTGCCGGTAGGCGACCACGCCGACGACCGCCGCCAGGATGCCGCCGCCGAGCATCACCGGGCGGGTGCCGTCGATGATGATCGGGTTGCCCCACACGGTGACCGTGCGCGGCTTGGTCAGGCCGATGAGCAGCGGCACGACCCCGGTCGACCCGAACACGATGAGCTTCATCATCGACTGGTAGATCGCGTTGATACGACCGCGGATCGAGTCGTCCACCTGCGAGCCGATGATGGTCACGCCGGTCAGGAACGCCGCACCCGCACAGGCGCCGACGATGGCCACCGCGATCAGCGACACGGCAAGGTGCGGCGACACCGCGACCAGGATCAGGGCAAGCCCCGCGACCACGATGGAGATGCCGAACAACCGGTCGTGCGGCAATCGCCGCGCCAGTTTCGGCGCGCCGCCCATGCCGGTCGCGAGCCCGACGAACACGGCGACGATCAGCAGACCCCACGCCGCGTCGCCCGCGAGCAGGCTGGAGGAGTACGGCTTGGCCGAGCCGACCACCGCACCGCCGGCCGCGAACGCACCCGCCGCGCCGATCAGCAGGCCGCGGATGAGCGGGGTGCTGCGAATGAACTTCGCGCCGTCGCGGAACAGGCTCAGCAGGCTCGGCGAGTCCTCGCCGGCGCCCTTGTCCTTCTCTTCCCTGACCGCCACCGCCGCGCCGCTGATGCGGCGGGACAGCTCGGGGATGCGGGTCAGGATCGTGATCGCGCTGGTCAGGTACAGCAGCCCGATCAGCACCACGATGATCTTGGCGAAGCCGAGCTGGCCGAACAGGTTCGGCGGCAGGTGCAGCGTCGGGGCGATACCAGTGATGATCGTGTAGACCCCGCCCGCCGACAGCACCGCGAGCCCGTAGGTCATCACCATGCCGAGCTGGTTCGCCGTCTCGACCTGGTCGGGGCGGCGCAGCAGGTTCGGCACGGCCGCGTCCTTCGACGGGATCCACATCATCGCGCTCGAGCTGGCCAGGAAGCTCGCGACGTAGAGCCACCACGTCGTGCCGACGAACGCGATCGACATGATGAACCCGCAGCGCAGCAGGTCCGCGACGAACATGATCTTGCGCCGGTCGAACCGGTCGGCGAGCAGGCCGCCCAGCGGCGCGAAGATCAGCCCGGGCAGCAGGTTGGCCATCAGCACGCCGGTGAACGCGAAGTTCTGCGCCGTGTAGTTCTGTGTCAGCTTCGTCGCGAGGCTGGTGACGCCGAGAATCGACAGCCAGTCGGCAACGCTGCACAGATAGGTGACGAACCAGAGCCTGCGAAACGGCCGGATGGCCAGCACCCGACGCGCGCGGAAGATCGTGGAGCCGTCACGAGCTGCCACCGTCTCCGCATCGGCTTGCGCCTGCACGACGTCGCTGATCCGACCCACCCCACTCGTTACCCCGTGGCACCGGTGGTCTCCACCCTGGACCACCGGTCCGGTGTCGTCAGGGTAGCTCTGTCTGGTGGGTCACGGTGCCATAGGGCCTAGTTGAACAGGCCCGAGATGCTGCTGATGAGGCTCGCCAAGAACTCGATCGCGACGATGGCGAACACGATCACCAGCAGCACGGCCACGATCACACCGGTGGACCCGGCCGAGGGCCTGGTACGCCGGATCGTGCCGGGCTGGGCCGAACCGAGCCGCGGCATCCGCAGCTGAGGTCGCTTCATACCGCGTAAGCCGGACACCGAACGCAGACCGGGCCGGGAGCGCTGCCGCGGCAGGATCCCGAGCGGCGGGGCGGGCGGGATGGCCTGCGCCGGGCTCCCTGGCGGTGTGGTGTCCGGCGGCTCGACCTCGATGACGTCGGAGAACTCCGGCGGCCGGTCCTTGCCCAGCTCCGCGTCCACCAGCGCCTGCACACGCGTGGAGTCGGGCCGCACCGGGGACGCGACTCTGGTCAGCGTGAACTCGTCGTCCTCGGCACCACGGGCCGGGCTGGACAGCGGGTCATCGAACGAGGCGGCTTGCGTGCCGTCGCCGAAGTAGTCGTTGTCCTTCGCGGGGCTCATACCACTCCTGCGCTACTCGAGGGCCTTCCCAACCAGGGTAGTGCGCATTTTGCCGATGGCATCCGCCCATCCGGGTAACTACTTCTTCGCGGTCGCCTTCTTCCTGGCGGGTGCCTTCCGCTTCGGCGCCGGGCCCTTCGCGCGCTTCTCGGCCAGCAGTTCGGCCGCCCGCTCCGCGGTCAGTTCCTCGATGCTGTCGGCCTTACGCAGCGTCGCGTTGAACTCGCCATCGGTCACGTACGGGCCGAACCGGCCGTCCTTCACGATCATCGGCTTGCCCGACACGGGGTCGTCGCCCAGCTCCTTGAGCGGCGGCTTCGCGGCGCCCTGCCTGCCACGGCGCTTCGGCTCGGCGTAGATCTTGAGCGCCTCCTCGAGCGTGATGGCGAACAGCTGCTCCTCGTTCTCCAGCGAGCGCGAGTCCGTGCCCTTCTTCAGGTACGGCCCGTACCGGCCGTTCTGCGCGGTGATCTCGTCGCCCGACTCCGGGTCCTTGCCCACCACCCGCGGCAGCGACAGCAGCTTGAGCGCGTCGTCGAGCGTCACCGTCTCGATGTCCATCGACTTGAACAGCGAGGCCGTGCGCGGCTTCGGCTTCTTCGCCTTGGTGGTCTTCTTCGCGCCCTCGGCGGGTTCCTCCGGCTCCGGCAGCACCTCGGTGACGTACGGCCCGAACCTGCCCTCCTTCGCGACGATCTCGTGCCCGCTCACCGGGTCGGTGCCGAGCCCGCGGCCCTCCTGCGGCGTCGCGAACAGCTTCTCCGCGATCTCCGCGGTCAGCTCGTCCGGCGGCAGGTCCTCGGGCAGGTTCGCACGCTGCGACGCGCCGTCGACCTCGCGCTCCAGGTACGGCCCGTAGCGGCCGACGCGCACGTAAACCGTGCGCCCCGCCTCGTCGGTGAACAACGGGATGGAGTTGATCTCCCGCGCGTCGATGTCCTCGACGCCGGTGCCGACCAGCTTCTTCAGCCCGCCAAGGCGCCCGATCGACCCGTCGACGCCCTGCTCGCCGCCGAAGTAGAACCGCGACAGCCAGCGCGTGCGCTGCTCGTTGCCGGACGCGATGCGGTCGAGCTCGTCCTCCATCGCGGCGGTGAAGTCGTAGTCCACGAGCCGCTCGAAGTGCCGCTCGAGCAGGCCGACCACGGCGAACGCGACCCACGAGGGCACCAGCGCGGAGCCCTTCTTCCACACGTAGCCGCGGTCCTGGATGGTGTTGATGATCGACGCGTACGTCGACGGGCGGCCGATGCCCAGCTCCTCGAGCTTGCTGACCAAGCTCGGCTCGCTGTACCGCGGCGGCGGGGTGGTGGTGTGCCCGTCCGGGTTCAGCTCCTCGGCGGTCAGCGCCTGGTCCTTGACCAGCTGCGGCAGCCGGCTCTGCTTGTCGTCCGCCTCGCCACCCGCCTCGGTGTCGACGGCCTCGACGTAGGCCTTGAGGAACCCGGCGAAGGTGATCGTGCGGCCCGACGCGGAGAACGTGCACTCCTCGCCGCTCTCGGCGGTGCCGACAATGCGCACCGACATCGTGGTGCCGCGCGCGTCCGCCATCTGCGACGCGATCGTGCGCTGCCAGATCATCTCGTAGAGCCGGAACTCGTCGGCCTGCAGCTCGCCCGCGACCTGGCCGGGGGTGCGGAACACCTCACCGGCGGGGCGAATCGCCTCGTGCGCCTCCTGCGAGTTCTTGACCTTGCGCGTGTACTGGCGCGGGCTCGGCGGGACGAACTCCGAGCCGTAGAGGTCGGTCGCCTGGTTGCGGGCCGCGGTCAGCGCTGTCTCCGACAATGTCGTGGAGTCGGTACGCATGTAGGTGATGTAGCCGTTCTCGTACAGGCGCTGCGCGATGCGCATCGTCCGCTCGGACGAGAACCGCAGCTTGCGGCCGGCCTCCTGCTGCAGCGTGGAGGTCATGAACGGCGCGTACGGACGCCGGGTGTACGGCTTCTCCTCGACGCTGGCGACCTTGAAGTCCCGGCCGCGCAGCGCACCGGCCAGGCGGGTGGCGCCGGCCTCGTCGAGGACGCGGACGTCCTTCGCCGACGCCTTCAGCTGCCCGTCGGACGCGAAGTCCCTGCCCGTGGCAAGCCGGGCCCCGTCGACCGCGATCAGCCGCGCCGGGAATGCCCTCGGCGTGGCGTCGGCGCCCGCGTCCATCGTGGCGGCGATGTCCCAGTAGGACGCCGACGTGAAGCGCATCCGCTCACGCTCACGCTCCACGATGATGCGCGTAGCCACCGACTGCACGCGGCCCGCCGACAGCTTCGGCATGACCTTCTTCCACAGCACGGGCGAGACCTCGTAGCCGTAGAGCCGGTCCAGGATGCGACGCGTTTCCTGCGCGTCGACCAGGTCGTTGTCCAGGTCGCGGGTGTCCTCCGCCGCGGCACGGATGGCCTGCTCGGTGACCTCGTGGAACACCATGCGGCGCACCGGCACCTTGGGCTTGAGCGTCTCCAGCAGGTGCCACGCGATGGCCTCGCCCTCGCGGTCGGGGTCGGTGGCGAGGTAGAGCTCGTCGGCGTCCTTGAGCAGGCCCTTGAGCTCGGTGACCTTCGCCTTCTTGTCCGGGCTGACCACGTAGAGCGGCTCGAAGTCGTGGTCGACGTCCACGCCGAGCCGGGCCCACGCCTCGCCCTTGTACTTGGCGGGGACATCGGCGGCGCCGCGCGGCAGGTCCCGGATGTGGCCGACCGAGGACTCCACGACGTAGCCGCGGCCGAGGTACGGAGCGATCTTGCGAGCTTTGGTCGGCGACTCGACGATCACGAGCCGCCGATGCCCGGCACCGTTCGCCGAGGTCTCGGTCTTCTTCGTTCGTGCTCCAGCCACGCTGTCCGCTCTCCTGCCATCCCTCGTCGCCTTGCCCGGCGACGCCTGTTCAACCAGCCAGTGTGCACGCTGGGGGCCTGTCATGTCCGCCCAGGTTCCGCAACACGCCGTCGCCGGTGCTCTTCACCAATCGCGCCGACCTGGATGGCGTTACCTTTTCCACACCTAGCATGTGACGCCCACCACGCGCCGCCCGGGGTCGCTTCGTAGTCGTTCCGCTACGCTCCGGGGCCATGTTTCGCCGCCTGCTCATTGTGCTGGTCACCGCCCTCGCCGCCCTCGCCGTCGTGCCCGCCGCCGCCGACCCTCAGCCCGGCTACACCGGGATCGTCC
Organism: Amycolatopsis sp.; assembly: GCA_035547575.1. Classification (GTDB taxonomy): domain Bacteria; phylum Actinomycetota; class Actinomycetes; order Mycobacteriales; family Pseudonocardiaceae; genus Amycolatopsis_E. The sequence continues at coordinate 2,353 of DASZUO010000181.1, read as the reverse complement.
GGCTCGACAACTGTTCCGGGTCGCTCGTGCGGCTGCCGGGCTCGTCCGGCACCGATCGCGGCCTCGTGCTCACCAACGGCCACTGCGAGTCCGAGGGCATGCCCGGCCCCGGCGAGGTGGTCCTCGACCGGCCGTCGCACCGCTCGATGACGCTGCTCGGCCCGGACGGCAGGAACCTCGGCACGCTGTACGCGACCAAGATCGTGTACGGCACGATGACCGACACCGACGTCACGCTGTACCAGCTCGACTCCAGCTACGCGCAGATCGAGCGCCGGACGGGCGGCACACCGCTCACGCTCGCGGCGTCGCCCGCCGACGTCGGCACGCCCGTCAACGTCGTGTCCGGCTACTTCACGCGCACCTGGAGCTGCCGGATCGAGCGTGTCGTGTACTCGCTGCGTGAGGCGGACTGGACCTGGAAGGACGCCATTCGCTACACCCCCGAGTGTGACACGATCCACGGCACCTCCGGTTCGCCGATCGTCGACGCCACCACCGGCCAGGTGGTTGGCGTCAACAACACCGGCAACGACGACGGGCACTCCTGCACTCTCGACAATCCGTGCGAGGTCGACGAGAACGGCGCCATCACCGTGCTGCCAGGCCGCTCCTACGGACAGCAGACGTATCGCCTCCCCGGGTGCCTGACGAGCGGCGGCGAGCCCGACCTCGACCAGCCGGGCTGCATGCTGCCCAAGCCCCACGGCGTCACGCTGCCGATCCCGATTCCGGCCTGAGCGGCCACACCGCCGCGGCGGCCGGCGGCGGCGTGCCGATCAGCTCCGCCAGCGTGGCCAGCCTGCGGCGACCGGTCACCCGGACAGCCGGACCGCCGCCCCGCGGCCCGATGAGCTGTGCGGGCAACCCGAGTTGGTGCAGCGCGCCGGCGAGTGGGGCGTGCGTGCCGGGCGCGTCCTCGTCGACGGTCAGCAGGTAGTACCGCTCGGCGGGCACCCCGGCGGCGAGCGCCCACAGGCGCAGCGCACCCCCGGTCAACCGAAAGCCTGTTGGCAACTCTTTTTCCGCACCCGCCTGCCAGGCATTCGCGAGCCGGATCAGGTCGGCCCGGAAGGCGGTGCGCACGAGCGGCCGCCCGTCCTCCGCGCGGGCGAGTTCGGCGTGGACCCCGCGCCGGGCGAACTCCGTGGCCAGCGCCCGCGCCCGCCACGCCTCCTCGAGGGTGACGGACAGGCGCGCCGCCGTGCGCCCGAAGCTCGCGATCTGTCCTCGCCCGCACAGCACCCCGGCGAGGTCGGCGAGCCGGGGCCCGCTCGCCTCGGCGGAGAAGAACGAGATCTGATCCACGGCGGACAGCGTAGAACATCAGTTCGATCGCCCGCGACCCCCAAAAGCGCTTGAAGTTGACGTCACGTCAACGTTTAGCGTGGTCTTCATGCGACGGGGAGGCGAGATGGCGGACAAGGCACTGTCGATCGCGCGGGTCGCGCGGCTGTCGAAGGTGACGTCGCGAACCCTGCGGCACTACGACGACATCGGCCTGCTGCCACCGGCCCACACCGATGACAGCGGGAGGCGCTTCTACCAGCGGGCACAGCTGGTGCGGCTGCAGCAGATCCTGGTGCTGCGCGAACTCGGGCTCGGCCTGGACACGATCGCGTCGGTCCTGTCCGGGTCGGTACCCCGTGCCGAGGCGCTGCGGCTGCACCGGAAGTGGCTGCTCGAGGAGCGCGATCGGCTGGACCGGCTCGCCGCCACCGTCGCCAGAACCATCGATGAACTGGAAGGAGGGAACACGATGTCCGTGGAACGGATGTTCGAGGGCTTCGCGCCCGGCTCCGAAAAGGCCGAACGGCTGACGAAGGAGGCCGCCGAGCGCTGGGGCGAGAGCGTGACGGAGTCCCACGCGCGCAGCAAGAAGTGGTCCAAGGAGAAGTGGGCTGAGGTCAACGCGCAGGGCGCCGCGGCGACGGAGCAGCTCGCCGACCTGGCTAAGGCAGGGGTTCCGGTCGACGACGAGCGGGTGCTCGACGCGGTCGATGGGCACTACCGGTGGATCCTGAACCACTGGACGCCCGACGCCGAGTCCTACACCGGCCTCGGCCGGACCTACGCGGAGGACGACCGCTTCCGCACCCAGTACGACGCGATCCACCCCGGGTTCGCGGACTACCTCCGCGACGCGCTCGCCGCGTACGCCACTGCCCGGCTCTAGTACCGGCGCCGCGTCCCGGCCTCAGCAGCCGGGTTCGTCGCAGCCGGGTTCGTCGCAGGCGGCCTCGGTGCAGCTGGGCCCCGCACCCGAGGCCGCCTGCCGCAGCCGTTCGGAGAGCGGCTCGCGCTGCTGCTCGGCCAGCACGCCGAGCACCTCGTTCTCGACAGCGGCGAGCGC
>DASZUO010000180.1:0-13441 GCA_035547575.1 Amycolatopsis sp. | reverse complement strand
ACAGTGCCGCCGAGTGCGGCGACCTCGTGCGCGACGCAGCGCCCGATCCCGGTGCCGCCACCGGTGATCAGCACGACCCGGTCATCGAACAGCCCGGCGCGGAACAGCGACGAGTAGCCCGCCATCACGGCACGTCCGGCGCGTGGCGGGCCTTCGGGCGGTTCAGCAGGGTGCGCGCGACGCGGCCGTCATCGAGGCTGACCACCTCGATGAACTCGTATGTCATGCGGGACTCCTTTGTCGGTGGTTCACCTCAGGACAGGCGCTGGCGCTTGTCGGCCTTGCCGGTGGCGAGCAGCGGGACCGCGGCGTTCGACCGATTGGATCTAGTTTTCACTCAATCGTCAAGCAGTCGTCCGTGCTTCTGTGGCTACGGGATGCCGCTGCCCGCGTCGACCGGCAGCAGCGTGCCGGTCACGTAACGGGCCGCGTCCGAGGCCAGATAGCAGACCGCCTCGGTGACGTCTTCGGGCTGTACATACGGCACCCGCATGGGGATCGTCGACGCGGCCCGGCCCAGGAACACCTCCTCGTCGGGCTCGGGCTGGTCCGGGACGTAGAGGTGGCGCATGTCGTCGTTGTTGAACATCGCCGTGTTGACGTTGCCGGGCAGCACCGCGTTGACCCGGATTCCCCGCGGACCGAGCTCCTTGGCCATGGTCCGGACCAATCCGACCAGCCCGTGCTTGGCCGCGACATAGGGTGCGATGTGCGGCAGCCCCTTCACCGAACCGCCCGAGCCGGTGACCACGACCGCGCCACGGCGCTCTCCGTCGATCATCGCGAGGACACCGGCCTTGACCGTGTTCCACACCCCGATGAGGTCGACGTCGATGACGTCGCGGAAGACCTGCTCGCTGGTCTCCCAGAACACCGACGGCGTGCCGACGATCCCCGCGTTCGCCACCACGACGTCGATTCCGCCGAACCGCTCGACCCCGTCGGCGAACACCCGGCGAAGGGCGTCGGCGTCGCGGACGTCGGCCTCGGCCGCGATGATCTTCGCGTGGTCGGCTTCGGCGAGCTTGACCGTCTCGTCGAGGTCGGCGCGCGTCGAGGTCGGAAACTTCTGTGAGTCGATGGGCGCGCAGATGTCGAAAGCCACGACATTGGCGCCCTCGCGAGCGAAGCGGAGGGCATGGGATCGTCCCTGGCCGCGCCCGGCCCCGCTGACGACGACCGTCTTTCCGGTGAAACGCTGCATGGGTTTCCTTCTTGTCGACGTTCGGTGGCCGCGCCGGCCTCAGCTCCGGCGAGGTCCGAGGTCGCCGCGCACGGTGGAGATCACCGGCCCGGCGTCGACCGGCGGCTCGTCCCCGCTCCATGCGATGAACCCGTCCGGTCGCACGAGCACGAGATGCCGGTCGTAGAACTTCGTCACGTCCGGGCCGGACAGATCGTGCACCGCCAGCGGCATGCCGGCCGCGGCAGCACTGTCCACAAGCGACTCGCCATCGGCGCCTTCGCCGATCCGGAGCAGCACGTGGGAAGGTCCGAAGAGATCGAGCGTCGACCGGCCGTCCTCGAGCCAGACGTGCGGGGCCCGGAACCCCGGTGTGGTCGAAGGCTGGTAGTGGTACGGGTCGAAGGTCAGCCATTCGCCCGGCACCCCGCACACGATCGGCGAGGACGAATAGCCGTATCCGATGTGGATGCCGATCGGCCACCAGGCCCGCACGCTGCGCTCGACCAGCTCCGCCCCGATCTCGCGGCGGCGCTCGTCGTGCGCTGCTCCCGGCTCGAGCACGTCCGGGTAGGCCGTGTCGTCCATCAGCCGCCCGTAGTCGGTGACCGACTCGGCCAGCGTGACCTGCGCGATGGGCCGTCTTTCCACCGTGTAGGTGTCGAGCAGGTCGGGCCCGGCCCAGCCGTGCAGCACCGCTTCGATCTTCCAGCCGAGGTTCATCACGTCCGCGATCCCGGTGTTCATGCCGAACCCGCCGTTCGGCGGGCTGCAGTGCGCCGAGTCGCCGGCGAGGAAGACACGCCCGCGGCCGAAGGACGCGGCCATCGCGGCCCGTCGCTTCCACCTTCCCCGGCGGATCACCTCGAAGTCGAAGGGGTGGCCGACCGCCCGCTCGACCAGCTCGCGTGAGTCGAGCTCGTCGACGCGGTCCGGGTCGAGGTCGTAGACCGACAGCCGCCAGCGGTAGCGGCCGTCCACCGCGACCACCGTCCCCCAGGTGCCGCCGGGGCCGACGAGGGTGTAGCGGACGGCCGGCCCTTTGTCGTGCTCACGAACCAGGTCGGCCGTCGTGAACTCGATGTCGAGGGAGTAGTCGATCGTGCGCTCGGTCACCGGAATTCCCAGCTGCCGCACGATCTTCCCGCCGAAGCCTTCGCAGCCCACGAGGAACTCGGCATGGACCTCGTGCTCGGCGCCGCTGTCGATTTCCGTGATCCGTGCCGTCACGCCGTCCGCGGTTTCGGTGAACGACTCGAATGACCAGCCACGCAGTATTTCCACGCTCGGATACGAGCGGGCGCGGTGTTCGACGACCGGTTCGAGCCAGGGCTGGGGGCAGTGCACCTGGTACTGCGGACTGTGCTCGGTGTGGCCCGGCGATCCCGGATACCCGACGGGCTCGCCCGCTTTCCGTCCGAGCTCGTAGCCGCCGAGCGCAGTCACGAACACGTTGGTCATGGGATAGCCGGGCTCGAACCCCCAGTGCTCCACCTCCCCGGCGATCCCGAGGCGGCGGCAGAACTCCATCGTGCGGAAGCTGATCTGCATGACCTTCGCCTGCGTGCTTGCCTCGCGGCTGCGCTCGACCACCAGCGTCCGCACGCCGCGGCTGCCGAGCTCCGCGGCCAGGAACATGCCGATCGGACCGCCGCCGGCGATCACCACCTGCGGCTCGCACGTCATCGGACTGCTCGAACTGACCACGAATGGAGCCTAACAAGAGAATGTAGAGTATCAACAGTAATCTACTGTCCCCGAGACGATCCATTCGGCCACGCGCGGGTGCCCTATCAGCCGTCAAGCGTCCGGGGCTGAGCAGGGGCGACCGTGCGACGTCGCTGCTCGGCGTGCAGCACGTGCATGAGCCGGCAGCTGGCGATGAGCAGGTCCGCGCGGGCCTCGTCACGACGACCGTGCCGGGCGTGCGTCAGCGCGCTGCGGATCTCCGCAAGCACCGTGTGGTCGGTTCCGGCCAGGAAGGGTTCGGCCGCGACCGCGGTGTCGGCGAGCGCGGCGATCATGATCCGCACGTCGTTGTCGAGCTCTGCGACGGTCAGCACGGTGGCGAGGACCGTCAGCTGCTGGTGCAGCCGCACCAGGGCGTTTCCTGAGGGCAGCCCCCCGACGACCGCCATCACGTGACTCCCTTGTCCTCGCCGTACCGCGCCGCCAGAGCGGAGACTTGGCTCGCGACGGACTATGACGGCACCCCGCCGGGTGATTTTTCCCGGCTGGCGCTAGCCGACTGACAGCCGGTCGCCGGGCCTGATGGTGCCGGCTTCCAGCACTTCCAGGTACACGCCTACGCAGGGCACCTTGCCGAAGCCCGGCACGTCCACTCGGTTCTCGGCCATCGGCCGGCGCACCGCCTGCGGTGCGCGTGACAGCTCTCCGTGCTCCAGCGTGGGTACCGAACAGCGTGGCGTGGGTATCAGCCCGCGCAACCGGACCGCACCGTTGGCGCGGTCGCCGACGGTCAGCTCCCGCCCTGCCCACTCGTTTTCCGTGAAGGGCGGAAAACCCGGTGGCGTGGTGACCACCAGGTTCGGGCGATAGCGCACCGCCTCAACTCCGACGTGCCGCAGGGTCGCCGTGGTGACCAGATGCAGCGGCGCGTAGTCGACGAAGGACCGCCCCGGGGTGCCCTGGCCGATTTCCAGCGTGGCGAACTCCACGGGCGCGTCAACGCCCCGCTCCAGCACGTCCTCCGGCGCCGGGCGCTCCACCGACGCGCCAGCCGGGCGCTCGCCGGACAACCGGACGTGCCGCCCGAGCAGCTCCGTCAGCAGCTCGTCCACGCCGTCGGCGACCCGCACGCTCCGGCCGTCCGGCAAGGTGATGCGCACCCGACCGGGATCCCCGCCGGCCGCGCACTGGAGCAGCGACCGCCACAACCGTGGATGCTTGGCGGTGGCCACCCGCCCGGTGGCCACATCGATCAAGGCGAACTCGCGGTCACCCACAGCGCCGTGCTCGTTCACGGCCAGCGCCGCGACGTCCTCGCCGAGCATGGACTTCACCGGGTACCGGCGCAGCGTCGTGACCCTCACCCATCGACCTCCCGCCGTGCGCAACCGCGCCTGACGCCCGCGCCCTCCGCGCGTCTGGCCGCGGACTGTTACGTGTGGGACATCGTGCGGCACCTGCTGCAGATGACGCGGCTCGCTGAGGGCCGGGCCCGTCAGTGGGCGACTCCGAACGCTGCCCACGGCCCCAGTCTGGCCAGTTTTCTGGAATCAGTCAAGAATATCTCGTCGGCGGGTCGGCTGAGGCCACTGACCACTCAGGCCGCCATCCACTGTGATGCTCTGGCCGGTGATCCACCGGGCCGAATCGGACGCGAGGAACCCGATGACCTCGGCGATATCCTCGGGCTCCCCCAGCCGGCCGAGCGGCGTCTGCTCGTGTCCGGCAGCGAAAGCAACGGTGTTCGCGTGCTGCGATCGAGCACGATCGCACAGGCTCGCGAACCCTCCAGCGACGGTGAGGTCGACCGCGTGACCGGGCTGCCAATCCGATGGTCATACGGCTTTCAGCTGGGCGGCCCGACACCAGCGTTTACTCGGTGGAGCCGTCCGATGGGCAAGCTGAGCAACACCGCGGTCAGCGACGCCCTGCTCGCTGCCTGCCGGTAACGGCGGGCGCTCGGTGTCCGTTTTGGACGGTGGGGATAGGCTGACGCAGACGCCATGCCTCTAGGGTTCTGCGTGTTGCACTTCCTGGACCAGTCCGCTCGCGAAGACAACGTCGATTGTGGTCTCGTAGTGCCTGCGCAGGAGCTCGGCGGCGAGCTCGGCATCGCGCGCGAGCGTCGCGGCCAGGATTTCGGCATGCTCGTTCTCGACGTCGCGCGACTCCGCCGCCGTCGACGGCGCCGCCCAGCGCCGGTAAAGCTCCGTCGAGTTCGACAGCTGCCGTGCGAACCCGATGAGGACAGGCACGTTGCAGGCCGCGATGAGCTTGGCGTGGAAGGTGGCATGGGCTTGCGCCCAGGCTTCGGCGATGTGGTCCGGATCGTCGGCACCACGCCGCGGGGTCCGGGACAGCTGATGGTGGGCCGCGATCAGCTCGGACTCCCAGCCGAGATCGCCGCGTTGGATCGCCAGCTCGATCCCGAGTTTCTCGGTGACACAGCGGACTTCGGTGAGGTCGCGTAGTTCGCGCATGGACAGCATCGGCACGAAGAACCCGCGGTTGGGCTCGAACACCACGAAGTTCTCACCCGTGAGCCGCGTGAGGGCCTCGCGGATGACGGTCGTGCTGGTGGCGTAGTGCTGGGCCAGCGCGTTCATCTGCAACCGCTCGCCCGGCTTCCATCGCCCCATGATGATGTCGCCACGGATCTGGTCGTGGGCATGGGCGCCACGGGCAGGGGTCCTCAGTTTGCGCTCCACCTTCATGATTATATACCTGACTGATTTCTATATCCTCCGGCCGGCTGCCGACGTGGCTGCGGACTCGCCGGCTGACGGCTGGGAAGGAGGCGAGAAGTCCAGTCCGGCGTAGGAGTTCCGTTCCACTTCCTGGCAGAGCCGTGCGTAGTTGTCGAAGCCGCCGGCGTAAGGAATGAACACCCGGCTGCCGTCGTCGGAATTGACGTGGACCATGTAGTTGTCCACCTGCCTGCGAATGAGGCGCTCCGACACCTGCGCGCAGTGCGCCGTCCAGTCGTTCTCCGCGCTTTTCGTGGGCTCGACCCGTGCATGGCCTTTTTCGTCCATGAACCCGATCAGGTCCGCGACGAAATCCAGGTGCTGGACGTTGGCCGCGACCATGTTCACCAGCACCGAGGGACTGCCCGCGCCGGTGATCAGGAACAGGTTCGGGAATCCCGACGTCATCAGGCCGAGGAAGGTCCGCGGCCCGCGCTGCCAGCCGTCCGTCGGCCCGGCCCCGTGCTCGTTGCGAATGCCGGCGTTGTCGATCGCGCCGACGAACGCGTTGAAACCGAGCGCCAGGACGAGCACGTCCAGGTCGTAATGCCCGCCACGGGTCTGGACGCCGCGTGCGGTGATCCGTTCGATCGGGTCCGCCTTGACGTCGACCAGAGTCACGTTGCCGCGATTGAACGACTCGTAGTAGCCGGTTTCCACGATCAACCGGCGCGCCCCGAACGGGTAGGCGTCGGGCATGATCCGCTTGGCCACTTCCGGATCCTTCACGACGGAAGCGACCTTTGCACGGACGAAGTCGGCGACTAGGGTGTTGCTGTCCAAATTGGTCCCCTGATCGTCGAAGACCAGGTTCATGCAGTAGCCACCGTGGGCCCAGTGCTCCCGTAGTGCCCGCTGCCGCTCGCTGTCCGCCATTTCCTGGGCCACGCCCGCCTTGGGAGGCAACGGGATCGCCATGGTCAGGCCGAACAGCTCTTCGCGGAAGGCGTCCCCTTTCGCTGCCAGCTCGGCCAACTTCGCCTTGTCCGCCGGACCGTTGTGGGCCGGGACCGCGTAGTTGGGGGTCCGCTGGAAGACGAAGAGCTGCCCCGCCTCCTTGCTGATGGCCGTCGTGGCTTGAACACCTGAGGACCCCGTCCCGATGATCCCCACGCGTTTTCCGGCCAGCTCGATCGGCCGGTCCGGCCAGTGTGACGTCTCGACGACCTCGCCCTCGAAGTCCGCCAAGCCCTCGAACGGCGCCTTGCGCGAGGCGGAGAGCTGGCCGGTGGCCATCACCAGGAACCGGGCCGTGTACCGCTTGCCCGTGTCCGTCACGATGTCGTAGCGCGCGGATCGGGGATCCCACCGCGCTCCCGTCATCCACGTGCCGAACTCGTAGTGTTTGCGGACGTCCCAGCGGTCGGCGACGAAATTCAGATAGCGCAGGATCTCCGGCTGGGCGGCGTACCGCTCCGTCCACGTCCAGTCCCGGTAGATCGCCGGGTCGGGATAGCAGTAGTAATAGCTCTCGACGTCGACCCGTGCACCCGGATAGCGGTTGTGGTACCAGACCCCGCCGACGTCGGGCGCACCCTCCAGCCCCAGGACCGACAAACCCTGTTCGCGAAATCGCCGGACACCGTAGATTCCGCCGAATCCCGCACCTACGACCACGACATCGTAGTGGCCGGACCCTGTTCCGTTCGTCGTTTCGCCATTCATCGCTTCTCCCAAGGGATCCGTGAAGCCGTGTGCTGGTCGGGCGTCCGATCAGACGTTGCTCCCGCCACCGTCCACGACGAGGGTGCTGCCGGTGATGAAACGAGCGCTGTCCGAGAGCAGGAAGGCCACTGCCTCGAAGATCTCCTCCGGCTCCGCGAAGCGGCCGAGTGGAATGGTGGCGAGCACCTGCTCCATGACCTCCGGGTTGCCGCGCACCCACTCGGTCATCCGGGTGTTCACGAACCCGGGCGCTATCGCGTTGACCCGCACCCCCTGCGGGCCGAGTTCGGTCGCCAGGAATCGCGTCAGGTGAAGCACGGCCGCCTTCGACGTCGAGTAGGTGGCCCGGCCGGGACGGACCCGGAGGCCGGAGACCGACGCCATGTTCACGATCGACCCACCGCCTGTCGCGGCCATCGCCCGCGCCGCCGCCTGCGCGCCGAACAGCACGCCCTTGACGTTGACGTCGTAGGTGGCGGCGAACTGGGCCGCGTCGATGTCGAGCACGGCGGCCTCGGGAAAGAGCCCGGCGTTGTTGACCCAGTAGTCGAGCCGGCCGAAGCGATCGACCGCCAGTGACGCCAGTGCGGCCTGACCGTCGGAGTCGGTCACATCCAGGGCAGCGGGAAGGACCTCCGCGCCGGACGTCGCGATGCGCGCAGCCGTTTCCTTCATTTCGTCGACGTCGATGTCTCCGCCGACGACGTGCACACCGCGGCGGGCCAGGCCTTCCGCGAACGCCGCGCCCATCCCACGCGCCGCACCCGTTACGACGGCGACCTTCCCGGCCAGTTCCGGATATGAGGCGGTCATCGTCGACCTTTCATCCCAGGGGCGCGACGGAAAATCTCGCACCCGGCTAGATTATGTATACTTCTAGAGCAACTATCCACTTTGGCGGACATTATGTCAAATATGGCGGCAGAACTATCTCAAGCAATGCCGAGGAACCGCCGGATGTCCCGACAGAGCTGTGCGACGGCCAGATCCGCGTCTTCGATGACTCCGTAGGCACCGACGAAACTGTGGATCTGACCGTCGTAACGAGTCACTTCGGCGGGCACGCCCTCGGCTCGCAGGCGCTCGGCGAACCCTTCGGCCTCGTCGCGCAGGGGGTCGTACTCGGCCGTGATGACGATGGCCGGGGGCAACCCGGCGAGCGACTCGGCGTGTGCGGGCGACACGAGCGGATCGCGGTGCTGCGTCTCGTCGGGAACGTACTGCGCGAGGAACCATTTCATCTGGTCCCGCTCCAGCGAGTAGCCGGTCGCGTAGGCGCGGTAGGACTCGGACCGCATCTCCGAGTCGAGCACCGGGTAGATCAGGACCTGCAGCGCGAGCGGGACATCCGCCGACTCCCGGAGCCGCAGGGCCACGGCGGCCGCCAGATTGCCACCCGCGCTGGTGCCGGCCACGACGAGCCGACCGGCGTCACCCCGGTATTCGTGAATGTGATCGTGTGCCCACCGCGTCGCCGCCAGCGCATCGTCGAACGGCGCCGGGAACGGGTGTTCCGGCGCCAGGCGGTAGTCGACGTTGACGACGACCGCACCCACCCCGTTCGCGAGCTTCCGGCAGGTCGCATCGTGCATGTCGAGGTCGCCCATGACCCAGCCACCGCCGTGGAAGAAGACGATCACCGGAAACGGCCCGTCACCCTCGGGCCGGTAGATCCGCACCGGGATTCCGGCCTCGATATGCCGCTCCTCGACGAACGCCACGTGCTCCGGCTCCGGTCGCACCCTCGGCGCACGCGATCGCTCGAGATAGTCGAGCGAGACATCGGGATCGGTGAGCGCCGCCGCGGGGAACGACGACCCCTGGGTGCGCAGGAACTTTTCGGTGTCCGGCTTCAAAGGCACGGTTCTTCGTCCTTCCTCTCGTTCGGACCCCGCCGCACCCCGGTGACAGATAGTAGATTCATCGAATGACTATATAAAGTGCGCCGGGACGCCGAGGGGTACGAGTCGGTGAACTGCGGGACCGCCGGGTCAGGCGCTCTTACTGGCCTGGTCGGCGCCGGGCCAGTTGTCGATGATCTGAGTGGCCGTGGCCGTGTAGTGCGCGGTCAGCAGGTCGACCGTGCGATCGGGGTCACCGGCCAGTGCCGCATGGAGGATGGCCGCGTGCTCGGCCTCGACGTCGCGCTTCGAGCCGCCCACGGCCCCGGCCCAGACGCGATACAGCTCCGTGGCCGAGAACAGCTGTTCGCAGACGTCCAGCAGCGTGGGTACCCGGCACGCGCCGACGAGCTGGGCGTGGAACGCTCGGTGCACCGTCGCCCACTCCTGGCTGGGATGGTCCGGATTGTCCTCCGTGCGCCGCGGTGTGCGGGCCAGCCGGTGGTGCGCCGCGAGGAGCGCGGACTCCCATTCGACGCCGCCGCGTTCCATGGACATCCGCACCGCGAGGCTTTCGACCTGGCACCGGACGGTCGTGATGTCGCGCAGCTCCTCGCGCTCGATCGTCGGGATGAAGTAGCCCTGTCCGACCTTCGACGTGACCAGCCGCTCGCCGGCCAGCTGCGCGAGAGCCTCCCGCACCACGGTGGTGCTGGCGTCGTACTGCTGGCTGAGCTGAGCAGGCTGCAACCGGTCGCCCGGCCGCAGGGACCCGTTGAAGATCGACATGCGGATCCGTTGGTAGACATCGGCGGATACGGACTTCGCCTCCCCCCGTCGTGCCATCTGCGCCAACTCCCTGCTGTCGAGTTCGGAAGAACGTGGTCGATGAGACTAGCGATCGATTTTACTGGCGAAACTCGTCTCACGCGCCAGTAGCCTCGCCAACACGCCAGGAAGCTCCGCCACCGCCTCGGCGGACGCGGTGCGCGAACGCCACGCCACGAACAGGTCCGGCCGGACCAGTACGCAACCGGATTCGTCCACTTCGGACAATGCGCTCCAGTCGCCGTAGCAGTCGCGGTAGCCGTCGGGGGTCCCGATCCGTACCACCGCCAACTCGATGCCCAGCCGGGACGCCGACGCGGCGGCCGCCTCGAGCCAGGCGTCCCCGCCGATACCGGTGAACAGGGTGAACCTGCCCTGGCCTGCGACGTCGTACGTCGAGACCCTGCCCTCCCCGCGATCCAGCCAGGCATGGGGAAGGTGGGCGCCCGGCCAGGTGGTCGGCTGATAGAACAACTCGGGATCCCGGTCGGACCGCGGTTCCGGGGTGCCGTCCGGCACCACCGCACCCGCGCGGTATCGGTAACCGACCTCGACGCCGTGCGCGTTGAACTGGTAGTCGGTCGCGGCGACCGCCTTGGCCAGCGCCTGGCGGCGGGCGCGCCCCTGCGGGCCGGGTCCGTACAGCGTTCGCAGGGCCGCGCGCCCCTCGGCCTCGGACTGGCCGTTGCGGAAGCCGAGGGCTTCGTTGATCGGGCGCATGTCGCCGATGCTCGCGAAAGCGCGGTCGACGACCTGCCGTCCCACGGGCTGCCGCTCGACCGAATAGGTGTCGAGAAGTCGTTCGCCCGCGACACCATTGACGACCAGTGCGAGTTTCCAGGCCAGGTTGTAGGCGTCGGCGACGGAGGTGTTCAGGCCGAGACCGTTGGTCGGCGGGTGACGGTGCACGGCGTCGCCCATGCAGAACACACGGCCGCGTGCATAGGACGACGCCACGAGATGGTTGATCGTCCAGGTGCTGATGTTGCGGATGTCGATATCGATCGAGTCGTCACCGATGATCTTCCGCAGCCGGCGCAGGGCCTGGTCCGGATGGGTCTCGTCCTCGCGGTCCGGGTCGTAGCTGTACGCCAGTGCCCAGTCGTGCCACGGCCGGTGGCAGATCAGGTTGCCGAGGCCCCGGAAGTTCTCGGAACCGGGGGAGGCGTTCCAGTACAGTGTGCCCGGCCGGTAGGAGGTGTAGCGGGACAGGTCGGCGTGGAAGTGGACCGTCGCCGACGCGCTGATGCCCTCCTCGCCCTCGTAAGCGAGTCCGATCGCCTCGGCGACCAGACTGCGGCCGCCGTCGGCGCCCACCAGGTACCGGCTCCTGATCCGGCGGCTCCGGCCGCTCTCGCGATCGGTGACCGTCGCCACCACACCGTCGCCGTCCTCGGCGATCCCGTCGGCCACGTGGTTCAGCAGTACCTCGGCATGCTCCGACTTGAGCGCGTGCTCCAGCAGCAGGGGCTCCAGCAGATGCTGCCCGCAGTTGGCCATGCCGCACGGGCTGGCCTTGAGATAGTCCGCACGGCGTTCGGGTGCGTTGCCCCAGGACTGGCGCCGGGCGAGTTCGAGGCCGCTGAGGCTGGTGTGCCAGACGGTGTTGGCCATCATGTCCCACGGCATCGCGACGTCCAGGAACTCCTGCTCCAGCCCCAGGTCGCGGAAGATTTCGACAGTCCGTTGGTTGACGATGTGGGCGCGCGGCGTGTGCGCCATCGTCGGGTACTTCTCGACCAGGACGTGTGCGACGCCGTACTTCGACAGGAGCAGCGAGGTCACCAGCCCGGCCGGCCCGGCGCCGATCACGGTCACGGAAGTCTGGAACTCCTCGCGACCGTCAGCAAGATGGCCCATTATGCCATTCTCTTCCACAAATCGATTTTAGCATGAGATTCGGATTTCATGGCGGTGTCCGGCGTCGCTCAGTCCAGCCCGGCGAGCAGTTCACCGGTGCGCTGGTGGATGAACCCTTCCGACATGGCCGGGTGGGTGTGGATGCGAAGGTCGCCGCGTGCCGCGCGATCCAGGATGAGGTCCGCGGCGTCGAGCGGGTCGAGGCCGTTCGCGTCGAGGCCGGCGGCCGACTCGGCGTTCTTGCGGGCACCGGCGTCATCGCTGCTCGTCCCGACCGCGGACCGGAAGATCATGGTGCGCACCGGGCCGGGAACCACCGCGGAGAACCGCACGGTGCCCGAGATCTCGGCGACCTCCCGTGCGACCGTCTCGGTCAGCACGAGGCAGGCGCTTTTCGTCGCGCAGTAGGCAGAACGGAACTCCGAGATCCGCAACGCCGCGATGGAAGCCACGTTGACCACATGCGACACGCCGGGCTGCGCCAGCATGCGTGGCACGAACGCGCGGATGCCGTAGAAGACGCCGTTGAGATTGACGCCCACGGCGTCGTCCCACATCGTCGGCGGGATCTCCCACGTGTTGCCGTGCACCATGATCCCCGCGTTGTTGACCAGCAGTGTCGTCGTGCCCCAGCGCCCGTAGACCCGCTGGGCGAGCCGTTCGGCCTGGTCGAAGTCGCGCACGTCGACGCACTCCGCGACGGTTTCCGCCCCGGCCTCGTTGAAGGCGCGCGAGGCGGCCCCGATCGCGTCCTCGTGCACGTCGGCGAGGACGACCTTCATGCCCAGCCCGACCGCGCGCACGGCCAGCGCCGCGCCGATGCCCGACCCCGCGCCGGTGATGACCGCGACGCCGCCGGAGAAATCAGTCGGCTCTGTGTCCACTGTGGACTCCCAGGTCGTCGGAAGTGGTCGCGCTATCCCGGACATCTTCGTCCATCAGCTCCTGCGCGAAACGAGCGATCGGGTCGTCTCCGTCGCGCCTGCCGACGAACTGACCCGGCAGGAAGTCCGACGCCGCGCCGGATCGCACCGGAAGGGCCATGACGTGGTCGAGCACCAGGCGGCGCCGGGAAATGCGCCAAACGCCGTCTGCGCGGCGCAGTACCTCGTCGCCGTAGCGGACCCAGAAGACGAAGTCCGACGGGGAACCGGCATCGGGTTCCGGACGTTGCTGGACTTCGAGCGCCCAGGCTTCGCAGAAGGCCCGGTGAACGCCATTCCGTGATAGCCGTCGCGCCGGACACGCCCTGTCGGTTCCAGGCGCGCCTAGCCGTGCTCTCTCATGCCGGGATCTCCCCGCGCTGGGTCTCGATCCCATCCGGGGTGATCCGGACGATCGGGGCTGGGCTGCCTCGATGCCGAGGGATGAGAGACCCCTCGTGTCGCCTCCGGTCACATCGAACTCCCGTCGGTGGCTTTTCGAAATGCGCTCATCGAACGGGCCTGGAGCCCTCGTAACCGGCCGTGAACCCCCCGTCGACAACATGCATGCCGCCGGTGAGGAAGCTGGCCGCGTCGGAAAGCAGGAAGGCCGCGAGGCTCGCCACCTCTTCGGGCTGTCCCAGGCGGCCGACCGGGTGCTTGGCGGCGAGTGCCTGGGTGCGTTCGTCGCCGATGCGCCGCACC
>DASZUO010000179.1:0-45988 GCA_035547575.1 Amycolatopsis sp. | reverse complement strand
CCAGGCAGGTGCGCGACCGGAAGTCCCGCCCCGGCGAGGCGGAGCTCGCCGAGCTCACCGAGCTGCTGACGGGACGGGTCGTGGAGCTGGGCGCCGAGCAGGTGCCGATCGAGCGGCGCGGCCTCACCGGGCCGTCGGTCGTGACGGAACGCGTCACGCTCGCCGAACTGGTCACCACGATGAAGACGTCGTACGCGAAGGTCACCGAGGTGCTCGCGGCGGCCGAGAAAGCCTGGCACCGCACAGCGGAACGGCTCGAGCCGCTGGACGAGGAGCTGCGCACGGCGAAGGCCGTCGCGGAGTCCCTCGGCGTGGAGAACCCCGCGCTGGACCGGATCGCGCGCGAGCTGGCGGAGCTGCGCTCGGCGGCGACATCCGATCCGCTCGGCGCGGAGCCCGATCCGGAGAAACTCCGTGCGGCGCTGCGGAAAGCGCACGCGGAACTGGACGAACTCGCCGCGGCGCGGGACTCCTTCGCAACGCGCCGGGACCGGATCGAGGCGGTGCTCGGGGAGGCGGCCGAGGTCACGCTCCGCACCGGCGGCGTGTTCGCGACCGTGCGCGAGAAGATCTCGAATCCGGGCCTGCCCCCGGACGCGGACACGCTGGCGCCGTTGCGGGACCGGCTGGCCGAGCTGCCTGAGCTGTTGCGCGCGGGGGAGTGGAAAGCGCTTTCCCGGAGCCTCGGCGCGTTGGAGCGCGACGCGGATCAGGCGCTGGCGGACAGCCTGGCCCGGCTCGCGCTGGGCACCGGCCTGCTCGACCGGCGGCTGGAGCTGCGTGGCCGGCTGGACGCGTACCGGGCCAAGGCGAAGCGGCTCGGCTACGTCGAGGACCTGGAACTGGGCGAACTGCACCGCAAGGCACACGACCTGCTCTACACCAGTCCGTGTGACCTGCGGGCCGCGACCGTCGCGGTCAAGGAGTACCAGCGGGCGCTGGGGGATCGAAGGGGCGGTGAGGAATCGTGAGTGAGTGTCCCCGTGCCGGCTGCGGCGGCGAGATCGACGAGGACGGCTTCTGCGACACATGCGGTCTCGAGGCACCCGGTGCGGTGACGAGCGCGACCGCGCCCTCCTCGCGCACCGGCCCGACCTCGCGTTCGGGGCCGGGCAGCATGTCGTGGAGCACGCCGACCTCGGCGTCGTCCGCCCGCACCGCGCGTGGCTCGACCCGCTCGTCCAGTCGCAACGCACTGGGCCGCGGCGTGATCGAGGTACCGAGCGTGCCCAAGCGCGACCCGCGCGAGGCCGTGCTGACCGATCCGCAGGTGCCGGAGGACAAGCGTTTCTGCAGCGCGTGCGGCGCGAAGGTCGGGCGCGGCCGGGACGGCAAACCCGGCCGCAGCGTCGGGTTCTGCCCGCAGTGCGGCCACCACTTCTCGTTCACGCCGAAGCTCGCGCCGGGTGATCTGGTGCACGACCAGTACGAGGTGCTCGGCTGCATCGCGCACGGCGGGCTGGGCTGGATCTACCTCGCCGCCGACCACAAGGTCGCCGACCGGTGGGTGGTGCTCAAGGGCCTGCTCGACACCGGCGACGCCGACGCGATGGCCGCGGCCGTGGCGGAGAAGCAGTTCCTCGCGCAGGTCGAGCATCCCGGCATCGTGCGGATCTACAACTTCGTCGAGCACCGCGGCACCGGCTACATCGTGATGGAGTACGTCGGCGGCACGTCGCTCAAGGACATGATCAAGCAGCGGCGCGAGCAGGTGGACCCGAAAGCGGCCCTGCCGCTGGCGCAGGCGATCGCCTACACCCTGGAGATCCTGCCGGCACTGGGCTACCTGCACGCCAACGGCCTGGTGTACTGCGATTTCAAGCCCGACAACGCGATCCAGGTCGAGGACCAGCTCAAGCTGATCGACCTCGGTGCGGTCCGGCACATCACCGACCGGGCGAGCGCGATCTACGGCACGCCGGGCTACCAGGCGCCGGAGATCGGCAAGGAACTGCCCTCGGCCGTCTCCGACGTGTACACCGTCGGCCGGTCGCTGGCCGTCATGACGTTCCCGTTCGACTTCCACGCGACCTACCGCGACACCCTGCCCACTCCGGGCGAGATTCCGCTGCTCGGCGAGCACGAGTCGTACTACCGGCTGCTGTGCCGGGCGACCCACCGCGACCCGGACCAGCGGTTCGGCTCCGCCGAGGAGATGCGCGACCAGCTGGAGGGCGTGTTCCGCGAGGTGGCCGCGGCCGAGGACGGGCAGGCGCGGCCGGGGCCCTCGACCGAGTTCACCCCTGAGCGCCGGACCTTCGGCGTGCAGGGTGCGCCGAGCCCCGCCGAGGTCGTCGTGGCGCTGCCGCTGCCGCGTGTCGACCTCACCGACGCGGGCGCGCAGTTCCTGGCCGGGATCACCGAGACCGATAACCGGGCGCTGATCGAGGACCTGACGCGCCCGGCCGTGCAGAGCATCGAGATCAAGCTCCGGCTGGCGCGGGCCCGGATCGAGTCGGGCGACATCGCGGGCGCGCGCACGGATCTGCGCGGCATCAAGATCGCGCCGGGCGAATGGCGCGTCGAGTGGTACCGGGGGCTCGCGGCGCTCGCCGAGGGCGACCCGCACCAGGCGCGGCAGGTGTTCGAGACCGTCTACGACCTGCTGCCCGGCGAACTCGCGCCGAAGCTGGCGATCGCGCTGTGCGCCGAGACGGCCGGGGATCCGGCCGACGCGGACGCCTACTACCGGACCGTGTGGCGCACGGACCGCTCGTTCATCAGCGCCGCGTTCGGGCTCGCCCGGGTGCTGCTCGCCAGGGGAGAGCGCGCGGAGGCGGTGGACGTGCTGGAGTCGGTGCCCGAGACCTCGACCCACTACGTCGCGGCGCAGCTTGCCGCGATCCGGGCCCGCACCGGCATCACCCGCGCCGACGGACTGTCCGAAACGGACCTCGTGCTCGCCGGTCAGCGGCTCGCGAAGCTGGACGTGGACGACGTCCGGCGGGCGCGCGCCGCGCGGGACCTGCTGGAGTCGGCTTTCGCGTGGGTGCGCGACAGTGGGGACGGGCCTGGGAACGGGAGCGGCGATGGCGCCGCGGTGCTCGGCTGCCGGCTCACCGAGGACGGCGTGCGCGGCGGGCTGGAGACGTGGTACCTGAAGCTGGCGCGGCAGGCCGGGTCCCGGCGTGAGCGCATCGCCTTGGTGGACAAGGCGAATCACGTCCGGCCGAGGACCTGGTTCTGATGGCCGTCACGCACTGCCCGTCGTGCGGGGACCCGGTCGGCGCCGAGCACCGGTTCTGCGAGAACTGCGGCGAGAACCTGTTCCTGCGGCGCACCCCCGAAGGCGGGGCGCTGGGGCCGGTGTCGCCGGACTGCGCGAGTTGCGGTGGCGTGGTGGGCGAGGACGGCTTCTGCGAGAACTGCGGGCACGCGAGGGCGAGCGGCCGCGACCGGATGGAGTTCGACCTCGGACTGGTCGCCGGGATCAGCGACCGCGGCCGCGCGCGGGCGCGCAACGAGGACTCGATGGCGTTCGCGGTGGTCGGGCCGAAGACCGCGCCGGAGGCGGTCGTCGCGATCGTGTGCGACGGTGTCGGGTCGACGCGACGGTCGGACGAGGCGTCGCAGGCCGCGGTGGACGCCGCACTGGAACGGATCGCCGACTGCCTGCGCGCGGGCAAGGAAGCACACGAGTCCACAGTGGACGGCGTCGCCGCCGCGGTGGAAGCCGTGGCGCTGCTCGGCGAACCCGGTTCGACCGAGCTGGCCCCGTCGTCGACGTTCGTGTCGGTCATCGCGACCGCGGACGAGATCACCGTGGGCTGGATCGGCGACAGCCGCGCCTACTGGCTCGCCGGCGAGGAGTCGCGGCGGCTCACCGTCGACGACACGCTCTACGCGCGGCTGCGCGAGGCCGGCTGGAGCGAGGACGAGGCGTCGGCGAACCCGAACGCGCTCGCGCTGGCCCGCTGGCTCGGCGCCGACGCCGACCGGGACCCGCCCAACGTGGCCGAGTTCAGCGCGAACGGACCCGGCTACCTCGTCCTCTGCAGCGACGGCCTGTGGAACTACGAGCCCGGCCCGCAAGCCATGTCCGCCCTCGTGTCCGAGGCCGCACCGCTGACGGTCGCGGCCGAGCTGACCACGTTCGCGCTGGAAGCCGGGGGCGGCGACAACGTGACCGTCGTCGTGCTGCCCTACCCGTTCGCCGAGCCCGGGAGCGATTCAGAATGAGCGATTTCCAGATCGAGGTCTACCAGAACGAGTACCTGCCGCAGGGGGCGGCCGAGGTCAACGCGATCGTCACGGTCACCTCCAGCGGCAGCGCCGCACCGGCGGGCGACACCCCGGCCGCGGAGGTGATCATCGTCGACTGTTCCGGGTCGATGGACCACCCGCGTACCAAGATGGCGGCCGCCAAGCGGGCGACCGCCGCCGCCATCGACACGCTACGCGACGGGGTCGCGTTCGCCGTCATCTCCGGCACCGACATCGCGCAACTGGTGTACCCGGAGCGGCTGGGCATGGTGGCGGCGAGCGCCATGTCGCGGGCCGAGGCGAAGGCCGCGGTCGAGCGGCTCTACGCCGACCGGGGCACTGCGATGGGTGAGTGGCTGCTGCTGGCCAAGCAGGTGTTCGCGACGCAGGCGAGCACGCTGCGGCACGCGATCCTGCTCACCGACGGCAAGAACGTGCACGAGCGGGCGAGCAAGCTCGAACGGGTCCTTGGCCAGACCTCCGGCGAGTTCACCTGCGACTGCCGCGGCGTCGGCACCGACTGGGAGGTCAGGGAACTGCGCAAGATCTCCGAGGCGCTGCTCGGGACGGTCGACATCGTGGCCGAGCCGGAGGACCTGGAGGACGACTTCCGCGCCATGACGGCGGCCGCGATGGGCAAGGAGGTCGCCGACGTCGCGCTGCGCGTGTGGACCCCGCAGGGCGCGACGGTGAAGTTCGTCAAGCAGGTCGAGCCGACCCTGCTCGACCTCACCGCGCGCCGCACGGAGGCCGCGGCCCGCAGCGGCGACTACCCGACCGGGTCGTGGGGTGCGGAGAGCCGCGACTACCACGTGTGCGTACAGGTGCCGCCCGCCGGGATCGGGGACAAGATGCTGGCCGCGCGCGTCAGCCTCGTGGCGCCGGGCGGCGACGTGCTCGGCAAGGGGCAGGTGATCGCGATCTGGACCGACGACACCGCGCTGTCCACCAAGATCAGCCCCGAGGTCGCGCACTACACCGGCCAGGCCGAGCTGGCGTCGGCGATCGAGGAAGGCATGGAGGCGCAACGGAAGGGCGACGTCGAGACGGCGACCGCCAAGCTCGGCCGGGCCGTCGCGCTGGCGCACGAGTCCGGACACGGCGACACCGCGAAGTTGCTGTCCAAGGTCGTCGACGTGGTCGATCCCGCGCGGGGCACCGTGCGGCTCAAGCGGCAGGTCAGCGCGGTCGACGCGATGACGCTGGAGTGCCGCTCGCAGGTGACCAAGGGGGTCGGCAAGGGGGAGGGCTGATGCCGGTTTGCGCGCAGGGCCACGACTCCGCCGACGACGAGTTCTGCGACGTCTGCGGGCTGGCCTTCGACTCACCCGGCCCCGCCCCGGCCACCGCTACCGCCCCGGCCCCGCCGGCGCCGGTGCCGGTGCCCGAGGCACGGCCCTGCCCGTCGTGCGGGGCACCGCTGGACGGCCGGTTCTGCGAAAGCTGCGGATCGGACTCGCTCGCGCCGGTCGCTCCCGCCGCCGCCGAGCCGCGGCCGGAAGGTGAGGCCGGGCCGCCGGCTGCTGCCGAGCCGGCCGGCCCGGCGTCGGTGGTCGTCGCCGCCGACCGGGCCTACTACGACACGGTGCGGGCCGAAGCCGGGCCGGACGCGGATCCGGTGGAGTTCCCGCCGTTCTGCCCGGAGCGGCGGTTCCCGTTGCGGGGCAAGCAGATGAGCATCGGGCGGCGCAGCGTCAGCCGCGGCATCATGCCCGACATCGACCTGACCGGCCCGCCCGAGGACGCCGGGGTGTCACGCCTGCACGCGCTGTTCGTCGCCGAGGGCGCCGGATGGTCCGTTGTGGACATGGACTCCGCGAACGGCACCTACGTGAACGACTCGCGCACCCCGCTCAAGCCGAACACCCCCTACCCGCTCGCCCCTGGCGACCGCGTCCACGTCGGCGCCTGGACGACGCTGACCCTGTCCCAGTGAGCGGGACACGGAACAAGTGACGGCAGTCACAGCGTTGGCACGGGTATGACTTCCACCTTCGCCGTCACATGGGACTACCGGTGCCCGTTCGCCCGCAACGCGCACGAGCACCTGCTGACCGGGCTCGCCGCGGGTGCGGACTGGCAGGTGCGGTATCTGCCCTTCTCGCTCGGGCAGGCGCACGTCGAGGAGGGGCAGCCCTCGGTATGGGAGAAACCCGAGCAGGACAGCGGGATTCTCGCGTTGCAGGCCGGTGTCGTGGTGCGGGACGAGTTCCCCGAACGGTTCCCGGCCGTGCACCGCGCACTCTTCGCCGCCCGCCACGACGAGGGCCTGCACCTGGAGGACCGGACGGTCGTCGAGCGCGTGCTCACCGAACACGGCGTCCCGGCCGACACCGTGCTGTCCCGTATCGACTCCGGCGCCGCACTGGAGACCGTGCGGGCCGAGCACGAGGAGTTCGTGGCGTCGCACACCGTCTGGGGTGTGCCGACGTTCATCGCCGGGGACCAGGCGGTGTTCGTGCGCCTGATGAACCGGGCGCCCGAGGGTGCCGATCCGGTCACGTCGGTGCGCGCCGTCGAGCGTGTGGTGGAGCTGCTGACCGGTTGGCCCGAGTTGAACGAATTCAAGCACACGTCCATCCCGCGCTGACCGGGTGTGACGGCGGGCCACCAGCCGTGAAACTACAGTCGTGACCACCATGGTCACGATGTCACGCAAGCACGGTGTGGGCTTCTGGCTCGTGGCCTACACCTTCGCCGTCACGATGGCGTTCTCCGGCGCGCCTGCCCCGCTCTACGTGCTCTACCAGGCGGAAGACGGGTTCGGCCCGTTCACGGTGACGCTCGTGTTCGCCACCTACGCGGTCGGCGTGATGGTCAGCCTGCTCCTCGCCGGGCACGTGTCCGACTGGATGGGGCGGCGGCGCGTGCTGGTGCCGGCCGTGCTGGTGAACGTGCTGGCCGCGGTGATGTTCCTGGCCTGGACCTCGGTGCCCGCGCTGCTCGTCGCCCGGTTCGTCTCGGGCCTCAGCGTCGGCATGGTGACCGCGACGGCCACCGCGCACCTGACCGAACTCCACGCCGCGGCCCGCCCGCAGGCGCCGCGGACGCGGGCCGACGTGGTCGCGACGGCGGCGAACCTCGGCGGGATCGGGCTCGGCCCGCTGATCGCGGGACTGCTGGCGCAGTACGCGCCCGACCCGTTGCACGTGCCCTACCTGGTGTTCCAGGCGCTCATGCTCGCCGGCGCGATCGCGGTCGCGCTGGTGCCGGAGACCGTCGACCCGGTCGAGCGCCCGTACCACCCGCAGCAGATCTCTGTGCCCGCCGAGGCGCGGGGCCGGTTCTTCGCAGCCGGTGCCGCCGCACTCGCGGGTTTCGCCGTGTTCGGGCTGTTCACCTCCCTCGGCCCGCAGTTCCTCGCTGAGACCCTGCACCAGCATTCGCACGCGCTGGCCGGCGCCGTGGCCTTCGCGGTGTTCGGGTCGGCCGCCGTCGCGCAGATCCTGCTGGCGCGGGTGCGGCTGCGGCGCCAGGTCGGGCTGGGCGTCGGGCTGCTGGTGACCGGCATCGTGCTGGTCGTGGTCGCGGTGTGGGTGCCGAGCCTCGCGCTGTTCCTCATCGGCGGCGTGCTCGCCGGCGCCGGGTCGGGCACGGCGTTCAAGGGCTGTGTGAGCATCGTGCTGTCGATCGCCGCCCCCGAGCGCCGCGGTGAGGCACTCGCCGGCCTGTTCCTGGCCGCCTACATCGGGCTGACCGTGCCGGTGCTGGGGCTGGGCCTCGCCGCCCAGCTCGTCCCCATCGCGGTGGCGCTGCTGGGCTTCGGCGCGCTGCTGCTGGCCGTGCTCGGGGTGGTCGCGCGTCCGCTGGTGGCCGCCGCCGTGTGAGCAGCGCCACCCGCCCCACCAGTCCACAAAGGTGTTCGGGCAACATGCCCGTGCGGCGCCGATCGTTACCAATCCGACCGGCAGCCACGGCGATCGGGCAAACGTAGCCCGGCTTGCGTTGATCAGGTCGGCCTACTTTAGGTCGGATTGGTAACACGAGGAGGTGGCTGGTGATCGACACCGGCGATACGGCATGGCTGCTCGGCTCTGCCGCACTGGTCATGCTGATGACCCCCGGCCTGGCGTTGTTCTACGGCGGCATGGTGCGGTCCCGCAGCGTGCTGAACGTGATGATGCTGACGTTCGTCTGCCTGGCGGTCGTCGGCGTCGTCTGGCTGCTCTACGGCTACTCGCTGGCGTTCGGCGACGACGGGTCCGGCGGGCTGATCGGGAGCTTCGAGCACCTCGGGCTGCGCGGGCTCGGGGAGGCGACGGTGGGGCCCGAGGGGCACAAGGTGCCGGCACTGGCGTTCGTCGCGTTCGAGCTGATGTTCGCGGTGATCACGGTCGCGCTGCTGGTCGGCGCGGTCGCCGAGCGCGCCCGGTTCTGGCCGTGGCTGGTGTTCGTGGTGGTCTGGGTGACGCTGGTGTACATCCCCCTCGCGCACTGGGTGTTCGCGTTCGACGGCTTCACCGGGCCGGGCACCACAGGCGGGTGGCTGGTGAACAGGCTGCACGCGCTGGACTTCGCGGGCGGCACGGCGGTCGAGGTGAACTCGGGCGCCGCGGCGATCGCGCTCGCGCTGGTGATCGGCCGCAGGCACGGCTGGCCGCGGCAGGCGGTGCGGCCGCACAACCTCCCGTTCGTGATGTTCGGCGCCGGGCTGCTGTGGTTCGGCTGGTTCGGGTTCAACGCGGGGTCGGCACTGGGTGCGTCGGGGGTGGCGGCGACGTCCTTCGTCAACACCACGATGGCCGCCGCGACCGCGGTCGTCGGCTGGCTCGTGGTCGAGCAGTTCCGCGACGGCAAGCCCACCACCCTCGGCGCAGCCTCGGGTGCCGTGGCCGGGCTCGTCGGCATCACGCCCGGCTGCGGATACGTGGAACCCCTTGGCGCGGCGGCGATCGGGCTCGTCGCGGGCGTGGTGTGCTCGCTGGCGATCGGCCTGAAGTACCGGCTGGGCCTGGACGACTCGCTCGACGTGCTCGCGGTGCACGGCATCGGCGGGTTCACCGGCATGATCCTCATCGGGCTGTTCGCCACCACCGGCGTGAACAGCGCGGGCGCGGACGGCCTCTTCTACGGTGGCGGTTTCGGCCAGTTGTGGCGGCAGGCGATCGCGACGTTCGCGGCGCTGGGCTACTCGCTCGTCGTCACGCTGGTGATCACGTGGGTGATCCACAAGACGCTCGGCCTGCGCGCCGGGCGCGAAGCCGAGCTCGACGGCCTCGACGAGGCGGAGCACGCGGAAAGCGCTTACGATCTGGCGGTCCAGCCCAGCCGCCGGACCACGCTCATGGAAGGAGGGCGGCCGTGAAGCTGCTCACCGCGGTCGTGCGCCCGTTCGTCATCGACGACATCAGGGACGCGATGGAAAGGCTTGCCGTGCTCGGGATGACGGTGACCGAGGCGAAGGGGTACGGGCGGCAGAAGGGGCACAAGGAGGTCTACCGGGGCGCGGAGTACACGGTGGATTTCGTGCCGAAGCTGCGGGTCGAGGTGCTGATCGACGACTCCCTGGTGGACAAGGCGATCGAGGCCGTGCGCGCGGCGTGTCAGACCGGGCGTATCGGGGACGGCAAGATCTGGGTCACGCCGGTGGAAACCGTGGTGCGGGTCCGGACGGGGGAACGCGGCAGCGACGCCATCTGACGGCCTGCCTCCGCCACGCGTTCAGCGGGTGACCTCGGTCAGCAGTTCCTCCGGGATCGGCAGCTGCTTCGCGCGCAGGTACTCGCCGACGGCCTTGCCCACCTGGTCGACACGCAGGTTCGACGAGCCGCCGGTGCCGAGCAGGCCACGCAGCACGAAGTGCACGGCACGCAGGTGCGGGAACTCGTGCCGGACGATCTCGAGGTCCTTGACCTCGGGCAGCAGCCTGCGCAGCTCCATGGTGGACAGTGCGGTGCGCAGCCACGGCCACGCGCGCTCGTCGGGTACCCACACGCCGACGTTGGAGTTGCCGCCCTTGTCGCCGCTGCGGGCATAGGCCACCGCACCCAGCGGAGCCCGGCGAACCCGCTGTGCCGCCACCGTTTCGGTGGGTTCGGGGTGCTCCGGCTGCGGGGCGGTCGCCGTCTGCGCGGGGGCCGCGATGTCGATCGTGCGCCCGTCGGCGAACACCGTCCGGTGCGCGACCTCCGTCATCGGCAGCAGGGCGGGCCAGTAGTCGATCCGCGGCCGGGGCGTGTGCGCGAACGATGAGCCGCCGTCGTGGTAGAAGCCCGGGATGCTCTGCAGATACAGGCTCAGCAGCCGCTGCGCGAGATCGAGGTGTACCAGCGGTTCGCGCACGCGTGCGGTCGCCATCACCCGCAGCGCGACGGTCGCGTCCCACTGGGTCTCCGGGTCGGCCGCCGCGGTGCCGATCCTGGTGATGTCGAGATCGACACCTGCTGGCAGGTCCTGCGAGATCTGCGCGCGGATCAGCTCGATCTTGGCGTCCACCTCCGGCGCGGTGACGTAGACCGTGTTGACGATCGAGTAGCCCAGCTGGCCGAACACCGCGACCTTCGTCGTCGGCGGCGGTGGCGACCCGACCACGCCGGAGAGCCGCACGCGGTCGCGGCCGGCCCCGGCGAGGCGCAGCGTGTCCAGGTGGACGGTGACGTCGGGGTTGAGGTAGCGCGGGCCCTGGATCTCGTAGACGAGCTGCGCGGTGACCGTGTCCACGGTGACCTCGCCACCGTCGCGGGCGTGCTTGGTGATCACGCTCGTGCCGTCGGCCGCGATCTCGGCGATCGGGAAGCCGGGCTTGACCATGTTCGCGATCCGGGTGAACCCGGAGAAGTTGCCGCCGACGGCATGTGACCCGCATTCGATGACGTGCCCAGCGGCCACCGCGCCCGCCAGCGCGTCCCAGTCAGTGCGCGACCAGCCGTGCCACCACGCCGCGGGCCCCGCCGTCAGCGACGCGTCGGTCACCCGCCCGCACACCACGATGTCGGCGCCCCCGGCGAGCGCCGTGGCGATGCCCCAGCCGCCGAGGTAGGCGTTGGCGGCCAACGGCTCCACGCCCCACGACGACAGCGGCTGCCCGGTGTCGAGGTTCTCCAGGGCGTGCCCGTCCCGCTGGTAGTCGCCGAGGCGCGAGATGACGTTGTCGCCCTCGACGTGCGCGACGGTCACCCGCACGCCCTCGGCCTCGGCGAGGTCGCGCACCGCGTCGGCGAGCCCCGCGGGGTTGAAGCCACCCGCGTTGGTCACGACCTTCACCCCGCGGCCGGCGAGCGTGCCCAGGTGCGGCCGCAGCTGGTCGAGGAAGTACTCGACGTAGCCGAGCTTGCGGTTCTGGTGGTAGCGCGAGGCCAGCGCCGCGAGCGTGATCTCGGCGAGGTAGTCGCCCACGAGCACGTCCACGGGATCACCCGCCACCGCCTCCTCGATGGCGGTGAACCGGTCACCCAGGTAGCCGGAGAAATTGGCGATGCGGACCGGGCGGTTCATCGTTGCCTCCTGAGCGCGATCGCGTTCGCGGACAGGTGCGCGCCCCTTACTGATCGATCGCTAAGTGCCTCGACTCTAGGAACGGGGCGGAAGGCAAGTCAAGGCAAGGACAGGTGCCTCCTGGCAGGCGGCGCTATGCGGGCGGGGCCGTCCTACGCGCTGCCGATGTCGAGTTCGCCTGCCGCTCTTGCCTTGCGGAGGTCCGTTTTGAGGATCTTGCCGCTCGCGTTCCGGGGCAGCGCCGGGAGCACCGCGACGTGGCGTGGGCGTTTGTATCCGGCCAGCCGGTCGGTGCACCACTGCCGCAGTTCGGCCGCGGTGGGGGGCCGGCGGTGCTCGCGTGGGGCGATCACGGCCAAGGGGGTCTCGCCCCACTTCTCGTCCGGCATGCCGATCAGCGCGACCTCACCGATGTCCGGGTGCGCGGCCAGCACGTTCTCGACCTCGGCGCAGTAGATGTTCTCGCCGCCCGAGATGATCATGTCTTTCTTGCGGTCGACCACGAAGTAGTAGCCGTCCTCGTCCTCGCGCACGAGATCACCCGAGTGGAACCAGCCGCCGCGGAAGGCCTCCGCCGTCTCCGCCGGCTTGTTCCAGTACTCCTTCATCACCATCGGGCTCCGGTAGACGATCTCGCCGACCTCGCCGCGCGGCACGTCGTTCATGTCGTCGTCCACCACGCGGACCTCGACGTTGAGCATCGGCGTGCCGATCGACCCGATCTTGCGAAGCGCGTCCTGCCCGCGCAGCAACGTCGTGCAGGGGCTGCACTCCGTCTGCCCGAACGCGGTGGTCACCTCGGCCTGCGGGAACGTGTCGAGCATCCGGCGCAGCAACGTCGTCGACGCGGGCGCCGCGCCCCAGGCCACCCGCCGCAGCGCCGAAAGGTCCCGCTCGGCGATACCGGGCACGTCGACGATCGCCTGCCACTGGGCGGGCACCAGGAACATGTCCGTGACGCGTTCGCGTTCCATCAGCGCGACCGTGGACTCCGTGTCGAACTGGCCCGACGGCAGCAGCACGATGCGCCCGCCGAACAGCACCGTCGGCAGCAGCCCGGACAGCCCCGCGATGTGGAACAGCGGCGCGGCCGCGAGCCACACCTTGTCGCCGGGCAGCACCCCGAGATGCAGCAGGTGGCTGAACATGTGCATCGTCAGGTTCTGATGCGTGAGCACGGCGCCCTTCGGCCGCCCCGTCGTGCCGGAGGTGTACATGATGAACGCGGCGTCGTCGTGGTGCACCGTCTCCTCGGGGAACTCCGGCGACGCGGCGGCGAGCGCGTCCTCGTAGCTCTCCGTGCCCGGCTCGGCCTCACCGCCGTACACGAGGGTCGCCGCCAGGTCGCCGGCCCCCTCCCGCGCCTTCGCGAACGTCCGCGCCAGCGGGGCGTGCACGACGGCCGCGACCGCGCCGCTGTCGGCCAGCAGGTAGGCGATCTCGTCCGCGACCAGCCGGAAGTTCACCGGCACGCAGATCGCGCCCAGCCGGGCCGAGGCGAAGAACGTCTCCAGCACCTCGAGGGTGTTCAGGCCGAGGATGACGACCCGGTCCCCGTACCGGACATTCCGTGCGCGCAACGCGTTGGCCAGGCGGCTCACCCGTGCGTCCATCTCGCGGTAGCTCAGCGAGCGCCCACCGAACGTGAACCCGACGCTGTCCGGAATCGTCCGGGCGTGCCGCGCGAGCAGGTCCGCCATGGTCATGCCGCGGCCGGTGAGCCGGGGGATCTGGGGAGCAGGGTTCGTCATGGCAAACCTCACTGCCGGATGGAGATCATGTGACCGGCACCATACTGACTGGTGAACTGACCACCGGTCAACGCCCACTGTTCGGAAGATTGACTGCGGTGATCCGCTCGGCCAGGCTCGGGAGGGACCGTGCCGGTCCGAGGAGGAGCCGCAATGTACCCGGGTGCCCACGCAGCGACGCAACCCGACCGACCCGCCGCGATCATGGCGGGCACCGGCGAACGGCTGACCTACGGGCAACTGGACGACCGGTCGATCCGGCTGGCCAACGCCCTGCGTGACGCCGGGCTGCGCAAGGGCGACACCGTCGCGCTGCTGACCGACAACACGTTCCGTGCTTACGAGGTCTACTGGGCCGCCGTCCGGTCCGGGCTCTACCTCTGCGCGGTCAACCGGCACCTCGCGGCAGCCGAGATCGCCTACATCGTCAACGACTCGTCGGCGAAGGCGCTGGTCGTCTCCGCGGCGCTCGCCGGCGTCGCGCAGGAGATCGTGCCACAGACCGAGGGCGTCGGCCTGCGCCTGGCCTACAACGGCGCCGTGCCCGGCTACGGCGACTACGACGAGGCGCTGGCCGGGGCATCGCCGGAGGCGCCCGAGGACCAGCCCTGCGGCGCGGATCTGCTGTACTCCTCGGGCACGACGGGGCGACCGAAGGGCATCCGCGTCGAGTTGCCCGACCGGCAGGTCGGCGAGCCGGGCGGCACGCTCATCCCGGTCCTGCAAGGGTTGTACGGGTTCGGGGCCGACACGGTCTACCTGTCCCCGGCGCCGGTGTACCACGCCGCGCCGTTGCGGTTCGCGATCTCGGTGCACGCGCTCGGCGGTACGGTGATCATGATGGAGCACTTCGACGCCGAGGAGGCGCTGCGCGCGATCGAGCGCTACCGGGTCACGGCCAGCCAGTGGGTGCCGACGATGTTCGTGCGCATGCTCAAGCTGCCGGAGGACGTGCGCACCCGCTACGACCTGTCCAGCCACCGCGTGGCGGTGCATGCCGCCGCGCCGTGCCCGGTCGACGTCAAGCGCGCGATGATCGACTGGTGGGGGCCGATCCTCGCCGAGTACTACTCGTCCACTGAGGCGATCGGCATGACCGTCATCGATTCCGCGCAGTGGCTCGAGAAACCGGGCTCGGTCGGGCGCGCGGTCACGGGTGTGCTGCACGTGTGCGACGACCAGGGACGCGAACTGCCCGCAGGCCAGGTCGGCACTGTCTACTTCGAACGCGACGAGGAACAGTTCCGTTATCTCAACGATCCGGTGAAAACCGCGCAGGCCCGCCACCCCGCGCATCCGCTCTGGTACACCAGCGGCGACATCGGCTACGTCGACCCGGACGGGTACCTCTTCCTCACCGACCGCAAGGCGTTCATGATCATCTCCGGTGGCGTCAACATCTACCCGCAGGAAGTCGAGAACGTGCTCGCGCTGCACCCGGCCATTGACGACGTCGGCGTGATCGGCGTGCCCGACCCGGAGATGGGCGAGTCGGTGCTCGCCGTCGTCCAGCCCGCGCCAGGGGTGACGCCGGGACCGGACCTGGCCGCGGAGATCCTGGACTACGTCCGCGCCCGGATCGCGCACTACAAAGTGCCGCGCGCGGTGGAGTTCGTCGGCGAACTGCCCCGCACGCCGACCGGGAAACTGGTCAAGCGCAGGCTCCGGGAACGTTTCGCCACCCCGGTTTCGTGACGAGAGGACTGAGATGAACGCCTTCCGCGACAAGGTGCGGCACTGGCTCGCCGCCAACGCACCGCGCCCGGGCGACAGCCCGGCTGGTGACGAGATCACCGTCGCCAAACGGTTCCAGGCCGCGCTCCACGACGCCGGACTGGCCGGGCTGACCTGGCCCGAGGAGTTCGGCGGGCAGGGGCTCACCGCCGCCGAACAGCAGATCTTCAACGAAGAGGCCGGGGCCTACGACCTGCCGACGGCGCTGTTCACGATCGGCCTCGGCATGTGCGGGCCGACCCTCGTCGACCTCGGCACGACCGAGCAGAAAGCACGCTATGTCAAGCCGTTGCTGCGTGGCGAGGAGGTGTGGTGCCAGCTGTTCTCCGAACCGGGCGCGGGTTCGGACGTGGCGAGCCTGCAGACCAGGGCGGTGCGCGACGGCGACGAGTGGGTCGTCAACGGGCAAAAGGTCTGGACCTCCGGTGCGCAGTTT
The DNA here is from genome assembly GCA_035547575.1 of Amycolatopsis sp. Lineage (GTDB taxonomy): Bacteria > Actinomycetota > Actinomycetes > Mycobacteriales > Pseudonocardiaceae > Amycolatopsis_E. Next base: position 30,430 of record DASZUO010000179.1, on the reverse strand, counting down.
TCGGACTTCGGCGCGTTGCTGGCGCGTACCAACCCCGATGTGCCCAAGCACAAGGGCATCACGATGTTCATCGTCGACATGCACGCGCCCGGCGTCACCGTGCGGCCGCTCAAGGACATGACGGGACGGGCGCCGTTCAACGAGGTGTACTTCGACGACGTGCGCCTGCCCGGCGACGCGGTGCTCGGTGAGGTCGACGCGGGCTGGGCGGCCGCGGTGACGATGCTCGGGCACGAGCGCGTGTCGATCGGCGGGTCGGTGCGCCGCCGCTACGACCCGCTCGCCTACGCCGGTCTCGCGGACCTCGCCCGGCGCACCGGGCGGGCGCAGGATCCGGCGGTGCGCGCCGAACTCGCCGCACTGCACACCGCCGAGCGTGCGCTGGCGCTGTTCAACGCGCGACTGCGGCAGGAGGCCGACGCCGGCACGCCGCCCGGTGCGCGCGGTTCGGTCGCCAAGCTCGCCGGCGCGGAACTGGCGTGGCGCGCGGTGTCCGTGGCCGGGCTGATCGCCGGGCCGGGCGCGGTGGCGTGGGACGACGAGGAGGGCGACCACCTCGCGCTCGCGCTCACGGCGGCACCCGCGTCGCGCATCGCGGGTGGCACGGACCAGGTGCAGCGCACGATCATCGGCGAGCGGATACTCGGGCTCCCCAAGGAACCCCAGGTCGACCGCGACGTCCCGTTCCGCGAACTGCGTGTCGGCACGCAGCGGCAGGCGTGAGGGAGGAATCATGCGTCTGGTCCTCGACCGTGAACAGGAACAACTGCGCTCCACGGTGCGCAAGATGCTGGCCGACCACTGCGCCCCGGCGCGGGTCCGCGAGGTCATGGAGAGCCCCGAAGGGCACGATCTGCCTCTGTGGCGAAGGATTTCCGGCGAGCTGGGGCTGGCCGGGCTCGTGGTGCCGGAACGCCACGGCGGCTCCGGCGCCGGGCACGTCGAGCGAGCCATCGTGCTGGAGGAACTCGGCCGTGCGCTCGCACCCGTGCCCTACTTCGCGTCGGCGGTGCTGGCCGTCGACACCGTGCTCGCGCTCGGCGACGACACCCTGACGGCGGACCTGTTGCCGCGCCTGGCTTCCGGTGAGCTGATCGGCACGATCGCGATGGGGGACCGGGGCACACCGACGGTCACCGCCACCGCGGCGGGCGAGCTGACCGGATCGGCCGCGCCGGTCCTCTCCGGCGACATCGCCGACGTCGTGCTGGTCTACGCATCCGCACCCGGCGGCCCGGCGTGGTTCCGGGCCGCGCCCGCCGGGCGCACGACGCTGCGCACGCTCGACCCGACACGCCGCCTGGCGCGCCTGGACTTCGCGGACACCCCCGCGGAGCGGGTCGACTGCGCCGACGCGGCGGCCGTGCTGGAGCAGGTCCGTGACACCGCGGCCGTCGCGCTCGCGGCCGAGCAGCTCGGCGGGATGTCCCACGTTCTGGAGAGCACCGCCGAGTACGCGAAGGTGCGCGTGCAGTTCGGCCGCCCGATCGGCTCGTACCAGGCGGTGAAGCACAGCCTCGCGGACATCTACATCGCCTACGAGCAGGCCGTTTCCCTCGCCCGCTACGCCGCCTGGGCGGCCGACGCCGACCAGGAGGCGCTGCCCCTCGCCGCGGCGACGGCGGCGGACTTCGTCGGACCCGCCTACTTCGCGGCCGCCGCGAACGGGCTCCAGCTGCACGGCGGCATCGGCTTCACGTGGGAACACGACGCGCACCTCTACTACAAGCGCGCCAAGACGAGTGAGCTGCTCTTCGGCGATCCGGGCTCCCGCCGGGCCCGCCTCGCCGACCGGCTCGGTATCTGAGAGGCCTGATGACCTACACCGAGATCACCTACGCGACCGCCGATGGCATCGCCACGATCACCCTGAACCGGCCCGCGCGGCTCAACGCGTTCACCCCGACGATGGCCCGCGAACTGATCGCGGCCTTCGACGAGGTGGACGCCGACGACGACGTGCGCGTGGTCATCATGACCGGCGCGGGCCGCGGGTTCTGCGCCGGCGCGGACCTCGACGCTGGAGCCGGGACGTTCGACCCCGAGCGTCGTGCCCAGGTCGGGCACCGGTCCGCCGGCACGATCGACGGCGTGCCGCGCGACGCGGGCGGGACGGTGTCGCTACGGGTCGCGGCGTGCCGCAAACCGGTGATCGCCGCGTTCAACGGCCCGGCCGTCGGGGTGGGCGCGACGATGACGCTGCCGATGGACATCCGGATCGCGGCGGAGTCGGCGAAGTTCGGGTTCGTGTTCGCGCGGCGCGGGATCGTTCCGGAGTCGGCGTCGGCGTGGTTCCTGCCGCGCGTGGTCGGGATCTCGCAGGCGATGGAGTGGGTCGCGACCGGCCGGGTGTTCGGCGCGCAGGAGGCGCGCGCGGGCGGGCTCGTGTCTCGCGTCGTGCCGGACGCCGAGCTCTTGCCTGCCGCACAGGAGCTCGCGCGCGAGATCGCGGACAACACCTCCGGCATGTCGGTCGCGGTGGCGCGGCAACTGCTGTGGGGCATGCTCGGTTCGCCCACGCCGTGGGACGCGCACCGCTACGACTCGAAGGCGATGGCGGAGATCGGCGGAGCCGCGGACGCGGCCGAGGGTGTGTCCGCGTTCCTGGAGAAGCGGCCCGCGCGGTTCCCGATGCGGGTGAGCAAGGACTTCCCGTCGTCGGTACCGCCGTGGCCGGTGCGCCCGGACGAGTACTGATGCCAGGAGCCCCGCCGGCGTAGTCACCGTCGCGCGCCGACCGCGAGCGCGGCCACCACCAGCGATGCCGCCAGCACGCCGAATCCCGCGCCGAGCGTCGCCGCCGTCGCGACGGCGCCGACCAGGAGCGGGCCGCCCGCGTCGCCGAGTTCCCGGCCCACCTCGGCCGCGCCCATCGTCCGGCCGAGGTGTTCCGGCGGCGTCGCGGCCGAGAGTTGCGCGAACCCGAGCGGCGTCGCCGCCCCGGTGCCTGCCCCGATCGCCACCGCACCGGCGAACACCCCGGCGACGCCCGGCAGCAGCGGCGCGACAGCCAGGCCCGCGGCGGCCAGCACCAGTCCGGCCGCCATGCCCGCGCGTTCGGGCAGTCGTCCGGCGTCCCGCGCCCGCCCGGCCCACGGCTGCACCAGTGCGGCGCACGCGGCCAGCACAGACACCGCCGCGCCGGTGAGCAGCGGGCCGAGCCCGTGCCCCGCCCCGACGACCGGCAGGAACCCGACCCCGGCGGCCAGCGCGGCCGCCGTCCCGGCGAGCGTCAGGGTCGGCCGCACGAACCCGGCCTGCGACAGGCGCCGCGCCAGGCCCAGCACCGTCTGCCGGGCGCGGGGGAGCGGCGGCACCGCCGGCACGACCGCGCGGGCCCACGCCGAGACCACCAGCGCCAGCACCGCAAGCGTCGCGAAGAGGAGCCGGTAGCCGCCGAGCGTGATCAGCACCCCGCCGAGCAGCGGGCCGAGCGTGTAGCCCAGCCCCTTCCACGCCCCGTAGCCGCCGAAGGCCCGCCCGTGCCGCGCCGCCGGGGACAGCCGCGCGACCAGCGCTCCGGCGGCGGGGGAGAAGGCCGCCGCGGCCGCTCCCTGCCCGAGCCGCGCGACCCCGACGAGGGCCGGATCGCCCGCGACGACGAACGCGGCCGACGCCGCGGCGAACGCCAGCAGCCCGCCCAACAGCACCGGCCGCGGCCCGACCCGGTCGGCCAGCGACCCGAAGACGGGCTTGAGCACGACCTCCGCGCCGTCATAGACGGCGAGCAGCAGGCCGAGGGTGAGCAGCGACGCGTGTTCCCGCTCGGTGCACCCGCCGAGGCTCGCGGCGATGCTGTGCGCGCCGAACGCCGTGACGAAGCCGGCGGCACAGAGCGGGCCCAGCTTGCGGTCCACAGTGGATACCTCACATCTGGTGCAGTGCCCGGAAAACCTGGTCGGTGTAGTCCGCGAGCCGGCTGGCGCACCGCTGCAGCCGCCGCTCGGCCTCGGCCGCCGCCGGCGCGCCGAACACATCCCGCGCCTTGAGATCGCGGTGCCAGCGACGCAACCGCTCCAGGCTCTGCTCCTCTTCTTCGAGCTCGGCCATCGTGAACTTGCGGTTGCGCACCTCTTTCGCGATCTCGGCGTCGAACTTGCCGCAGTCGGCGAGGAACTCGGCCCACTCCTCGGCGCGCTCGGCCGTGAACAGCGCCTCGAGCCGCGCGCCGTCGGTGTGGCCCCGGCCGGCGGCGTCGAGCACGATCACCTCGCCGTCCCCGCGCCGCGCCAGCTCGATCGCGCGCCGCACGCCGGGCGCGAACGCGGGCACGTCCGGCACCGCCCAGGTGCCCTGGCCCAGCGACAGCGCCCCCACCCGGCGCAGCTCCCGCCAGACGGCGACGCGATGCCGCGACGGTTCCGCCGGCACCCGGACGACCAGCACGAGCCAGCGCTCTGTCACAGCCGCGAATGTAGCACGTGTTACAAGCTTGACGCATTCCCATATTAGCATATGATGACGGTCCGGCACGTGTTCGGGCCAACGCGACCGCAGGTGCCACAACCGAGGAGGGCGGAGATGGCGGAGACGACGAGCGGCAGCGCGAAGGTGACGCTGCCGGCGGACAACCAGATCCTGATCACGCGCGAGTTCGCGGCGCCGCCGCACCTGGTGTATCGCGCGTGGACCACGCCCGAGATGGTGAAGCACTGGTGGGCGGGCCGCCGCGGCACGATGACCAGCGTCGAGATCGACCTCCGGACCGGGGGCCGGTGGCGCTACGTGATGACCGCGAACGGTGGCTTCGAGGTCGCCTTCCACGGGGTGTTCCGGGAGATCGTGCCCGCGCGGCGCATCGTCACGACCGAGGTGTTCGAGATGCCGGGTGAGCAGGCCGACGAGGACGCGGCGGTCACCACGACCACGTTCATGGCCGTCGGCGACCGCACCCGGCTCGAGCTGCTCACCGAGACCCGCACGAAGGAGATCCGCGACGCGATCATCGACTCCGGCATGGAAGGTGGCATGCAGGAGCAGATGGACGCGCTCGACGACCTCGCCGCGTCGCTCGGCTGAACGGCCGGTGTCCCGCCCGGCGCTAGGGCGAGCGGGTCACCGGGGCCAGCCACAGGCCGCTGATCGCGTCGATCAGGCCCGTTGCCGCGTCGTGCCAGGTCGCCCGCGGTGTCGGGGTGCCGTCGGCGAGAGCGCGTTCTCGTTCGGCGACCATGTGCACCATCAGCTGGCGCGCCATGTCGCCGCGCTCGGCCCGCACCTCCGGCGGCAGGTCCGGCAGGCACCGGCTCAGGCCCTCGACCGTGCGCACCAGCGCGGGGGAGCTGAGCGACTCCTCGGCCATGATCCTTCGCAGTACCGGATCTGTCATGACCTGCGCGGAGAAGCGGCCGAACCACGTGGGGCGGCCGAGCGAGTCGAGGTAGTCGGCCGACGGGCGCAGCAGGCACGCCACCCAGTCGCGCACCTCCGTCGAGTCGCCCGTCTCGGCGAGGTACCGCCGGCGTAGCTGTTCGATGCCCTCGGTGTGCTTGCGCACGATCGCGCGCACGAGGTCGGCCTTCGTGCCGAAGTGGTAGCCGACGGCGGCGTTGTTGCCCTGCCCAGCGGCCTCGCTGACCTGCCGGTTGGACACGGCGAGCACCCCGTGCTCGGCGAACAGGCGCTCCGCCGCGGCCAGGATCGCCTCCCGCGTCGCGCTGACCCGTTCCGTGCGCACCGTCGTCTTCCCGGGCATGGTCACCACCGAACCGTAACGCGGATCGCGGCAAGCGGCGTGGGTGGCTGGGCCGCTTCAGGTGTGCGACACGATCAGGCGGAAGCCGGCGTCCCACTGGTCGAGGTCGAGCAGGTCGCGGTGGTGCTCGTGCCATCGGCCGCTGCGCAGGTCCTGGCGCAGGTGGCGGATCCCGCGCTCGACGGCGTCGGGGCTGGTCTGGGCGAGTGCGGAGCAGGCGCGGCGGACGCGGGGATCGAGGTAGGCGGCCGGGCGCCGCCAGTAAGCGGGAAACACCCCGTCGGTGAAATCCCAGGGCAGCGGCAGGGGTGTGACGCTGTCGGCACCGAGTTCGTCCGCGATGTCGGATGCGCAGGGGCGGGCGAGTTCCAGGCCGGCGATCTCGGGCACGTATTCGCGGACGAACCAGAACTCGGCGTGCCGGTGCGTGTCGTAGGCGAGGACGACCTGGCGCGGCGCTATCCGGCGGAGTTCGGCGATCCCGGCTCGCCAGTCGGTCCAGTGATGCACGGTGAGTACGGCCATGGCGGCGTCGACGGCGTGGTCGTGAAGGGGCAGGGCCTCGGCGACCGCGCGAACCGCGGGGCTTGCGTCAGGCGGTCGCTGGCGGATCATCTCGATGGACGGTTCGAGCGCGAGCACGGCTCGATCACGCGGCTCGTAGGAGCCGGTGCCCGCGCCCACATCGACGATGAAGCGGGCGGTGCCGAGCCCGGCCAGGATAGGGGTCATCCAACGCGGGTCGGTGCGGCGTCCCAGCGAGTATCCGGTGCCGATGTGGTCGTAGAGTTCTGTTCCGCCCACGCATGCCCCCGTTGATCTGCTTGCCAGAAGGGTAGCGGTCGGCATGAAAACAGTGCACCTTTTCGGGACTCGCCGGGTCGTTCGCCGTAGGCTGGGGGCCAACGTCGGTGAGCATGGGGTACGGAAAACGGTATGGGTGCTGGGAAGAGCGGCCTCGCGGCTGCGGGCGGTGGCGTCGTCGCGTCCGCGCCGCACATACTTCCACGCCCACCGCGGACGACCTGCATGAAGCGGCGTTCGAGATCGCCGCCCCGATCGCGGGCAGCACCCCGTTCGGCATGCGGCCGACCGAGCAGGTCCTGCAGGACAACGTCGACGCCCCGTCGCTGCAGGACGCCACCGACCTGGCGAACCGCGACCAGGTGCTGGCACCCGGACCGACGACATGCGCGAGGCGCCGGCCGCCTTCCGCGAAAACGATTCACCGGCCACTGACCGGAAAGGACACCGTGTTCAAGACAGCCTTCACCGAGACCTTCGGGATCGAGCACCCCATCGTGTGCGGCGGCATGACCGCGATCGGCACGGCGGAGTTGATCGCCGCCGTCGCAGAGACCGGCGCGCTCGGGTTCCTGACCGCGCTGACGCAGCCCACCCCGGAGGCACTGGCCCAGGAGATCCGCCGGGTCAAGGACCTGACGGACAAACCGTTCGGCGTGAACCTGACAATCCTGCCCACAATCGAGCCGGTGCCCTACGACGAGTACCGCGAAGCGATCATCGAGGGCGGCATCAAGATCGTCGAGACCGCCGGCAGCAACCCGGCTCCGCACCTGCCGTCGTTCAAGGCCGCAGGCGTCAAGGTCGTGCACAAGGCCGTCGCGGTCCGGCACGCGATCAAGGCGGAGAAGCTCGGGGTGGACGCGGTCAGCATCGACGGCTTCGAATGCGCCGGCCACCCTGGCGAGGACGATGTGCCCGGTCTCGTGCTCATCCCGGCCGCGGCACGGCAGCTGTCCATCCCGGTCATCGCCTCCGGCGGCCTCGCGACGGGGGCGGGTCTCGTCGCGGCGCTCGCACTCGGGGCGTCGGCGGTGAACATGGGCACCCGGTTCGTCGCGACGACGGAAGCCCCGGTGCACGAGAACGTCAAGAAGCAGATCGTCGCCAACGACGAGCGCGCCACGCAGATCGTGTTCCGCGAGTTCCACAACACCGCGCGCGTCGCCCGCAACGCCATCTCGGAGGAGATCGCCGAGATCTCGAAGCGTCCTGGCGCCTCCTTCGAGGACATCGCGCACCTGGCGTCCGGAGCCAGGGGCCGCGAGCACGTTCTGGGCAACGGCGACATGGACGGCGGTCTGTGGTGGGCCAGCCAGGCACAGGGGCTCATCCACGAGGTCGCCACCTGTGCCGAGGTCGTCGACCAGATCCTCGCCGACGCCAAGGCACTGATCACCAAGAACCTGCCGGAGCTGGTCGCCTGAACCCCGGTCGGGCGCGAACGGCGCCCGGGCTCCCCGATCGCGAAGGCGATGGGGAGCCCGGGACGCACGATCAGTCGGCGTGGGCCCTTGCCTGTGCCAGTGTGATGAGGTTGGCCACGAGGGTGAGCAGTACGTTCTTGCCGGATTCGCGGTCGCGGGCGTCGCACAGTTCGATCGGCACGTGGTCTTCGAGGTCCAGCGCGTAGCGGACCTCGTCGGGCGTGTAGGTGGGCGCGCCGTCGAAGCAGTTGACGGCGATCACGAACGGGATTTCGCGGCGCTCGAAGAAGTCCACCGCCGCGAAGGAGCTCTCGAGCCGGCGGGTGTCGGCCAGCACGACGGCCCCGAGTGCGCCCCGCGCCAGCTCGTCCCACAGGAACCAGAACCGGTCCTGGCCGGGTGTGCCGAAGATATAGAGGATCAGCTCGCTGTTGATCGTGATGCGGCCGAAATCCAGCGCCACCGTGGTCGTGGTCTTCCCCTCGACGCCGCTCAGGTCGTCCACACCGGTGCTCAGCTCGCTGAGCATCTCCTCGGTGCGCAGGGGTGCGATCTCGCTCACCGCCGAGACCATGGTGGTCTTGCCGACGCCGAAGCCGCCGGCGATGAGGATCTTCAGCGCCGTGGCGGGGAGCGCCGGATCGGCGGCGGGGTCAGAGCTTTCGGATGCCATCGAGTACCGCCCGCAGTAGTTTGATGTCAGGTGGGCCGGCCGTCGTCGGTGGGGGAGGAGACCGGAAGATCAGGTATCCGTCGCCGATGAGATCGCCGATCAGGATCTTCGTCACCACCAGGGGAAGGTGGAGTTTCGCGGACACTTCCGCTACCGACATCGGAAGCCGGCAGAGCCGCACGATGTCCCCGTATTCGGGTTCCAGCCGCTGCAGCCCGTTTGCCGAGCGCACCGCGACGACCAGCGTGATCAGGTCCAGTTCGTGCCGTGCGTCGCCGGTGCGGCCACGCGTGACGGCATAGGGGCGGACCAGAGGCCCCGCCTCCTCGTCGAACCAGGGCTCACGCCGGTGCGTCATGAGAGTCGCGGATCGGCCCGTGGCTCGAAGAGGCCGCGGCGCGCAGCGGTACTCAGATAGGTGCCCACGCGCTGGACCACCTGGTTCATCTCGTAGGCCACCATGCCCATGTTGGCGGTCTCCGAGGTCAGCAGCGCCAGGCACGCGTTGTCTCCGGCCGCGGTGACGAACAGGACGGCCCGGTCCAGTTCGATCACCGTCTGCCGCACCCCACCGCCGTCGAAGTGGTGCCCGGCGCTGCGGGCCAGGCTCTGCAGGGCCGACGACATCGCGCAGAAGTGCTCCGCCTCGTCGATGGACATCGCCGTGGACCGGCCGAGCAGCAGGCCGTCGGTGGACAGCACCACCGCGTGGCGGACCCCGGCCAGCCGCTGGACCAGATCGTCGAGCAGCCAGTCCAGCTTACGGGTGTTGGAAGTTGCCATGACCTTCTCGTTCTTCGCGTTCGTCGGTTCGGGGTTCGGGAGGCCGCCGACGGCCCTGCCGGGTTCCGGTCTCGATCGCCGACAACAGATCCCTGGCCTGCTCGGGAGTGCGCGCACGCTCGGTACCGGTGTGCGGGCTCGCGTTGTCGAGTGGCGGCGGGGTGGGCTGCGCCAGCTGTGGCGCGAGGTTCGCCTGCCGGCGGCGGCGTGGCAGCGCCGGCCGGTCGTCGCCGCGCTCGTTCGAGGAGGGCGGGCGTTCGGGTCGTCGTTCGGGCATGCGTTCCCTGGTCCGCTCGGGCTCCGGCTCCTCTGTCGGCCAGCTCATGACGGCGGTGTTGCTCGCCGGTGCCCCGTTTCGCTCGGGCTGCGCCGCCGGCTAGTCGTCGGCGAGCATGGCCGCACGGCGGTGGCGCGGGCGTTGCGGCCCGTCCTGCTCGGCGGAGCCGTTCGCCGGTTCCGTGGGCGGCTTGTCCGCGAGCAGGCTCGACGGGACGAGCACGATCGCCCGGACCCCGCCGTAGTCCGACTCGACGAGCCGCACGCTGACGCCGTTGCGCGCGGCCAGCTGCGCCACCACGAAGATGCCGAGCCGCGAGTCGCTGGACAGCGTGGTCACGCTGAAGTCCGGCGGTTTGCGCAGCGTCTCGTTGGCTCGCTCGAGGTCCTCGGGAGGCATGCCGAGGCCCTGGTCGGTGATCTCCACGACGACGCCCTTGCCGACCACGTTGCCGGAGATCTCCACCCGCGACTCCGGCGGCGAGAACGAGGTCGCGTTGTCGACCAGCTCGGCCAGCAGGTGGATGAGGTCGGCGACCACGTTGCCGACGACGGACACGTCCGGCAGCCGTACGGTGCGGACCCGGGCGTAGTTCTCGGTCTCCGCGACGGCGCTGCGTACGAGTTCCACCAGCGCCACCGGGTTGCGCCAGCGCCTGCCCGGCTGCTCGCCGCCCAGGATGATCAGGTTCTCGGCGTTGCGCCGTTCGCGGGTGGCCAGGTGATCGAGCTGGAAGAGCATGTCCAGCTGGTCGGGGTCCTCCTGCTCGTACTCGGCCTTGTCCAGGATCTCCAGCTGCCGGTGCACGACGACCTGGCTGCGGTGCGCGATGTTGAGGAACACCGCGTTGACGCCCTCGCGTGTCTTGGCCTCGGTGACCGCCGCTTCGATCGCTGCGAACTGGGCCCGGTTGAACGCGTCCGCCACCTGGCCGATCTCGTCCTTGCCGTGGTCGAGGGGCGTGACCTCGGTGCCGAGATCCACCGGCTGACCCTCGCGCAGCCGGCCCATGATGTCGGGAAGCTGCTCGTCGGCCAGCGACAGGGTTTCCCGCCGTAGTCGCTTCAGCCGCCCGACCATCCGGTTCGTCAGCCGGAGCGCGACCAGGAAGGCCGCGATCGCGATGAGCAGTACCGCGGCGCCGGCGAGTGAGAAGTTCCTCGCCTGCTTGTTGCCGTCGTCGAGGGCGAACTGGATGCCGTACTGGTTGTGCGACTTCCACAGGTCCTGCAGTCCGGCACTCACCTGGCCCGCGGCGTTCTGCCAGTCCGGCACGCTCAGTGGCAGCGGGGGGACGTTCCTGGTGCCGGCCAGGGTCGCGGCGCGCTGCACGATCGCGCTCTCCATCGAGCTCACCTGTTGCCAGGCGGTGCTTTTCACCAGCGCCTGGTAGTCGCTCTGCTCCTGCGGCGTCAGGCTCGGCAGGAGGTTCTCCAGCTGGACGTGGTAGGCGCCGGCCTGGTGGCCGAACTCCGTCAGCTCGTCAGGGGTGAGCCCCTCGGGGGAGGCACCTGCGAGGCCGATCGCGTTGGCGCGCGACATCGCCTCGCCTGTCTGGTACAGCCCGAACGTGACGTACTGCTCGGCGCCGATCGCGGCGTCGGGCGCGTTGCGCGCGACGGCTGCCAGCCCGCTCGAGATGACGCCGGTGAGGTGGCTGTAGAAGGTGTAGGCGTCCAGCGGCTTCACCGCCCGGCTGTCCACCTGATGGCGCATCGCCGAAACCTGCTGCACCAGCGTGGCGAACATGGACGCGGTGTCCTGGATCGTGGAAGCGTCGAGCGAGGTGAGTATGCCGCTCACCTGGCCGATGCCGTTCATCGCCGTGTCGGTGCGCTGCCGCTGGGTGACGAGCTGGGCAGGTGCGGCGGGATCGCCCGCGAGTTCGGCGAGGCTGAGCCGCCGCTCCTCCTGCACGGTCTCGGCGAACGAGACGCCGATACCTTCCGCCTTCTCCAGTTCGGACGCCCAGTTCCGGGCATGGAAACCCTGCGCCACCAGGTATCCCGCGGCACTCACGCCGATGACGAGGAGCGCCACGCTCGGGATGAGCGCGATAGCCAGAATGCGGGCTCGGACGCTGAGAGTGGCCTTGAGCACCGGCGAACAGTACCGGATTTCACCCGCCCAGGTGAAGGTGGATCTAAAGAATCTTGTTCCCAGCGCCGCGATCGACGGCCGGAGCAGCGCCGTACGTGCCTGGCGACGCCGGCGACCGGCCAACGCAGCCCGTTGAGGACGGTCCACTCGCCATTCGCGAGCGGACCGTTTCCGTTCCGGACGGTCCCGCTGGCCGGAGCATTCCGCCCAAATCGGGCGCCCGTCACCGGTGCGTGCCGTCGCGCCTCGCTGGTTCTACCATACTGTGAGGTGCGCCTCGTCGTGCCCGCCGCGGCGCCGGCCACACGATGTCCGTTGTGATCAACGGTCCTATGCGTGCCCAGGGCCGGGTAGTGCGTTTCAGCGATCAGCGCGCAGGAGCATGGCGCCCGACGGCACGCCGCCTCCCGCGGTCACCGCCGCCACCCTGGCGTCGGTCACCTGCCTGCCGGTCGCCTCGCCACGCAGCTGCAGCATCGCCTCACGGACGAACCCGTAGCCGTGCAGCCGGCCCGCGGAGAGCTGGCCGCCGTGCGGGTTGAGCGGAAGCTCGCCGCCGAGGGCGATGGTCTTGCCGCCCTGGATGAAGTCGGTCGCCTCGCCCGCGCCGCAGAATCCGAGACCCTCCAGCCAGGACAGCGCGTTGAAGGAGAAACCGTCGTACAGCAACGCGACATCCACGTCGGACGGCGTGAGGTCCGTCCGCGTCCACAGATGCGCGGCGGGCCCCTGCGACTGTGGCATGTGGTACAGGGTGTCCTGGTCCCAGGAGAGCCGCTCCCGCACCGCGGTGCCCACGGCCTCCACGAGGACCGGTTTGCCAGGCAGGTCGCGGGTGGTCTCGATCGCGGACACGATCACCGCGACCGCGCCGTCGCACGGAGCGTCGCAGTCGAACAAGCCGAACGGCGTCGTGATCATGCGTGCGTCGAAGTAGTCGTCCATCGTCAGCGGGTCGCGGTAGAGCGCTTCGGGGTTGCGCGCCGCGCCGGCCCGCTCGGTGATCGCGATCGCGCCCATCGCCTCCCGCCCCACCTTGTACCGGTGCATGTAGGCCGACGCGTTGCAGGCGATCCACTGCGCCGCGGACAGGGCGCCGTAGGGAGCGCGCCATTCCATGAATCCCGCCGCGCGCCCCTGCGGCGTGCTCCACTTCCCGGCGCGGGTGAGGGCGGAATGCGAGGCCTGCCACACCGTCCGGATGCACAGCACGTGCCGGCACAGCCCGGACGCGACCGCCAGCATCCCCGCGGTGATGGAACCGATCTGGCCCGGCAGGTCACCACCGCCGTTCACCCAGGTCGGACGGATCTGCAGCGCTTCCTCGATGGCCATGATCCCGCCCTCGGACATGCCAGGGTCGGGTGACGCGCCGGGGTAGGTCGACAAGCCGTCGATGTCCGACAGGTCGAGCCCGGCGTCCGCGACCGCGGCGAGGGCCGCGTCGACGGTGAGCGAGAGCGGGTCGACCATCAGCCGGCGGCCGACGGCGGACTGGCCCACGCCGGTGAGTGCCACCCGGTCTTCGAGCTTGTCGGCACGCGCCATCGTGGGCAGGCCCGACCGGACGTCCCGCGGCTCCGGCAGCGGGCCGTCCCCTTCCGACGCCTGAGTGCCGGGGTCCGGTTCGAACAGTGGGATCCAGACATCGTCGTGCTGCTCGAAGCGCACCCGCACCCGCATGCCGACGTGCACGTCCTCGGGCTCGCAGCCGACGATGTTGGTGGTCAGCCGGGCCCGGTCGTCCTCGGCCATTGCCACGATGGCGACGACGTAGGGCGGCGGGAACGCCGGCAGCCAGGTCTGATGGTTCACGCTGAACCCGACCACGACGGCCTTGCCGGAGGTGGGACTGAGGCTCACGTCGCGGCTGCGGCACGACGGGCACGTGGGCAACGGTGGGTGGAACAGCCGCTCGCACGAGCCGCACCGGGAGATCCGCAGAACCCCGTCCGCCCCCGAATGCCAGAACTCCGCACTGCTCAACGACGGCTGTGGCAGGGGACGCTTCGGCGGTGGCACGGTCACGGCAGCTCCTTCGCGGATCAGGATACTGAATGAGGCTATCAAAGCGGGAACCGTGATGTCGGCGCCGCGGTTTGGTTCACAGAACGCCGCGTCAGTACAGCAAGTCCACGACCTGCGTCTCGTCACCGGTACGGAAGAGATGTGCCCGCGCGGCGCGCATGTGTTTCAGCCAGAGCTTCTGGGCTTCTTCGCCACGACGGGCCTCGACCAGCTCGACAAGCTTTTCGTAGGCCCGCAACGCCTTCTTGTTCCTGGCGACCGTGCCCTCGGAGGTGTCCGGGATCTCGTAAGCGCGGGCGAGGTGCCTGCTGACGATCTCGGAGAGCATCCCGATGACCGTGGCCATGGTCTGGTTCCCGCCGAGCTCGACCACCTGCCGGTGGAACCGCAGGCTGATCCGACCGAACGACGGGCCGCCGACGGCCGCGCGCGCTTCCTCCAGCGTCTCCGCGAGTGCCTTCCGGCCGGCCGCGGTGCCACGGTGCGCGAGATCCCTGGCGGCCGCGGGCTCCACGACCATGCGCGCGTCGTAGACGTCCTGAATGGTCGTCCCGCTGAGCGTCAGCAGCATCCCGAACTGGGCGGCCGCCGCCTCCGGACCGGGAACCGTGACCTGGGCGCCACCGGGCGGGCCCCGCCGGATGGTGATCAGGGAGTCGGCCTCGAGCAGCCGGAACGCTTCGCGGAGGGTGGGGCGCGATACGCCGAACGCGCTGACCAGCTCGGACTCGGTCGGCAGCCACTCACCGTCGCCGATGTCCCCGCGGGCGATCATCCGCCGGATGCGGTCGGCCACGATGTCGGCCATCTTTCTCGGCCGCACCACGTCGCGCTCCGAGGCAGCTCGGGTCACGCCAGGACCCCTCTCCGAAATCGATGTCGGGCAGGGTAGCGCAGCGTGTTCACGAGCCGGCGCGGTACGGCGGCCACGAAGGCTCCGGGGTGTGCCGGGACAGGCATGCCCCCGGTGGAGGACAATGGGTTGGAAGACGAGGGAGGGAGCCCGATGGCGCCACCGGTTCGGATCGGTCGCCCGGTCAACGCGGATGCCGAGCGGACGAGGCGGAACATCCTCATGGCCGCGATGACGCACGTCGCCGAGGTCGGTTATGCGAAGGCGACGATGAAGTCGATCGCCGAACACGCGGGCCTGACCTCCAGCGCGCTCTACCGGTACTACCCGTCGAAGAGCGAACTGGTCATCGCGGCGCTGAACGACGTGATCGTCGAGGTGATGGCCCGGCTCGAGAAGGCGGCGTTCGCGCACGACTCGCTGCGGGACCGGCTGATCGGGCTGCTGGAAGAGGCGCTCGAGTGCACGCGGGACCATCCGTCGATGACGAGGTTCGAGGCAAGCCTGTTCCTCGAGTCCTCGCATACGCCGGAGTTCGCGCCTGTCATCGGTTTCCGGCGCCGCGCGGAGGAGACGTTGTACCGGCGGCTCGTGGACGACGCGTTGCGCAGGGGCGAGCTCCCCGCGGACACCTCTCCGGTCGCCGCGGTGGACATGGTGACGTCGATCACCTGGGGGCTGACCTACCTGTCGGCCACGGCGACGGCGGAGCGGCACCGCGCCGCCATCCGTATCACCGAGTCGCTCCTGGCGGGCACCCTGCTGTCCTGATTTCGTCGGCCTTCCTTTGCTGGCAACGCTTCCTGGCGCCGCTGCCGTCCGGTATCCGATCTTGCCTTGACGTGACGGGGCACACGGCCTTAAAGTGATTATCCGATCACTTATGTCGGTTCTGCTACAAGGAGGTGGCGGCTTGACGACGCGTGCCGAACCGCGAGCGGCTTTGCCCCGGTGAGGTCATCCAGGACCCCGGGGGCGGCTTCGGTGTCCACAAAGGACTTTTGAATCGGTGGCGCGCACCCGGGCGCGGATGACCCCGCTCCGAGGTCACGGTGGTGACGTGCGGCAGCCAGGTCGTCGGCAGCCATTCGGAGATCAGTCGGCCATGATCGGTGCGACCAAGTAGGCAGAGGAGACGTAGGTGGGACAGGAACTTCGCATCCCGCAGCTCGGCGTGACGATGACTGAGGGCAGTATCGCCGAATGGCTGGTGGAGGACGGGGCGGCCGTCCAAGAAGGGCAGGCCATCTACACGCTGGCCACCGACAAGACCGAGACCGAGATCGAGGCGCCGGCGACGGGAACGCTGAAGATCGTCGGCGTGGTGGAGGAGACCTATCCGGTCGGCACGGTCGTCGGCACGATCGAATGACCTCCTTCGCCCGACGGTGGTGATGGCGGGCTGGAACGCGTCCCCCGGCGGTACATGGTGCGGGAGTTCGTCGGCGTGACCGCAGCTGCCGCGTTCCTTTGTGGACGGCGCACCGTCCCGGCGGCCGGGCCGCCCAGCGTGAACATCCGTCCGGCACCCACCACCCCGCGGTTGTGCGCTGCTCAGGGACGGGGACCGCGGCCGAAGAGCAGGCTTGGCAGAATCGAGTAGCTGGAGTCCTTTTCGGGGTATGCGGCTTCCGGCCGGGGAATCGGCTGCCGTATCTCGTGGTCGAAGACGACGTCGCGGCTCGCGAAGCGCCAGCGGCCGTGTTCGCGCCGGTAGTGATCGAGGTAGCGCACCAGCATGATGTCGTCGACGGCTGTGTCGGCGTCGCCGAGCATCACGTGAAAAGCGATGCAGTAGACCTCGCCGTGTGCTTCGTCTTCGCTGTCGACCGCGATCAGGTGGTTGCACACGTGATGGCCGGTGTAGCTCGCGGCCGAAGTGGACATTTCCAGGAACGCCACGAACTCGTCGGCCGTCCCCGAGAAGATGTCGCCGTGATTGTCCGTGCCGTCCTCGGTGTAGAGACTGCGTACGAGCGCCCCGTCCCGCCGGTCGATGCCGCGCGAGTAGAGGTGGACGAGCTCGCGGATCTCGTCCTTCGCGATTAGCGTCGCGAGCCGGTCCTCGGTGGCGTCCATTCACTCTTCCTTTCCGGTCAGGGGCCGCAAACCCGCGCGGTGGTAACCGGGAGCCAGTGCCTGCGCGAGTCGCTGTTCGGCCTCGGCGCTGATGCGTGCGCCCTCCACTTCCACGGCCATGTCGAGTCGTTCTCTGAAGAAGGGGCGGATGGTGGCGGCGGTGCTGACGGGGCGGAAGCCGCAGCCGGCGCACATGCCGATCATGCGCAGGCGCAGCGCACCCTGTTCGGTGGTGCCGATCCACTCGACTCCGCCGCCGTGCGAGCGCAGCGCCTGGTTGAGTTCCGCGACCGCGTCTTCGATGGCGCCGCGGTCGGTGGTCATGACGCCGCCGCGGGCTGGGCCGGTTCGGCCAGCGGCAGGTCGACCTTCATCAGGCGGGCGAAGTTGGTGCCGAGGATCTTTTCCTTGTCCTGCCTGGTGATCTGCGGGTAGCCGTAGCCGGTGCGCAGGTCGTCGGGGATGTGGAAGTCGTGGACGAAGCTTTCCAGGTAGGGCCGGGGGTTGCCCTGCAACGCGGCTTCCGAGCCCCACAACAGCTTGTCGACACCCACTTCGCCGAGCATCCGGCCGATCCATTCCTGGACCTTGCGCGGTGCGATGAAGTAGGCGTTGATGGTGCCGGACAGTGCGATGTAGATGTTCGGGAAGCGGGAGGCGATGTTGACCGCCTCTTCGATGTAGGGGAAGGCGGCATGGTGGATGATGAATTTCAGGTCGGGAAAATCGCGTGCCGCGCGCTGCAGGTCCAGTGGGCTCAGGTCTTCCATGTTCTGCTGGCCGAAGGGTGAGCCCTTGTGGAACTGGATGACGTCGACGCCAAGGTCCAGACATTTCCGGTAGAGGGGGTAGGCGAGTTCGCGGTCGTCACATCGCCAGCTGCCCTCGAGGTGTCCATTGTAGAACTTGAACGACCGCGCGCCCATCTCCCGGACCTGGACCTCGATCTGGCGTAACGCCTCGTCCGGTCCCTGGCCCACCGGGTCGACGCCGCCGCAGAACAGCACCTGCTCGGGGTAGCGCCGCGCCATCTCGTACTGGGCCCGCACCGGGGCGAACCAGTCGTCGAACCAGTCATAGATCGGCACGGTCTGGGCCATGCCCAGGTCGGTGCCGCCATGGGTGAAGACCATGTCGTAGACCTCCTCCGGTGACCATCGGACGGTGACCGGGTAGTGCGCGTTCTGCGGCAGCATGCGGGTCGGCGCCTGCAGTCCCGCGATGTGCGCGCGGGCGTGCTCGGACGTCGGCTCCGACGCGCGCACGTTGCCCTCGGACATGTCGTAGACGTGGATGACGCAGTCGAAGATCGGGATGCCGTCGATCACGGGAACCTCCAAAGTACAGCGCACTTGCGTTCCAGGTCCGGCTAAGTATAGTGCGCTAGACGTGGCCTGCGTCACCATACATCGGCTCCACGCGACGTTCAACCTCCCGCCTCGGCGCCGGGCCGCGGAAGGACAATGCGATGACCGTAGCCAAACCTGTTGGCGGACAAGGGAAACATGCGATCGAGAGCCCGCATCGTCGACGCACCGGCACCGGCACACCAGGAGACAGGACCATGACCACCGCACACGACCAGATCTGCCGCACGCTCGCCGAGTTCTGCCATGCCACCGACGGCGGTGACTTCGCCGCATGGGTGCGGCTGTTCACCGAGGACGGCGCGTTCCACCTGCTCGGGCAGACCTATCGGGGCCGGGCCGAGCTCGACTCGTTCATCCGGCAGGACCAGCCGCCGGAACGTCGCGGACTGCACCTGACCACGGACGCGCTCATCGACGTGGCCGGCGACACGGCGACCGTGGAGTGCCGCTTCCTGTTCGTCGCGGCGGGATCCGCGTCCCCGGTGCTCGTCGCCTGCGGCCTGTATCACGACCGGCTGGTCCGCGCCGGTGAGCGGTGGCTGTTCCAGGACCGGGAGTGCGCGCTGTTCGCGCCACCCGCGACGGCGGGCTGGGGCGGCGGCGCCGACGTCGCGAACGGGCACGTGCCGTGGTGGGCGGTCACTCGGGCCACCCCGGCGGACCAGCGTCAAGCGCCGCCGGCGTGATGCCGGATCGCCTGCGGTCACGCGCTGCGCACGCTCGCTAGACTGAGCGCATGGTGGATCACGGTGCCCGTACCGGGACCAGCCGCGGCCAGGGCAGGCAGCAGATTCTCGACGCGGCCGCCGCGGCGTTCGCCGAGAAGGAGTACGCGCAGGTGACGACGAGGGAGATCGCGCGGCGCGCCGGCATCAGCGAACCCATGCTGTTCCGGCACTTCGGCTCCAAGTCCGCGTTGTTCCAGCAGGCCGCGGCCGGTTCGTTCACCGAGTACATGCGCGCCTACTGCCGCCAGTGGGAGGAACGCGGGCTGCAGGAGAACGACGAGGTGGAGGCGCGCGCCTTCTACGCCGGCCTATACGAGGTGTTGCGTGATCGCCGCGATCTGCTGCGGGTCGCGCTCTTCCAGGACGATGCCGCGAAGCCCACCGGTCCGGTGTGGACGGTGATGCAGGAGTCGATCGACCGGATCGGCGCACTGCAGGACGAGGAGCGCGCGCGCCGCGGATATCCGGCACACGTCTACGACTTCCCGGTGATGATCCGGCTCATGTTCGGGATGGCCCTGTCGGTCGCGCTGCACGGCGAATGGCTGTTTGGCGAGCAGCACTTCGACCTGGCCGCTGTGCTGGACGAGATGGCGCGGCTGACCGTCCACGGCGGCGGCGACGGGCGCGCCCGGAGCCTCGCACCGCCGGCACGGCGAAAGCCGGCCGAAAAGGCGCGCACCCGCCGCTGAGGTGCGCTGCCGTTGCCCGGTCGCTCGCTGACCGCGCTTGTCGCCGGGCCGGCCCGGCGAGAGTTCGGTATCGTCGCCGGCAGTATTTCGCGGACGGGTCGGATCGAGGTTTGGGTGGCCACAGCATGATTGCCGGTGGTGGGGCCGGGGCTGGGCAGCCGAAGATGGCCGAGGTGGTGGCGGAGCGGATCCGGGTGCGGATTGCGCGTGGCGAGCTGGCTGGTGGTGATCCGTTGCCGTCGGAGACGGTGCTGTTGGAGCGGTATGGGGTTGCCCGGCCGACGATGCGTGAGGCGTTGCGGATCCTGGAGTCGGAGGGTCTGGTCACGGTCAAGCGGGGGAAGCATGGTGGGCCTCGGGTGGCGCTGCCGCGGGTGACCGGTGTGGCCAGGCAGGCGGGGTTCCTGCTGCAGGTGCGGGGCGCGACGCTGGCCGATGTGTATCGTGCGCGGCGCATCATCGAGTCGCCGGCGGTGGAGAGTGTCGCGGCGCTGCGCGCGGCGCGGGTGCTGGATTCGCTGGAGGCGAACCTGGAGCGGGCGCGGTCTCTGGTGGATGATGACGAGAAGATCATCGTGGAGGGGACGGCGTTGCACGATGATTTCCACCGCGTGCTGGTCGAGGTGGGGGCCGGGGAGACCTTGTTGTTGTTCCATCAGGTGATCCAGTCCGTGATCGACAGGTCGAGCCGGTCCTTTGTGGAGCATCTGTCCACGTCGCAGGCGCGGCGTCGCGCGTTCCGGGCGGCGGTGCGGGTGCACGAGCAGGTGGTGGCGGCGATCCGGGACCGTGACGCCGATCGGCTGGAGTCGGTGTGGCTGGGGCATCTGCGTGCGCTGGAGCGGAGCATGATGCGGGGCGGTCATGATCCGCGCAGGGTGGTCGATCTCTACCAGTGACCCTCCGCCCGCTCCGGTCAGTCCGCCGCCGGCAGCCTGCGGATGAGGGCCTCCTGCGTCACGGAGGCGACGAGCACACCGTCGCGGTCGAAGACGAGACCACGGCACAGGCCCCGCCCGTTTCCGGCCCAGATGCTCTCCTGCTCGTAGTGCAGCCACTCGTCGGCGCGGAACGCCCGGTGAAACCACACGGCATGGTCCAGGCTGGCGAACACGAGCTCCGGGCTGCCGACGAAACTGGCGTGCGGGGCCAGTGCGGTGCTGAGCAGGAAGGTGTCCGAGGCGAAGGTCGCAGCGGCTGCGTGCACGACAGGATCAGACGGCAGCGGGTTGCGGGCGCGGAACCAGAACCGCTGCCGTGGCTCGGACACCTCGCCGCGCAGCGCGGCCACGCGGGGCAGCTTGCCGTCGAACCGGACTTCCAGCGGTGAGGTCCACGGCAGGGCACTGAACCACGCGAGGTTCTGCCCGCCGGCCGCCGCCATCACCTCGCTTCCGGGCAACAGCGTGTCCGGGTCGCTGCCCAGCGACCGCGGCGTCTGGTGCGCCCAGCCGTCCTCGGGTACCTGGAAGGAGGCCGTCAGTGTGAAGAACTCCGTGCCGTTTTGCACCGCGGTGACGCGCCGGGTCGAGAAGCTGCCACCATCGCGGACCCGCTCGACGCGGTAGTCCACCGGCCGCGAGGAGTCGCCGCCGCGCAGGAAGTGCGCGTGCAGTGAGTGGGCCTGCCGGTCCTCCGTGACCGTGCGGCCCGCCGCGAAAAGTGCCTGTCCGGCGACCAGCCCGCCGAACATCCGCTTCGTGGCCGTGCGGTCCGGGACCGTCCGGAACAGGTCCGGGCCGACCGGCTCCAGGGCCAGCAGCGCGGCGAGATCCGCGCCGTCGCGGTGGGGCCGTTGCTCAGTCGCCGACTCGGCGGTCACCGCACACCTCCCAGGTCTTCATCCCTATACAGTCTACTCATAAAGCCGATTGGGCTGCGAAGTATGGCCGACCGGCCGAGATTGCGCATACTCTTATGGTTCGTTCTGGAAGCGGAATGGAGGAGGCCAGCGGTGCGATTCACTGTTGAACACCCCGTCGGACAGCCCGACTGCGACCCGGCGCTCTACGGGCCGGCGGGCTTGCCGGCGTTCGCTCGGGCAGCCGAGAACGCGCGATTCGACGTGCTGGCGTTCACCGAGCACCCCGCGCCCTCGCTGAAATGGCTGCGCAACGGGGGGCACGCGACGCTGGACCCGGTCGCCGCACTGTCGTTCGTGGCAGCGTGCACCAGCCGGATCTCGATCATGCCGTACCTGATGGTGCTGCCGTACCGGAACCCGTTGCTGGCGGCGAAGTCGATCGTGTCGATGGACGTGCTCTCCAGCGGACGGCTCATTCTCGGTGCGGGCGGCGGCTATCTTCGCTCGGAGTTCAGCGCGCTCGGCGTGGAGTTCGAGGAGCGCGGCCCGTTGTTCGACGAGGCACTCGAGGTGCTTCGCGCCGTCTGTGCCACCGACGAGTTCCGGTACGAGGGCAGGCATTTCACCGCCCGCGGAGTGGCGATGAGCCCCGCGCCGGTGCAGCGGCCGCATCCGCCGGTGTGGATCGGCGGCAACGGGCTTCGGCCCCGGCGCCGGATCGCGCGTGCGGCGCAGGGATGGTGCCCGCTCATCACCACCGCGGAGGGAGCGCAGACCACGCGGACGGCGGCGATCACCAGCGTCGCCGAGCTGGCGGACGCGATCAAGGAGCTGCACGACCTGGTCGCGGAGGCCGGGCGCGACCCGGCCTCGATCGGGGTGCAGGTGCAGTCCCCCTACAGCCGGGCGCTCGGGGCCGACGTGTCCGTCGAGGAGGTCCGCGACCACATCGGCGAACTGACCGAGGCCGGTGTGACGCAGTTCGTCACGACCACCCCGTCGAACTCGACGGCCGCCGCCCTCGAGGGGCTGGCCCGGTTCGGGGAAGAGATCATCGCGCGGCAGCCGTGACACGGTGGGGGCGCTCCTCGACGTGGGCCGCCGAGGAGGCGGTTCAGGCCGGCTGCGGGACGGCCCCGAGCAGGGCACAGAGACGCTCCCGGTGTACCGCGGCATCGCCCTGGAGCACCTCGTCGGCCTTGGCCCGGCGCAGGTACAGGTGCAGGTCGTGTTCCCAGGTGAAGCCGATGCCGCCGTGGAGTTGCAGCGCCTCGCCCGCGACCTTCGGCAGTACCGCCGAGACGTGCGAGGCGGCGACGGAGGCCGCCGTCGCGGCGCCGGGCACCCCGGCGTCGGCGGCCATGGCGGCCTGGTAGACGGCGGCGCGAGAGCCCTGGATCGCGATCGCCATGTCGGCCGCGCCGTGCTTGACGGCCTGGAAACTGCCGATGGGCCTGCCGAACTGCTCGCGCACCGCGGTGTAGGAGACGGTCATCTCCAGCAGCCGCTCCATGACGCCGAGTGCCTCCGCGCTCGCGAGCACCGCGGCGTCGTCGAGCAGGCGCTGGATACCGGCCGCGTCGCCGCCGAGCCTGCGGCCGGCGGGGACCCGGACCTGGTCGAGGCGCACCGTGCCGAACGATCGCGTGAGGTCCAGCAGGGTCTGCGGGCTCACCGTGACGTCGGCCGCGTCGACGAGGAAGTTCGTCGGCACGCCGTCGAGCAGAGCCGTGACCAGCAGAAGGTCCGCGGCGGGCGCGTCCTCCACGAGCGTCTTCACGCCGTCGAGGACATAGCCGCCGGCCTCGGCCCGTGCTGTGGCGGTGACGCCCGCGAGCGTCCAGGGCCGGCCGGACTCGGCGAACGCCCAGGTGGCGCGTGTGGTACCGGCGGCGAGCCCCGGCAGCACCTCGTCCCGCAGCGCCGCCGGCCCGCCGCGTGCGACGGCCGTACCCACCAGCGCGGACGTCACGACCGCGCCGCGCGCCGCGGCGCGGCCGAACTCCTCGGCGACGATCGCCAGTTCGGCCAGGCCCTGTTCCGACCCGCCGTGCTCCTCGGGCAGGGCAAGGCCGGTCCACCCCAGCTCGGCGCCGAGGCGCCACAGCCGCTCGGCGTGCGGCCCGCCGACCGCGCCGAGCTCCGCGCGAACCGTCTCGATGCCGGCCCGGTCGCGCAGCACGCCGCGCGTCGCGTCCCTGAGCATCGCCTGCTCGTCGCTGAGCTCGAAGTCCACCGTCACACTCCTCGTGTCCTTGACCGCCTGTCGGCCCGGCGGCTTGTAGAGTATACTCTTTTGGGGTCCTGCTGACGAAAGGCTCGGATCGAAAGATCCGGGCCGGGCAAGGGAGCTGGTAGGCGATGCGGTTGGAGTCCCCACCCGGACTCGAGGCGTTCCGTGAGAAGGTACGCGCGTTCGTGGCGGAGCACGCGCCGGGAACCAAGGTCCACAGCGGCGTCCGCGCGCCGGCACCAGGGCAGATTCCGGCGATCCGGGCATGGACGGCCAAGCTGTACGCGGCCGGGTTTCTCGGCATCGACTGGCCAGAGCGTTTCGGTGGCAGGCCGGACGCGCATCCGCTCGAATCGCACATCGTGGTCGAGGAGATCACGCGGGCGCGCACCTGGCAGCCGATCGGGGCGGCCCCGCTGGCCGCCGGGGCGATCATCGATTTCGGTACGGCCGGGCAGCAGGAGCGTTTCCTGCCACGCATCCGCGCGTGCGAGGACATCTGGTGCCAGCTCTTCTCCGAGCCCGGCGCCGGCTCCGACCTCGCCGGGCTGTCCACCCGCGCGCGCCTCGACGGCGACGAGTGGGTGGTCGACGGGCAGAAAGTGTGGACCACGAACGGGCAGCACGCCGACATGGGCTACCTGCTCGCGCGCACGGATCCGGACGCCCCGAAACACCGGGGGATCACCGCGTTCGCGCTCGACATGCGGACCCCGGGCGTCGACGTGCGGCCACTGCGCGAGATCACCGGCACCAGTGACTTCAACGAGGTGTTCCTGGACGGGGTGCGCATCCCGGCGGGCAACGTGATCGGCGAGGTGAACCAGGGCTGGAAGGTAGCCATGTCCAGCCTCGGCCGGGAGCGTTCCGGGGTCGCCGCCTCCGGCGTGGAACTCTTCGCCGTGCTCGACGAGGTCATCGGCCTGGCCAGGGAGAGTGACGCGCTGACCGATTCCGCGCGCCGGCAACGTATCGGCGAGCTCGCCACGAAGGTGCACGTCAACGCCGCGATGGTCGGGCTGACCCAGTCCCGCATGCTCGCCGGTACCGAGCAGCCTGCCGACGCGGCGATCGGGAAGATCTTCTTCAGTGAGCTCAACCACGACCTCGCCGAGTTCGGGATGACGCTGCAGGGCGTCGACGGGCTGCTCACCGCGGGCGACGAGTCGGTGCGTGCCGGCGGCTGGTGGCAGGACGCCTACCTCTACGCCAGGGCCTACACGATCGCGGGCGGCGCCAACGAGATCCTGCGCACTCAGATCGCCGAACGCGGGCTCGGCCTGCCACGGGAACCACGGGCCTGATGTCGCGCCCCACCGCCGGATGTGAGGAGAACCGATGATCTTCGGCATGCCATGGCCGGGCGCGGACGTCGCCCGCCAGGCCGAGCAGGCGGGTGCCGGTGCCTTCTGCACCGGTGACTTCGCCGACCACGACGCCTACACGACCCTGGCGGAGATGGCCACGGCCACCGAGCGGGCGCTGATCGGGCCCGCGATCGCCTATGCCTTCGCCCGGACGCCCTACGCCCACGCCACCGCGTTGCGGCAGTTGCACCGGTCGGCGCCCGGCAGGCTGTTCCTCGGCCTCGGTTCGGGCGCGTACCGGATCAACCGCGACTGGTTCGGTGTCGCCGCGGACCGCCCCGTCGACCGGCTCGCCGACGTTGTCGGGGCCACGCGTGCCTGGCTGCATGCCGAGAACGGCGAGCGGGTGCGGTTCGCCGGCGAGTTCGTCACCATCGACGCCGACGTGCGCGCGCCGGTCCTCGGCAGGCTGGACATCCCCATTCTCGTGGCCGCCTTCAACAAGCGGATGGCCCGCACCGCGTACCGGACCGCGGACGGACTGATCGGGCACGGGCTGTTCACCCGGAGCTGGTGGAACGACGTCGTGCGGCCCTCGGCGGAACGCGGTCGCGCCGAGCGCGACGGCGGGCCGGACGCGGCGCCGCCCGCCGAGCACGGCTGGATCATCACCGCCATCGACGATGCCGCACCGGAACGGGCGATCGCCGACACGCGCCGCATGATCGCCTTCTACCTCACGGTCCGCACCTACGACCCGTACGTGGAGCACCACGGCTGGCAGGCACCGGTCGAGCGTCTGCGGAAGGCCTTCAGGTCCGGGGACACCGACGGGATGGCCGACGCGGTCACCGACGAGATGCTGTCCGAAATCGCCGTGTGCGGCACCACGGGTGAGGCGAAGGAGGCGTTGCGGCGCAAAGGCGACGCGCTGCCACGTGACGTCGGCTACTTCGCCCCGCCGTCGTTCCTGGTGGGGCGGCGCAGGCGCGCGGCCTACGCCGAAGCCAGCCTGGCGCTGCTCTGATCGAGGATGGACTCAAGTTGAGGAGACGGACATGAGAGACGCGGTCATCGTCGAAGCCGTTCGGACGCCGATCGGGAAACGGAACGGCACGTTGTCCGGGGTGCACCCAGCGGATCTGTCCGCGACGGTGCTGCGGGCGCTGGTCGAGCGAACCGGAGTGGAGCCCGCGGACATCGACGACGTGGTGTGGGGCTGCGTGAGCCAGGCGGCCGACCAGGCGAGCAATGTGGCCCGGAACGCGGTGCTGGCGGCCGAATGGCCGGAGAGCGTCACCGCGACGACGGTGAACCGGGCGTGCGGCTCCAGCCAGCAGGCCGTCAGTTTCGCCGCGGCGGGAGTGGTCGCGGGCCACTACGACATCGCCATCGCCGGTGGTGTCGAGTCGATGAGCCGGGTGCCGCTGGGCAGTGCCGCGCGCGGCGGTCAGCCCGCGCCCACGCACGTCCTCGAACGCTACGGGGTCGACGGGTTCAGCCAGGGGATCGGCGCCGAGAAGATCTCCCAGAAGTGGGGGCTCTCCCGGCGCACGCTGGACGAGTACTCGTTGCGGTCGCACGAACTGGCGCTCGCCGCCGCGGACTCCGGTGCGCTGGACGCGCAGCTCGTTCCGGTAGCGGGGCTGACCGCGGACGAGGGTATGCGGCGTGGGGGCACGCTGGAGAAGCTGGCGACGCTGAAGCCGGCATTCGTCGAGGACGGCGTGATCCACGCCGGGAACTCGTCGCAGATCTCCGACGGCGCAGGCGCTCTGCTGGTCACGACGAGCGAGTACGCGAAGGCGCACGGGCTGACGCCGATCGCGCGGGTGCACACCTGTGTGGTCGCCGGTGACGACCCCGTGCTCATGCTGACCGGGCCGATTCCGGCCACGGAGAAGGCACTGCGCAAGTCCGGTCTGTCCATTGGGGACATCGGCGCGTTCGAGGTCAACGAGGCGTTCGCCCCGGTTCCGCTGGCGTGGATGCAGGAGACCGGTGCGGACCCGAAGCGGGTGAACCCGCTCGGTGGCGCGATCGCGGTCGGTCATCCGCTGGGCGGTTCGGGGGCGATCCTGATGACGCGGCTGGTGCATCACATGCGAGACAACGGGATCCGCTATGGCCTGCAGACCATGTGCGAGGCCGGCGGGCTGGCCAACGCCACCATTCTCGAACTGCTCTGACACTCGAAACGCGGGAAGGAAACTCGAACATGCAGTTGGCAGGACAGGCTTTCGCGATCACCGGTGGCGCGTCGGGGCTCGGTTTCGCCACCGCGCGCAGGCTGGTGAAGGCGGGTGCACGCGTCACGCTCATCGACCTGCCCACCTCGGACGGCGAGAAGGCGGCTGCGGAGCTTGGTGAGTCGGCGGTGTTCGCGCCGGGTGACGTCACCGACGCCGACGCTTTCGCGTCCGCTTTGGACGTCGCGGATGCCCAGGGTGGCTTGCGCGGGCTCGTGCACTGCGCCGGAGCGGGGCGCCGGTTGCGGCTGCTGGACTCCGAAGGCAACCCCGGTTCGCTCGAGGACTTCGAGTTCGTCGTCAAGCTGAACCTGGTCGGGTCCTTCAACGCGTTGCGCCTCGGTGCGGCCCGGATCTTCCGCCGGGAGCCGGTGGACGGTGAGCGCGGCGCGATCGTGATGACGGCGTCCGTCGCCGCCTACGAAGGCCAGATCGGCCAGATTCCCTACACGGCGTCGAAGGCGGGGATCGTGGGCATGACGCTCACCGCGGCGCGGGACCTGGGAAGCAAGAGCATCCGGGTCTGCACCATCGCGCCGGGCGTGATGGACACGCCGCTGCTGGGCAGGCTGCGGGAGGACGTCCGCAGCGGCCTGGAGGCGAGTGTGCCCGGCCCCGCGCGGCTCGGCCGTCCGGACGAGTACGGGCAGCTGGCGTGCCAGATCCTGGAAAACCCTTACCTGAACGGCGAAACCATCCGGCTCGACGGCGCGATCCGCATGGCGCCCCGGTAGCGAGAAGAGAGAACCGCGACAGTGACGACACAGCCGACGCAGGACCTCGACAGTACGGTACTGGTGACACGCGAGGGCGGGATCGCGACGCTCACGCTGAACCGGCCGCGCCGCAAGAACGCGATCGATGATCCGACCTGGTGGCTCCTCCGGGACACGCTGGCGGAGCTTGCCCTTGACGCCGATGTCCGGGTGCTCGTGGTGACGGGGGCGGACGGGAACTTCTGTTCGGGCGCCGACATCGCGAACAGGGACCCGTCGATGCACCCCCTCACACGGATGCGGCGCATCGGCGATGCGGCGCTCACACTGGCCGAGTTCCCGAAGCCGGTCATCGCGAAGGTCGACGGAGTGGCGGTCGGAGCGGGCTGGAACCTCGCACTCGCCTGCGACTTCGTCGTGGCTTCCACGCGGGCGCGGTTCAGCGAGATCTTCGCTCACCGCGGGCTGTCGGTGGACGTCGGCGGATCCTGGCTGTTGCCCAGGATCGCCGGCCTGCAGCAGGCGAAACGGCTGGTACTGCTGGCCGACATGATCGACGCCGACGAGGCGCTGAGCCTCGGCCTGGTCACCTGGGTCAAACCGGTGGACGAGCTCGGCGCGTTCGTAGACGACGTCGCCCGGCGTCTTGCCGCCCTTCCGCCGATGGCACTGGCCCAGTCGAAGACGCTGCTGAACCAGGGCGCGAGCATGTCCCTGCGCGACGCGGTGGAGAACGAGACCCGGACTCAGGTGGTCAATTTCGCGACGGAGGACGCCCCGATGGCAGCGCGGGCATTCCTCGACAAGACCGACCCGCCCGCCTACACCGGACGGTGGGCGGTGCGGTGACCACTGGCCGGCTGTGACTCTCGAGCCCGTGGCGCTCCGGCGGGGAACGCCACGGGCCGGGTCACCGGCCTTTCCGTGCGACCTGTGGGTGCCGAGGGTGGCCTGGGGTGCGGGATGGGCGCCGAGGGCCATCTTCGGTGCCCGCGGCTGTGTCGGGGTGGCCGGGGTGGTGCCGGAACTGTGGTTGCAGACCGATCCGGAGCTTGCCGCTGTGTATGCGGTGATGGCGCATAGCCCGACGTTTGCGGAGCATCTGCGGATGGGGCCGCCGGTGCGGTTCTCCCGGTCGGCTACTCGTGCCGGGGGCGGTTGCCTGGGGGGTGAGCATACCGAGGCGTTGTTGCGGGAGCTGGGCTATGACGGGGTGCGGATTGCCGGGCTGCGCGACCGGAAGATCGTCCCCTGAGGCACCGGCGTGTGGGTGCCGAGGGTGGCCTGGGGTGCCGGATGGGCGCCGAGGGCCACCTTCGGCGCCCGCGTCGTTGCCGGGGGCCGGGTGTGGGTTGTTAGTCGGTGACGTGGAATCGGGCGAGTTCGTGTTGGAGCATGCCGTCAAGGTTGGGGGCGGGGGGTTGGGGGAGGGTGAGGGGTGTGGTGCGGGTGGGGAGCAGGACGGTGGCGGTGGCGGGGGTGGTGGTTTCGCCGCGTTGGTTTGTGCAGGTGAGGGTGAGGTGGATTTCGTTGCGGCCGTCGGTTTGTTGTTTGTGGGTGACGTGGCCGTGGAGCCAGGTGACGTCGCCGATGTAGTTGAATTTGCGGTGTTCGCAGCGGAGTTTCCAGAGCCAGGCGTCATCGCCCATCCAGTCGGTGATGAGGTGGGTGAGCCAGGTTTCGCGCATGGCGCCGTAGTCGTAGGAGTTGGGCAGGCCGAGTTCGTGGGCGCGGGCGGGTTCCCAGTGCAGGCGTTGCACGGTGTCGGGGATGTTGAGGGTGTTGGGGGGGTAGAGGCCGGGTGCTTTGCGGCGGATTTTGGCGGCGATGCCGAAGGCGCCGGGTGGGGTGAGTTGCATGCCCCAGCCCAGGTGCCAGACGACGATGTCGGTGGTGGTCAGGGGGCCTTTGACGCGGGGTTGGAGGGTGTCGCCGATGTGGACGTCTTCGTAGTAGCGGGGGTGGGGGCCGCGGCGGGTTTCGGCGGCGTAGGCGGCGTCGATTTCGGCGATCTGGGTGTCGGTGTAGGGGGTGGGTTCGAGTTTTTCTTTGGCGCGTTTTTTGGAGGTGTGGCGTTCGGCGTTGATCCAGGTGCCGCGGCGGACGGCGTGCATGTGGCCGTGGCCGTTGGTGTAGAGGTAGTCGTGGGTGATGTGGGCGGTGCGGCCGCCGAAGCTGCTGGCTTTGGGTTGGACGCCGACCTGGGCCTGCAGGACCTTGCAGCGGTCGCCGAGTTGCAGGGGGCGCCACCATTCGAATTCCATGACGGCCTGGTAGGAGCCGAGTCCGGCGAAGGGGTCGCCCTTGAGCAGGGCCTTGGTGTCGGGGTCGGGGGTGGGGGCGGCGTCCTCGCCCATGGTGTAGAGGAAGTTCGGTGGCGCCAGCAGTGATCCCCACCGGGTTTTGGCGGCGTAGTCGGGGTCGCAGTAGAGGGGGTTGTCGTCGCCGTAGCCGTAGGCGAAGTGCCGGGTGCCATCCGCGGTGACCTCGTAGTTGTGCGGCGGGTTGTGCTGCGGGTTCGGTATCCCCAACCGCCGACGCGACCGCTCGATCGCCCGATCCGTCAACACACCGAACTGCTCACCATGCGTAGTAGTCACTGCGATACCTCC
>DASZUO010000178.1:0-3711 GCA_035547575.1 Amycolatopsis sp. | reverse complement strand
AGAGACCGCATGAGCACGTTCATCGACATCCACGTCCTCCAGACGGTGCCGTCCAGCAACATGAACCGGGACGACACCGGCCGGCCGAAGACCGGCTTCTTCGGCGGCTTCACCCGTGCACGAGTCAGCTCGCAGGCATGGAAGCGGGCCACCCGCAAGGACTTCAAAACCTATCTTCCGGAGCTGGACCAGGCGGTCCGCACCCGCCGCATCATCGAGGATCTGGCCTCCCGGCTCACCACGCTCGACCCGGCGATCACGCAGGAGGAGGCCATCGCCCTCGCCAAGGGCGTGATGGAGGCCGCCGGTATCAAGTTCAAGGCCGCCCGCGCGAAGAAGCCGGCCAAAGGTGAGGAAGCCGCCCCCGTCGACCCGTTCGATCTCAGTGAGTACCTCCTGTTCGTGAGCAACCAGCAGCTCGACCGTCTGGCGGACCTCGCCTTGGCTGGCCGCGACGGTGCCGTCGACAAGTCCGCCGCCAAGGCGGCGCTCCAGGCGAACAACGGGATCGAGGTCGCCCTCTTCGGCCGGATGGTCGCCGACGACGCCGCCATCAACGTCGACGCCGCCGTCCAAGTCGCCCACGCCCTGAGCACGCACGCCGTGGAGCCCGAGTTCGACTACTACACCGCCGTCGACGACAAGAACGCCGAGTCGGACCCGTCGGCGGGGATGATCGGTGTGATCGAGTTCAACTCGAGCACGCTCTACCGCTACGCCACGATCGATCTCGATCAGCTTCAGAAGAATCTCGGGGACGTTGCGGTCACCGGCCGCGCCGTCGAGGCGTTCGTGAAGTCGTTCGTCCTGTCGATGCCGTCGGGCAAGCAGAACACCTTCGCCAATGGCACTGTGCCGGAGGCCGTGATCGTCCAGGCCCGCGCTCGCCGGCCGCTCAACCTGATGGGGGCGTTCGAGAAGCCGATCGTGGCGGATGGGAAGAACGCGATCTCCACGCTGTCCGCACAGGCGCTCGCCAGGCGGATGCGCTCGGTCGACGGCGCGTACGGGTTCGAGCCGGAAGTCAGCTATGTGCTCGCCGGCAACACCGCGGTCGGCGAAGCGCTGGCGAACGTCGGCGAGCACGTGGAGTTGGCGAGCTTGGTAAGCAAGGTCCGCGAGCACGCCATCTCCACGCTCGGAGGTCCTGCGTGAGCGTGCTGCTGCTGCGCCTGGACGGGCCGATACAGTCGTGGGGCGGCGCCAGCCGGTTCGTCCGCCGGCACACCCGGACCGAGCCCACCAAGAGCGGCGTCTTGGGTTTGCTTGCCGCAGCGCAAGGACGTCGTCGTACCGATCCGATCGAGGACCTGGCGGCGCTCACCTTCGGGGTACGCGTCGACCAGCGGGGCCGGATGATGCGCGACTTCCAGACCGCGATCCGGCGTGGGCGGAAGAACGAGCCGATGCCTCTGTCGTACCGCTACTACCTAGCCGATGCCGTCTTCGTCGCAGCTGTCGAAGGGGACGGTGAACTGTTGCGCGCCCTTGACGAGGCGGTGCGATCCCCGAGGTTTCCGCTCTACTTGGGCAGGCGCGCCTGCCCGCCCTCGGACGAGGAGATCAGTCTCGGCGTACGCGACGCGAGTCTGGAGGATGCGCTTCGTGGGCAGGAATGGCTGGCCCGGGACTGGTACCGCCGCCAGCAGGGAAAGACCGTCCACCTGGAGCTGGTGGTCGACGCACCCCCAGGAACGGCCGACGCGGAGACGGCGCGCGATGTGCCGTTGAGCTTCGACCCGGTCCGTCGCGAATACGGCTGGCGCGACGTCGTGCGCCTGGCACCTGTCGTGATGCGGAACGATGCCGGCCGGGCCGAGCCCGACTTCATGGCGGCCCTCGGGGGTGCCTGATGTACCTGACCCAGATGCATCTCAACCCTTCCCGCCGTGGCACTCGCTGGCTGCTGGCCTCACCGCAGCGCATGCACGCCGCCGTACTCTCGTCCTTCCCGCCGGGATCGTCGACCGAAAGCCCGGCGGGCCGGATCCTGTGGCGGGTCGACAACTCCGAGGTCGACAAGACGCTGACGCTGTACGTCAGCAGCCCGGCCTCGCCGGACCTGACGGCCATCGTGGAGCAGGCCGGATGGCCGGCCACCGAGCATGGGTGGCGGACCGCCTCCCTCGCCAGCCTGCTCGACCGGCTTCACGCCGGGCAGCAGTGGGGGTTCCGACTGACGGCCAACCCGGTGCAGAACCTCGCCGTACCCGGTGAACGGGGAAAACGGCGCGGCCACGTCACCGTCGCTTACCAGCAGCAATGGTTCCTCGACCGCGCCGCCAGATGGGGCTTCACGGTCGAGGCCGCCGGGCTGGCGGTGCACTCGCGGCGCACGCTGTCGTTCTCCCGACGCTCCGACGGGACCGATCGGACAGTGACAGTCACCGTGGCGACGTACGAGGGCATCTTGACGGTGACCGATCCGGAGTCTCTCCGTCGGACGCTGTGCCACGGGGTCGGCCGTGCCAAGGCCTACGGATGTGGGCTGCTCACCCTGGCCCCGGTGCCATGAAGCCGATCCCCGGCGCACCGCCAGTCGACATCTCCGAGCTGGTCCGCGCGCAGGATCGGGTCAGCTTCGTCTACGTCGAGCGCTGCGTGGTGAACCGCCAGGACAATGCCATCACCATCCAGGACGAGCGCGGGACCGTCCACCTTCCGGCGGCAACCCTCGGCGCACTCCTGCTCGGGCCGGGTACCAACGTCAGCCACCAAGCGATGGTCCTGCTCGCCGAGAGCGGCTCGAGCGCGGTGTGGGTTGGCGAGCGGGGTGTCCGCTACTACGCGCACGGCCGGGGGCTGTCGAACTCGAGTCGGCTGCTGGAAGCTCAGGCCGCCGCAGTCTCGAACCAGTCGAGCCGGTTGCGGGTGGCGCGGGCCATGTATGCCATGCGGTTCCCCGAAGACGACGTATCGCGGGCCACCATGCAGCAGCTCCGTGGCCGGGAAGGCACCCGCGTCAAGCGACTCTATCGCGCCCACGCCGACCGCACCGGGGTGGCATGGACGAAGCGGCAGTACGACATGCAGGGTTTCGACAATGCGACGGAGATCAACCAGGCCCTCTCGGCCGCCACGACCTGCCTCTACGGCATCGCCCATGCCGTCGTCGTCGCGCTGGGTTGCTCTCCAGGGCTGGGCTTCGTGCATACCGGCCATGCTCGTTCGTTCGTCTACGACATCGCCGACCTCTACAAGGCCGAGGTGGCCATTCCGGTCGCCTTCGACGTGGTGGCTCGAGGCGCTGAGGACATCCCCGCTGAAACTCGACGTTCGGTGCGCGACGCCGTCCGCGACGGACGGTTGCTGGACCGCTGCGCGCGAGACATCCGACGGCTCCTCCTGCCCGACTCCGACGACGAAGGACAGGAGTGGAACGTCGTGCGACTGTGGGACGGTGGCAACCGCAGCGTGGCCGGTGGCGCGACGTACGCCGATGAGGATGTGCCGTGGTAGTTCTCGTCCTGACCGCGTGCCCAGCCGGCCTGCGTGGTCATCTGACACGCTGGCTGATGGAGATCAGTCCAGGTGTCTTCGTCGGACAGGTGACGGCTCGTGTCCGGGACCTGATGTGGCTCCGAGTCCTTGAACTGTGCAAGGACGGCCGGGCGATCATGGTGCACTCGGCCGAGAACGAGCAGGGCATGTCGTATCGGCTGCACCGCCACGACTGGATGCCCGAGGACTTCGACGGGCTGTGGCTGATGC
>DASZUO010000177.1:0-13367 GCA_035547575.1 Amycolatopsis sp. | reverse complement strand
CGTGCTCGAAGCAACACTGAAGGGCCCACGACGCAGCTCCCAGCGCCCGGCTAGACGACGGCCTCCAACGGACCATAGAGCGACGGCGTCGGCGGGCGACCACCCCAATTTTCAGCCCGGAACGGGCCGCCCACCAGGGGGAAATGCGGCTAGACGTCGGCTTGGGTCAGGGTGACCGCCTTCGCCGTGGCGGCGGCGTGTACGCCGGCCCGCCGGCCGGAGAACACGCAGTCGGCGAGGGAGAGCCCGCTGACGTAGCTCCGCGAGCAGATGCCGACCGCCGTCCGGCCCGCGGCGTAGATGCCGGGAACGGACTGGTCGTGCTCGTCGAGCAGTTCGCCGGTCTCCTCGTTGACGCGCAAGCCACCGAGCGTGAGGCCGGATGCCGGGTACAACCGCGAGTTCTTGATCGAGATGTCGACGGCGTAGAACGGGCCGGTCTCGATCGGGGAGCACAGGGCGGCCGCCTTGTGGCCGGGATCCCCGGTACCCGACCTGATGCCCTCGTTGTACGCGGCCACGGTCGCGCTGAGACCGGCCGGATCGACTCCGGTCTTGGCCGCCAGCTGCTCGATCGTCGGCGCCTTCACATGACCCGTCGTGAAAATCCAGTACGCCTGCACCCGCTGGAAAGTCAGCGTCTGGTCGTGGATCTGGGAGGCGGCCTTCTTCCACTGCCGCGAATCGAGGATCAGCCGGCCCTTGGCGCCGTGCTCGCGGATCATGATCTCGGAGTGGGTGGCGCCGTACAGGTCCTCGTTCGCGATCCGCCTGCCGGAGAGACCGACGGAGACACCTTCCAGCAGGCCGCTGGGCGGCGACATGAACCGCCACGCCGTCATGCGGTCCATGTGATCGATCGTGCCGCCGGCCGACTGGCCCAGCCTGATGCTCGTCCCGTCGTCGCCGACGGTGCCGAGGGGGACGATGTCCGCGAAATCCCCCTCGTACTGCCGTTTCATGTCCGGGTTGTACACGAACCCGCCCGCGGCCAGGACGACCGTCTTGCCACGGACCTCGTACTCGACCGCGCTCTGCTGCCACATCGCCTCGGCGCGCGCGTTGAGCCGGGCGCCGAGCGGGGGCAGCCAGTTGCCGAACTTGTCGCCCCACGTGGTCAGCTGCTTGTGCCGCTTGCCGGCGTCGCCTTCCAGATCCATCGCGCGGCAGCGCACGCCCGCGACGCGCCCGTCCTCGATGATCAGCGAGTGGACCCGCGTCTGCGGACGGAACTCGACGCCCTTGCGCTGCGCCGTTTCCATCAGCGCCTGCATGAAAGCATGTCCCGAGCTCATTCCCTTGGCCACCATCCGGTGCCCGCGGGCCGCGGGTTCGGCCTCCTCGGTGTAGGGCCACGCCTTCTCGTTGCCCGAGTAGTAGAGGTAGTGCTTGTCCGTCGGGTAGGAGGTCTTGTACGGGCACAGCGTCCCGCGGTATCTCGCGCCCTGGCTCTCCAGCCAGGTGATCGTCGAAGCGCTCACGTCGCAGAACCGGCGCAGCGTCTCGTCCTTGACGTAGTCCGTCACCTCCTGCTTGAGGTAGCGGTACATGTTCTCCGGACTGTCGCTCACCCCGGCCGCGTGCTGGGTGGTGGTGCCTCCGCCGGCGTAGACGACGCCGCCGGACAGCCCGCTCGCGCCGCCGCCGTAGCCACGGTCCAGCACCAGGACCCGCGCCCCGGCGTCGACGGCTTCCAGCGCCGCCGTCGCACCGGCCGCGCCGTACCCGACGACGATCACGTCGTACACAATTTCGCCGGTCATTGCTGTTCTCCCGTCAACTTTCCGGATTCTGCGCATCGGGCCGTCGCTCGCCCCGGAACGCCGGCTGCTCCACGACGATGTCGCCGGTGATCACCCGCAGCTGGCACGCCAGCCGCAGGCCGCTGGTGTCCAGGCTGTACAGCCGCCGCGCGATGCGCTGGATCGCCAGCTGCTCGTCCTTCTCCACCCGCGACAGCGCCGCCGTGCCGTCCGCACGCACCCTGACGTGGCAGTACGTGCAGCGCGCCTGACCCAGGCAGATCGTGGGCCAGTCATATCCTTCCCGCCAAGCGGCGTCGAACAAGGTTTCGCCATGGCGAACCTCGATGTCCAGGCCCGCGGGTTCGACGCGGACCGTGTGCGACAGGGGCGCGGCGGCCATCTTTTCCACCCTCGTCAGTTGCCGGGACTCGTCGGTGTGCCGTGACCTGACAGGCCGCCCGGCACGTCTTGCGTATACGCGGCCGCGGCACTCACATGTGCTTCGCCAGGACCCGGTCGAGAACCTGGTGCCAGTTCACGATCATCCGCTCGAGGTCCTGACCCAGCCGGTTCACCTTGTGGCCGCGGGTGCGCAACCCGGTCTGCATCCGCTCGATGTTCGACGCGTCCTGCTGGACGAACCACAGGTCGTCCCACGTCGGAGCGTCCTCGGCCGCGACCTCCGGCCGCCGGACCGGCGTGCCCTCCGGCGGGATCTCCAGAGCCCAGAAGTCGTAGAGGCACTTGTTCGGGTCCGTCGGGTGAGGCCGGGCACGGTAGGCCAGCGAGCAGCCGAGCGAAACCACACCGGTGAAGCTCGGGAACGCGGTCCAGTGCTGGGTCATCTCTTCGGTCAGCGGCGGGATCGGAACGTTGTTCGCGGCGGCCTCCGCGTACACGCGCTGGTAGAACTCGTCGAAGAACTTCTCGTGCGGCACGGTCGCCAGCACCTCGTCCGCGATCTCCGTCTGCCTCGCCGTCGTCATGGACCGCGCACCTTGCCACATGACGCTGAGCATGGCGTGGTACAGCTCGGCGGGCGACGGTCCGTCGGTGGGCTCCGGAGGAACGTCCGGCATCGAGTAGTCGGCCCGCGGGTCCGCCCAGGTGTGCCCGAGCTCCTTGTTGTCGTAGTAGCGTGCCATGCCGAGCGCGTGATACGCCTCGTCACGCAGGAACATGGCCATCTCGGGGTGCGTCTGCATGACGTGGTACGCCTCGAAGAAGGCCTCCTGGGCGACCTTCCAGTTCGCCGCGAACTCGACCTGGTGCCACCACGTCACATGCATCTTCTCGAACCCGTGCGGATCGAGCGCCGTCTCGATACCGCGGAAGTTCTCCTCGAACGGGATGCAGTCCGGGTCGAAGTTGATCCAGACGAAGCCGTACCGCAGGCCGACCTGTACCTCCTGCAGGTCTGTTTCGGACTTGTCGACCACGTCCGGCCGGAAGCCGGCCCGGCAGAAGACGTAGGAGTTGGAGCCGTCCAGGTTCCACCGCCAGCCGTGGAACGGGCACACGACCTGCCCGCCGCGGAAGGTCCCCGTGCCACAGGCGAGTGCGGTGCCCCGGTGCCTGCACGCGTTGTAGAAACCCTTGACGCTGCCGTCGTTCTGCCTGATCAGCATGACCGACTGGTCGAGGATCTGGTACTCGGTGAAGTCGCCGGGATTCGGGATCTCCGTCTCGTGACAGGCGTGCTGCCACACATGCATCCACAGCTTCTTCTCGGCCTCGAAGAACGTCTGGTCGTAGTAACGCTCGGCCGGGATCAGCAGGCTGTCGCCGACCCGGAACGGCACGCGCGACGTGTCCACCGTCTCGACCGCGGGCCGCGCTTCTTGGAGTTGAGTCATGGCGTTGTCTCCCTTCAATTCGGCAGGATCGGCTCGTCGCCCCACGTGCGCGACGGCGGAACTGTGTCGGCAAGGCTGTCGCTCGCCTGCCGGGTGTACGCGCGGTAAGGCCCGTCGACGTCGTAGGTGCGGAAGACCAGCCGGTCGTCGACGAGAGTGCCGACGTAGCCGCCGTCCTTGGCCCCGAACACGCGGTCACCGTGGATGCGGCCGATGAGTGTTCCGGCCGCCGTATAGACGTCGTTTCCATCGCGGGACAGGGGACGGCCGTTCTTCGTCCAGAGCTTCGCCACCGCCGCTACCTCCCAAGACGTTGTGCGGCCAACAACATTCGATGCGGCCGGGGCCGGACGTCACACATCCAGCGGGTGTTCCGGCAGCGGGTACCTGCTCACCAGCGTGTACAGCAGCGTGGTGTCGCCGCGATGCGGCAGGGCCTCCAGCTGGGAAGCCGACCTGCGACACGCCAGCAGCCGGGACAGCTCCCATTCGTCGGCCACCTCGGCTTCGACACCGATCCGCGGTCCGCCGACCGTGACATCGCTGGCCGGTGTCCGCAGGCGTGCGCCAGGCCCGGTGCCGAACGGCTCGAGGTCCCGGACGTAGGAGACGATGCAGGGCACGAGAGCGGTCAGGCCGGCCAGGTGGTCGCTGGCCTGCGGACCGATGGCGGCGCGCAGGTCCTGCTCGTGCGTGACGGCGTCGATCACCATCTCCTTGCCCGCCTGGCCGCCGAGGTTGTGGCTGACGACCGGAACCAGCGTCTCCCACTCGTCACGCAGTTCCTGCCAGGACCTGTCCGCGCGAACGCGTACCTCCCGCGCGATCCACCCCGGGATGTCCTCGGGCAGCGGATCGCCCGATGCGATGTGGGCCGCGGTGCCGATGAGGTGCGCCACGAGATCGCGGGCGTTCCACGCCGGGCAGGACGGGATGGGCAGCTGCGGATCGGTGCCCGACGCGGCCAGCGCCAGTATCCGCCGTATCGAGTTCTCGTATTCGCGGAACAAGGTGGCGCCGTCCGGCATCGAGAACAGCGATGGACTCTGGCGCTGGTCGACCTGCATACTCTTACCTCCGGGACGGGACGGCCGAGGCTGCCCCTACTTGAAGAGGCCGCGGACGGTGGTTTCGATGTCGGCGCGGGACGGGATGTGTGCGTCTTCCATCGGCTTCGAGTACGGGACCGGGGTGTTGTTGGCCGCGACCCGGCGGACCGGCGCGGCGAGCGTGCCGAAGAGCTCTTCGCCGATGGTGGCGGCGAGTTCGGCGCCATACCCGTTGCGGCGGACGGCCTCGTGCACGATCACGGCCCGCCTGGTCTTGGCGGCCGAGGCCAGCATGGCTTCGGTGTCGAGCGGGACGAGCGTTCGCAGGTCCAGCACTTCCGCGCTGATTCCCTCGGCAGCCAGCGTGTCGGCGGCGGCGAGGCAGTCATGCACCTGCTTGCCCCAGCTGACCAGGGTGACGTCGGTGCCTTCGCGGGCGATGCGCGCCTTGCCCAGCGGTACCCGGTAGTCCCCTTCGGGGACGTGGCCGGACACGGCGAAGTAGAGATGGTGCATCTCGATGAAGACGACGGGGTCGTCGTCGAAGATCGAGCTGAGCAGCAACCCCTTGGCGTCGGCCGGGGTCGCGGGCACGACCACCTTCAGCCCGGGCGTGTGCACGAGCGGGCCCTCGAGCATGTCCGAGTGCTGGGCGCCGAACCCGCCACCCGCGCCGGTGACGGTACGGACGGTGATGGGAACGTTCGTCTGCCCGCCGGACATGTAGCGCAGCTTCGCGGCGTGGTTGATGAGCTGGTCGGCGCTGACGGCCAGGAAGTTCATCAGCATGATCTCGGGAACCGGGCGCATGCCGGTGATGGCCGCGCCGATCGCCGCACCCATGATCGCCTGTTCGGTGATGGGCGTGGGACGGACCCGGTCCAGCCCGTACTTCGTGCTCAGTCCCTTGTGGACGCCGAACCCGCCGCCGGTGGGGTCCTGGATGTCCTCGCCGAGCTCGAACACCCGGTCGTCGGACCCCAGTGCGATGTCCAGCGCCTCGTGGATGGCCTGCACCTGGGTCAGGACTCGTTCGGAGCTGGTGACGGACTCGGTCAGCTCGCTCTGCGCGGTCACAGCGCGACTCCTTCCGCGTAGACGTCGGTGAGGCCGTCTGCGGCATCGGGCAGCGGCTGGGACACCGCGTACTCGAACGCCGCGTCGATCTCCTGGCGCAGGCCGTCCTCGATGGTGGTGGCCTGTTCCTCGCTCAGCGCGCCGGACGCGATCAGCTCCGCCCGCATCCGGAGTACCGGGTCCGCGTCCCGGGCGGCCCCCAGCTCCTCCTTGGGCATGTACGACATCGAGTCGCCCATGACGTGGCCGTGGAACCGGTAGGTCATCGCCTCGATGAGCGTCGGTCCCTGGCCGGCACGCGCGGCGTCGACAGCCGTGCTCGCCGCCTCGTACATGGCTTGCGGGTCGTTGCCGTCCACGTGAATCGAGCGCATCGTGTACGAGGCGCCCCGCATGGCGACCTGGTCCACCGAGGTGCCGTGGCGGTACCTGGTGTATTCCGCATACTGATTGTTCTGGCACGTGAACACCACCGGCAACTGCCACAGCGACGCCATGTTCAGTGCCTCGTGGAACGCGCCGATGTTCGACGCGCCGTCACCGAAGTTCACCACGGCGACCTGGCCGGATTTGCGCAGCTGCGCCGACAGGCCGACGCCCACGGCGATCGGCAGCCCCGACCCCACGACGCCCGTGGTCAGGATCAGGCCGGAAGCCACGTCCGTCACGTGCATCGGGCCACCCTTGCCCTTGCAGCTGCCCGAGGCCCGGCCGAAGAACTCCGCCGTGAGCGTCGGCAGCGGCATGCCCTTGGCGATCTGATCGTGCACGCCGCGGTACGTGGTCAGCACGTAGTCGTCCGGCCTCAGCACGGCGGCGAACGAGGCCGGGATTATCTCCTGTCCCCGCGGCGAGTAGTACATGCCACCGATCGTGCCCGCCCTCAGCGCCGCACGGTACGTCTCGTCGTACAGCTTGATCTTCGAAGCGACGGTGAAGATCTTCACCAGCACTTCGGGAGCCACCCGGCTCTGCACGGTGGTCACAGTGCACTTCCCCTTCTTCAGGCTGCCGATCTGGTTGGACATTCGTCTCTTGTGGACAGAAGCGCACCACCCGGGATGTTCCGGGCATTCGCATGGCCGGCCGAGTGGCGGAGAATCGATCATCGTGCGCCTGGCGCGGGAATCCGGGCCGGCTCAATGATCTGGCGGCCCTATGGTCCGATGTGGATGGTCAAGCCGCTACCTCCTTGTAGCACCGCTCCCCACATAAGTGATCGACTGCTCACTTTAGTATCGTCACGGCAACCTGTCAACCAGCAGCGGGTCTCGGCCGATCGTCGCTCAACAGCACCTTTTGAACGTCCACAATGCACAGAACCCGGACGGTGCGGACCGTCGGCGGTCAGGTGGCCGCCTCCTCCATGGTGGGCAGCACGACGGCCTTGACGGCCTCGCCGCGGCGCATCGTGTCGATCGCCTCCTCCGTCCGGCCGAGCGGGAACCGGTGCGTGATCAGGCCGGCGATCGACAGCCGCTCGCCGTGCCGCCCGGCCAGCTGGATCGTGGTGCGGTAGTCGCAATGGTGGGTCGGCCCGAGGCTGCCGATCACGCTGAGGCTGCGGTTGTTCAACCGGAACGGATCCAGCGCCACCGTGCCCGAACCCGCGTACAGGCCGAGGATCAGGTAGCGCCCGCTCTCGGCGAGCAGACCGAACCCCTCCTCGAACGCGGCGGGATTGCCGGTCGCCTCAACGACCACATCGGCGCCGCGCCCGCCGGTGAGCTCGCGCACCGCCTCGGCGCGCTCGGCCGCGGAGGTCGTCTCCAACGCGATCGTCGCCGTCGCCCCCAGTGTCTCGGCACGCGCCAGCCGGGTTTCCGGCGCCCCGATCACGATCACCTGCCGCGCCATGCTCAGGCCCGCGAGCATTGTGGCGGCCAGCCCGACCGGCCCGCACCCTTGCACGACCACGCTCTGCCCTGGCCGGATCGGGCCCAGTCGCGCCATCCCGCCCAGCGCGGTCGGCATCGCGCAGCCGAACGCGATCACCGCTTCCGGGTCAGTGCCCTCCGGAATCCGGTAGATCGCGTTGTCCGCGGTCAACGTGGCGTAGTCCTGATACGCCGCCTGGCTGGGCACGTCGGCAGGCGGCGGCCAGGTCACGCCGAGGCTCTCGCTCACCGGCCCGCGGTTGGCCCAGTACACCGCATCGCCGGCCCGCAACGGCACGCCGTCGGTGTCCACGCGGACACCCTCGCCGAGCGCCTCGACGACCCCGACACCCTCATGGCCGAACGCCACGGGATACCCCATGTCCGTCTGTTCACCGTCCAGCCGGTGCACATCCGAACCGCAGACGCCGGCATGGGTCACGCGGACCACCGCGCCGCCGGCGGCCGGAGGCCCCACGTCCCAGCGCCGGCACTCCAACGGCCGGCCGGCCCGGACGAACACCATCCGCCTGCCCGAAATCGTCATGGGCCCTCCAGCACGGCAACGATGCCGTTTCACCGTTTCGCTATAACGAAAAACAATTCCATAATTTTGCGGTACCATTCTGCCCACGTCAAGCCGCCTCCGGGAGGGAACGAAGTGGTTTCCGCTGACTGGGCAACGAAAAGCGTCACCGAGCAGGCGTGCGCGGTGCGGGAGTCACGAGTCTCCAGCCGCGAGTTGGTGGAGCTGTACCTGGATCGTGCCGAGCAGCTGGGTGAGGGCGTCAACGCGCTGGTCACGATCGACGAGGAAGGTGCGCGCCGGACGGCGGACGAACTGGACAGGATGCACGCGCGAGGCCGGTCGGCCGGGCCGCTGCACGGTGTGCCGTTCAGTGTCAAGGACGCCCTTGAGACACAAGGAATCCGGTCCACCTGCGGGGTGCCGGAGATGGCCGGCCACGTCCCGGACGCCGATGCGGTGGCGGTGGCACGCGTCAAGCAGGCCGGCGGTGTGCTGCTCGGCAAGTCGAACACGCCGATGTGGTGCGGCGACAGCGACACGGTCAACGAGATCTTCGGGGCGACGCACAACCCGTGGGATCCGAGCCGCAGCGCGGGTGGCTCGTCCGGCGGTTCCGCGGCAGCGGTCGCGGCCGGGTTGACCGGGTTCGAGCTGGGCACGGATATCTGCGGCTCCATTCGCTCGCCGTCGTC
Organism: Amycolatopsis sp.; assembly: GCA_035547575.1. Classification (GTDB taxonomy): domain Bacteria; phylum Actinomycetota; class Actinomycetes; order Mycobacteriales; family Pseudonocardiaceae; genus Amycolatopsis_E. Next base: position 4,542 of record DASZUO010000177.1, on the reverse strand, counting down.
CCTGTGCGGCGTGTTCGGCCACAAGCCGAGCTACGGGATCGTGCCGCAGCACGGATACCTCGACCAGATCGGTGGCTGTGTCATGGAACCCGATCTGAACGTCGTGGGGCCGATCGCGCGCGGCGCGGCCGATCTCGCACTGGTACTCGATGTACTCGCCGGGCCGGGTGCGGCCGCCGCGACCGCGTGGCAGCTCGCACTCCCCCGCCCCAGACCGCTTCGGGACTGCCGGGTGGCGCTCTGGCTCGACGTGCCCGACTGCCCGTTGCCACAGGCCTATCGCACCGCTATGACAAAACTGGCCGGTGAGCTGTCCGACGCGGGCGTCGCGGTCACGGAGGCCCACCCCGACGTCGACTTCCGTCACCAGAGCGACCTGTGCCTCACCCTGGTCGCCGCGGCGATGACGGTGTCGGGCGACGACGACGGCGGCATGACGCACCTGGCGTGGTTACGGGCACAGGAGGAGAAGCACCGGCTCGAGTCCGTGTGGCGGCAGTGGTTCGCCTCGTACGACCTCCTCATCTGCCCCACCTGGCCGGGCCCGGCGTTCGTGCCGGAGCAGGACGTCACGGTCGCGCAGCGTTCGGTGTGCATCGACGGCCGGAACGTCAGCCATCTCGACGCGACCCGGTGGTTCGGCCTCGTCAGCGTGGTGGGCCTGCCGTCGACGGCGCTGCCCATCGGGGACATCGGGGGGCTTCCGATCGGTGCCCAGATCGTCGGGCCGTCGCTGCACGACCACCAGACCATCGCGGCGGCCGGTGAGATCTCGCGAAGCCGCGGCGGTTACCGGCCGCCGCCCGGGTTCTGAGCCAAGGACACCCGATGACGACTCCGGCAACCGTTTCCGCACGGGAGATCGCCGCCCAGATTCGCCTCGGCAGGCGCTCCGCGGCCGCACTGGTCGACGGTTACCTGGACCGGATCGAGGCTACGAACGGCGCCATTTCGCACGACGGCGGCCCGGACGACATCAACGCGTGGGTCCGCGTCTATTCCGAACGCGCACAACGGCATGCCCGCGAGATCGACAGCCGCACCGTTCATCCTGGCGGCGGGTGGCTCGCGGGCGTGCCGCTGGGCATCAAGGACGTCATCTCGATCGACAACGCGCCCGCGACCGCCTCCAGTCGCCGCATCCCGGTTCGTGACACGGCGCCTCCGGCCGAGGTATGGCGCCGCCTCGCGTCGGCGGGCGCGATCCCGTTGGGACACACGCACACTCACGAGTTCGCCGCCGGACCGACCACCGACCAGTGCGCCAACCCGTGGGACAGGACCAGAAGCGCGGGCGGGTCCAGCGGCGGGTCCGCCGCGGCCGTGGCGGCCGGGATGATCCCGGCGGCGCTCGGCACGGACACCGCCGGCTCCATCCGCCTTCCGGCGGCCCTGTGCGGGATCACCGGATTCAAGCCCACGCTCGGCTCGGTGCCCGGCACCGGCGTCATCCCGCTGGGTCGCAGCTTCGACCATGTGGGACCGCTGGCGCTGACCGCGGCTGACTGCGCGCTGATCTTCGACGTCTGCGCCGGCGCCGCCGATCCCGGCCCGATCGGCAAACGGGACCGCACCCCGCGGCCGCTGGCGGGCACCGTCATCGCGCTGATCGGCCGGCCGAGTCCCGAAGGCCTGCACCCCGACGTCGCGGACGGGCTGCAAAGGACGGCCGATGCCCTGCGGGACCTGGGCGCGACCGTCACCGAGCTCGACCCGCCCCAGCCCGCACCCGATGTTCTCACCGAGCTCACGGCCCTGCTCATGACGGACATCTGGCGCTTCCACAGTTCGCTGCGGCCGCACCCGGCCGCCTACCAGGCGGATGTGGCCGCCACCGTCACGCAGGCCGCGACGCTGGCCATGCCCGACGACGAGTACGCCGCCGCCCAGTCCCGGCGCTCCCGGGTCGCGGCCGCGTGGGACGCCTGGTTCACCGGCAACCGGGTCGACGCGATCCTGGAACCGACATGCCCCATTCCCGCGCCGGTCCGCGGCCGCCGGGGCGACGCACATCCCGAGCGCTACCGGTTGCTGGAGTTCACGAGCTGGTGGAACTACACCGGAAACCCCGTCGTGGCGCTGCCGTCCGGGATCGGCGGCACGAGCCGGCTGCCCGTCAGCGCCAGCCTGATCGGGCGGCGACGCGGCGACCGCGACGTGCTCCAGCTTGCCGTCGACCTGCAAGAGGTGCTGCCCCCGACGCCACTCGAACTCTGAGCGCTCACCCGTCACCCGCCTCCAGTGCCGCCGCGAGCGCATCCGGCCGGTGCCCCAGCCGGTCGTGTTTCGCGGCCAGATAACGCTTGTTGTGCGGGGTGACGGTGGCGGGCAGTGACACGGACTCGGTGACCTTGATCCCGTTCTCCCGGAGCTGGCGCACCTTGTCGGGATTGTTGGTCAGCAGCCGCACCGACGAGGCGCCGAGCGCGTGCAGGATCTCCGCCGCGTCCTCGTAGCGCCGCGCGTCCACCGGAAGACCCAGTGCGGCGTTGGCGTCCACTGTGTCCAGACCGCCGTCCTGCAACCGGTAGGCGCGCAGCTTCGCACCCAGACCGATGCCCCGGCCTTCATGTCCACGCAGGTAGATCAGGACACCGCTGCCCTCCTCCCGCATCAGGCGCAGGGACTCGCGCAACTGCTCGCCGCAGTCACACCGGTCCGACCCGAGCAGATCACCCGTGAAGCATTCGCTGTGCACCCGGACCAGCGGCGGCATGTCACCGAGTTCACCGACCACCACGGCGGCGTGTTCGACGCCGGTGCCCGGGCTCTCGAACGCCAGCACCCGGACCGCGCCGTCCGCGCGGGGTACGGTCGCCGCGCCCCGCTCGACCACGCCGGGACGCAGCGACCGGTACCGCACCAGGTCGTCCACCGACAGCCGGACGAGGCCGTGCCGCTCGCAGAACTCGGCGATCGCAGGCGCCCGCATCATCGTGCCGTCGGGATGCATCAGTTCCGAGAGCACCACCACGGGCGGGATTCCCGCGAGCACCGCGAGATCGTGTGCCGCCTCCGTATGACCCCGGCGCCCCAGTACACCGTCGGGGTGGGCGCGCAGCGGGAACAGGTGCCCTGGCCGCACCAGATCGCCGGGTTCCGACGCGGGGTCGGCGAGGACCTTGGTGGTGGCCACCCGGTCCGCCGCGCTGACACCCGTCGTCACGCCGTCGCGGGCGTCCACCGACACGGTGAACGCGGTACGCATCGCCTCCGCGTTGGCCTCCTTCGGCACCATCGGGCGCAGCCCGAGGCGGTCCAGCCGCTCCCCCGGCATCGACACACAGACGATGCCCGAGGTGTGCCGCATCAGGAAGGCCATCGCGGCGGTGTCGACCGCGGCCGCCGGGATGAACAGGTCGCCCTCGTTCTCGCGGTCGCGGTCGTCGGTCACGACCACGAGTTCCCCGCGCCGGAATGCCGCGACGGCGTGCTCCACGACCGGCGGTTCCGCGGTGGGGCCCGCCCCTGCGCGAGTCCCACCCCCGTGGCGCCGACTCACCGGCACCTCACGCCTTCTTCGCAGGGCTTTCGGCCCGCGGGTGACCGTTGCCCTCCGGGAAGGCGGCGTACTCCACGTCGCCCTTCTTGGGGACGTACGCCTCGATCTCCGGGATGACCTCCTTGCCGAGCAGTTCGATGGTCTTCATCACCGACTCGTGCGGCAAGTGTCCGAACTGGACATAGCAGATCAGCTCGTCCACGCCGAGATCGGCGTAGCGCTTCATCTTCTCCAGGCAGCGCTCCGGATCACCGACGATGATCATGTCCGCCTCGTTGAAGGACTTCGGATCGAACTTGCCGTCCCGGAAGGCCGCACGCTGGGGGAACATCTTGTCCTGCTCCTCCTGCGGCAGATGGGACAGCTCCCACTCGATGGTGAACTCCGCGAGGTTCTGATACCACCACCAGACCGAGTCCCAGATCCCGTTCTCCTCTGCCTGCGCCATCGACTCGGCGCAGTGCACCAGCGTGTAGGACGCGATCTTGTTCTGCCGTACCCGCGTGATCGGAATCGGGTCCTTGGCCGCGGCGCGGTACATGTCCACCTGGCGCTTCAGGTCGCCGAGTGGCCGCAGTGTGGTGAACGACAGCAGCCCCAGTCCCAGCTTGCCCGCGATCTCGGCGCTGCTGTCGCTGTTGGCCGCGATCCAGCAGGGCGGGTGGGGGTCCTGGAACGGTTTCGGCGTCACCATCCGGCGCGGGAAGTCCAGGTACTTGCCGTGGAACTCGAAGTACTCCGACTCCCACATCCCCACGATCGCCTCGACCGCCTCGCGCCACATGTCGCGCGACTCGTTCATCGGCACCCCGAACGCCGTCTGCTCCATCGGCGTGGACCGGCCGGTACCCCACTCGACCCGCCCCTGCGACAGGATGTCCGCCGTCGCCACCTTTTCCGCCACCCGCATCGGCGGCGTGAACGGATGCGGCAGCAACGTCACACCGAAACCCAGCCGGATGCGTTCGGTCACCTGGCTCAGCGCACCCAGCAGCACCTCCGGCGCCGGACTGTGCGAACGACCCTCCCGGAAGTGGTGC
>DASZUO010000176.1:0-17701 GCA_035547575.1 Amycolatopsis sp. | reverse complement strand
TCGCGCCGCCGCCTGCGCCCGCGGCCCCCCGCGCCGAGCCCGGCCAGACTGAGCGCGACCACCCCGCCAGGTGGCGTCGAACTCCAACCCGGCGGCGGCCCGGTGTCGCTGCCGATCACGGTCCGCAACGACGGTGGGTCGGCGTCCGACCCGGTCACCGCGACGCTGAACCTGCCCGCCGGTATCAGTGCCGTCGGTCCGGGCGGCGGCGGTGGCGCCGTCGGTGGCGGTCGTGCCGACTTCTCCGCGCAAGCCGCGCAGGGACCGCTCACCGTTGACTGCCCGGCAGGCACCGGCACGGTGACCTGCTCGACGAGCCGTGGACTGCGGCCGGGCGAGACCGCGGTGCTGACGTTCCGGCTCGTCGCCGACCAGAACGCGCAACCCGGCCAGGTCACCGGTTCGGTCGGGGCGGGCAGCGTGATGCGGGTATCGATCAACGTACCGGTGACCGTGCGCGCGGTGCCCAAGCCAGACGCGCTGAGCCTGCAGGTCGACGCCAACTGGAACACGCCGTGGCCGTGGGTGCACCCGACCTGGCTGAACATCGACGCGCGCAACGACGGCCCCAACACCAAGCCGGTCACGATCACGGTCGACCGGGCCACACACGTCGTACTCGGCGGATACAAGGTCGACTGCAGCGTGGGCGGCGACACCACGACGTGCACGAGCCGGCAGCCGCTGCCGCCGCAGGAGCATCTGCGGCTGTGGCTCGAGGTCGACGGGCACCCGACGGACCGGCGCTCGATCACCGTCACCGCGACGCTCGGCACCGCCACCGCCGCGAAGACCGTGAACCTCGACTGCGCCGGCCCGTTCTGTGACGGCCCGGAGCCGAGCCCGCCCGGCCTCGCCCCGACCACGACCACCACGCCGACGACGACCACCAGTGGCACGACGTCCCCGAGCGGCACCTCGTCGTCGGCAGGGACGCCGACCACCACCACGAGCACCACGACGACCACGGCGGCCCCGCCACCCCCTACGACGACCACCACCACGCGGAACCAGACCACGACCAAGCCCGGCAGGCCGTGGTGGTGGCTGCCTTGGGTTCCGTGGTGATCGCCGCCCCCGCGCGAGCTCCTTTTTTCTCTGCGCGGTAGCGTCTGGCCACCTGGCCGCAATGGACACCGTTCTGGGGCTGCTGCCGAATTCGCTTCGGTCACTGCTGTTCAAGCACCGTGAGCTGCTCAAATTCGGCACGGTCGGCGCGGCCTGTTTCGTGCTCACCAACGTCGTGAACTACGCGCTGAAGCTGACGGTCCTGCGCGACAATCCCGTCACGGCCCTGATACTCGCCGTGCTGGTGGCCACCGTCGTGTCGTACGTGCTCTCGCGCGAGTGGTCGTTCCGTACCCGCGGCGGACGGGAACGGCAGCACGAGGCCGCGTTGTTCTTCGTGATCAGCGGCATCTCGGTCGGCCTGAACTCGCTGCCGCTCGCCATTTCGCGCTATCTGCTGGATCTGCGCACCCCGCACGTCGGCCTGGTCACCCAGGAGATCGCGGACTTCGCCAGCGGCATGATCCTCGGCACGCTCGTCGCGATGGTTTTCCGCTGGTGGGCATTCAAGAAATGGGTTTTCCCGCTGGAAAACGCGCGCCCGCGGATCGTGCGGACAGCGATTCCAGAACCCGGCGAACCGGACCGACGCGCCGCCTGATAAACGCGCTTTACCCGAACTACGTACACTGCGGCAGTGACCGTTGTGGAATCCGTGCTCTCCCACACGCCCGAGCCCCTGCGCGCGGTGCTCATCAAGCATCGGGAGCTGCTCAAGTTCGCGATCGTCGGCGGGACCACCTTCGTCGTCGACAACGGCATCTGGTACGTGCTGAAGCTGGGCGTGCTGGAATCGAAGCCCACCACGGCGAAAGCCATCGCGATCATCGTGGCGACGATCGTGTCCTACATCCTCAACCGCGAATGGTCCTTCCGCACGCGCGGCGGCCGGGAACGGCACCACGAGGCGGCCCTGTTCTTCGTGATCAGCGGGCTCGCGGTCCTGGTGAACCTGGTCCCGCTGTACCTGTCGCGCTACGGACTCCATCTCGAGGTGCCGTATGTAAGCCGCTGGGTGCAGGAGACCGCGGACTTCGTGAGCGGGTCGATCATCGGCATGCTGCTGGCGATGGTGTTCAGGTTCTGGGGGTTCAAGAAGTGGGTCTTCCCGGACGACCTGGGCAAGCGCCGCCGCGACGTGGTGCGCGGGGCCGAGGTCAAGCCATTGCGCCCGGCCCGGAAGTAGCGTTCAGCGCGGCACCCGTTCCGAAGGCCAGCGGACCTCGGACACGTCGCCGGGCACGGGTACGCGCAGGAACAGGCTGAACACGGCCGGCCTGCGGCTGGACAGTTCGAGCCGCCCGCCGTCGGCCTCCGCCAGCGCGCGGGCCAGTGCCAGCCCGACGCCCGTCGAACCGCCTCCGGAGAAGCCGCGCTCGAACACGTGCGGCACCAGTTCGTCCGGGATGCCCGAACCGGTGTCGCTCACCTCGACCACGACCGTGCCCTCGGCGTCGCCGCGGCGCGCGGCGAGCGTGACGGTGCCGGCGCCGTGCTTGAGCGCGTTGTCGAGCAACACGCCGACGACCTCGCGGAGGCGGCCGGGGGTGGCGCGCGCGATCAGCCCGTCGCCGATGCGGAGCTTGAGGTTGCGGCCCTCCGAGCGCAGCAGCTGCCGCCATTCCTGTGCGACCTCGGGCAGCGCGGATGCGAGTTCCACGGGTTCCGCGTCGACCTCGCTCGCCGCGCGGGCGGCGGCGAGCAGTTCCTCGAGCGCCTCGGACAGCCGGTCGGCCTGCTCCAGCGCGGCCCGCGCCTCCTCCGCCACGTCGCCGTCACCGTCGCCGATGATCGTCAGCGATTCCAGGCGCAGTTGCAGTGCGGTGAGGCGGCTGCGGAGCTGGTGCGAGACGTCGCCGACCAGCTGCCGCTCACGCTGGACGAGCTGGGCGAGCGCGGTGCCGGAGGTGTCCAGCGCCTCGGCGACCATGTCCAGCTCGCCGATGCCGTAGCGGCTGCGGTCGGGCCGGAAGTCGCCGCCGCCGAGCTTCGCGGCACGCTCCGCGACGTGCCGCAGCGGCTTCGCGAGCCGCCGCGCGGTCACCGTCGCCACGACCGTGCCGATGCTCACCGACAACACGACGAGCAGCAGCACCGCCAGCGTCACGGTGGTCTGCCGCGACCGGGTCGGACCTGCGGGAATGGCGATTTCGAGTGTTCCGTCGCGAGCCAGCTGCACGCGCGCGGTGACGACGTCCGCGCCGGGATCCGCGCCCTGGGTCAGGGTGGCGCGCCCCGGCAGCTGCACGGTGAGGCGGCCGCCCGGTGGGATCGCGACGGCGACAGTGGCCAGTTCGGCGCGGCTGAGATCGCCGTCGGCGAGGTCGGTGTCCAGTGTGGCCGCGATCTGCGAGGCGCGGGCGCCGAGATCCTCGGTGGTGATGCTGTCGACGAGCTTCCACGCCGTGACGCCGAGCGGGATGCCGAGCGCGGCGGCCGTCACCGCGACGGCGAGCAGGATGGCCAGCAGGATCCGGCGGCGCACGGCTAATCCACGTTGAAGCGGAAGCCGACCCCGCGCACGGTCGCGATGCGTCGTTCGCCGTCACCCGAGTGCACGACCGCGCCCTTGCCGTCGCTGGTGACCGACAGCTTGCGGCGCAGCCATGACATGTGCATGTCGAGGGTCTTGGAGGTCTTGGACTCGAGTTCGTTCCACACCTCGGCGAGAATCTCGTCGCGGCTGACGACGTGCCCGGCACGGCTCATCAGCACGCGCAGGAGCTCGAACTCCTTGTTGGCGAGCTGAACCTCGCGGCCGTCCACAGTGACCAGACGGGCGCCGAGGTCCATCCGGACGCCGCCGACCTCGATCACCTCGGGGGAGCGGCGGCGGAGCAGCGCGCGGATGCGTGCGAGCAGTTCGGCGAGGCGGAACGGCTTGGCGACGTAGTCGTCGGCGCCCGCGTCGAGGCCGACGACGAAGTCGACCTCGTCGGTGCGGGCGGTGAGCATCAGGACCGGCAGTTCGGTGCCGCTCGCCCGCAGCCGGCGGCACACCTCCAGCCCGTCCATGCCAGGCAGGCCGAGATCGAGGACCAACAGGTCGACCCTGTGCTCCCCGGTGGCCTCGAGCGCGCCGGGCCCGTCGGCGACCACCTGGACCTCGTAGCCCTCCCGCTGCAGCGCGCGCGACAGCGGTTCCGCGATGGCCGGGTCGTCCTCGGCGAGTAACACCATGCTCACCTGGCCAACCTTACGACTGGCGGGCGTGAAACCATCGTCGCGTGCCGAGCTATGCCGACGATCTCACTCTGGCGGGCCGCCTGGCCGATGCCGCCGACGCCATCACCACCGCCCGGTTCCGCGCCAGGGACCTCCAGGTGCGGCGCAAGCCCGACCGCACGCCGGTGACCGACGCGGACACCGCCGTCGAGGACGCCGTCCGGGAGGTGCTGGCTGTTTCGCGGCCGTCGGACGCCGTCGCGGGCGAGGAGCGAGGCGGGGCGGGCTGGGAGACCGGCCGGACGTGGATCCTCGACCCGATCGACGGGACGAAGAACTTCCTGCGCGGCGGCCCCGTCTGGGCGACGCTGATCGCGCTGGTAAACAACGGCACGCCGGTCGTGGGGATGGTCAGCGCGCCGCTGCTGGGCCGCCGCTGGTGGGCGTCCTCGGGGGAGGGCGCCTGGCTGCGCGATGCCGCGGGTACGCGCCGGATCTCGGTGTCGGGTGTTTCGTCCCTTTCGGACGCGTACCTGTCGACGACGAACTTGGCGACGTGGACGGAGTTCCACTCCCGTGAGGCGTACCTGGCGCTGACGGACGCATGCTGGGAGAACCGAGCATTCGGCGACTTCTGGCACCACTGCCTGGTCGCGGAGGGTGCGATCGACCTGGCCGCCGAGCCGATCGTCAACGCGTGGGACGTCGCGCCGATGCAGATCCTGCTCGCGGAGGCCGGCGGCGGGTTCAGCGATCTCTCCGGCAAGCCCACCTTCGACGGCGGCTCGGCGCTGTCGTCGAACGGGCTGTTGCATGACGCGGCACTGCGCTTGCTGAACCGGTAAGACAGTCTTACTCACCCGAGGTACCATTTACTCATGCGAGTAAAAGAGCGGAGTTTCACGGCGCAGGCGAGGCGCGCGCAGATCGTCGCGGCGGCGATCGAGACCATCGCTGAGCTGGGGTTTTCGCAGGCCTCGTTCGCGCGGATCGCGGAGCGCGCCGGCCTGTCCAGCACCCGCCTGATCTCCTACCACTTCGCCGGGAAGAAGGAGCTCATCGAGCAGGTCATCGCCGAGGTGTACCAGGAGATCGGCACCTTCATGGGCGAGCGGGTCCAGGCCCAGACCACCGCCACCGGCGCGCTGCACGCCTACCTCGAGAGCTACCTCGAGTTCGTCGCCGGGCACCGGACCCAGATGAAGGCCCTGCTCGCGATCTTCCTCAGCGGCGGCCTCGACTATGACCCGGCCGACCAGGAGGTGCAAACCCTCTCGCCGATCGAGGCGATCCTCCGCGACGGGCAGAAGGCCGGCGAGTTCCGCGACTTCGACACGCGCGTCATGGCCGCGACCGTCCAGCGCAGCCTCGACGGCATCCCGATGATGCTCGAGACCTACCCCGATCTCGACCTGGACACGTGCGCCCGTGAGCTCGTCACGCTGTTCGACCTCGGCCTGGGGAAGCCGCGATGACCAAGGGCCGCAAGGCATTGCTCATCGCGTTCGACATCGGCGCGCCGATCGCCGGGTACTACGTGTTGCGCGCGTTCGGCGTCAGCGTCTACCTCGCGCTGCTGATCACCGCCGCGCTACCGGCCTTCGGCGCGGTGTACCAGCTGGCCCGCAAGCGCCGGCGCGACGGGCTCGCCCTGTTCATGATCGTCATGACGTTGCTCAGCGCCGGCCTCGCGCTCCTCAGCGGTTCCGAACGGTTCCTGCTGGCCAGGGACGGGTTCCTGACCGCGGTGAGCGGCGCGTGGATGCTCGCGACGACCCGCGCGCACCGCCCGTTCGTCTATCCGTTCGCCCGCGTCCTGCTCGAACGGCGCGTCGGCCCGCGCGACCGGTCGTGGGACGAGCTGTGGGAGAACCTGCCCGCGTTCCGGCGCGTGTGGCGCGTCGCGAACGTCATCTGGGGCGCGGCGACGCTGCTCGACGCGGCTGTCCGGTTCGTGATGGCATACACGCTGCCGGTCAATGTGGTGCCGCTCCTGAACGGAGTGCAGTACGCGATCTTGTTCGTGGTGCTGCAGGTCGTCACGAACATCTACTACTTCCGCGTCGGCTTGTTCGACGCGCGCTCGGGCCTTTACCGGCAGCGGGTTCCGGAGCCGGTCATGCGGGAGTAGGCAGCAACCCCACCGCGCCGCGCGCGACCTGCGACCACGCGAGCCGGCCGAACAGGTAATGACACGCCACCTGCTCGTTGGTGAAGCGCGCCCAGTCGTAGCGATTTCCCTGTTCCCGCCAGAAAACCTCCCAGACCGGGCCACCCTCCTCCGACTCGTCGACGCGCAGCACGCACCAGGCGCTGTCGGCCTCGGCGCCGATCGACACGACCTCCCGCGGCACCCCGATCGCCTCGAGCCAGCGCAGGATCGACTCGACGTTCATTCCGCCTCCTCGGCGTTCTGCGGGACACCCGCACCCGGTCGGCTCCACGAACGCGAAAAGACCCGATTATCGTTCATTCCGCCTCCTCGAAGGTCACGTCTTCCAGATACCCCATCGTGACGAGCTCGTCGGCCGAGTAGACAGCCCGGTAGCGCACGCCACCGCCGGGTTGCCCGAACCATGGCGCCGACACCGCGCGCCATATCGGCACCTCCCGCAGCACGCGATACCGCCGGTAGCCGGACGTGAGCGCCGCGGGCGGCAACGACCGCCGCACGACCATGGTGCCGTCCGGCGCGAAGATCCGGCCGCCGATCGGCCCGAACCGGTCCAGCAGCGTGCCCTCCGCGAGCAGGTCGGGTTCGCCGGGCTCGTGCCCGCCCTCGGGGTACAGCTCGCCGGGCGGCCAGGCGTACTCCGGAACGGTCTCGCGCACGCCGGCGAGGAAACGCCGGTCCCAGTCGCGTTCGTGCAGGCCACCCAGCGGGTCGTGGCCCGCGAGCAGCGCGGCGGGCGGCTCAGCAGGTGGCGTCGGCAGGCGGCTGTAGCCCGCGGTGATCCGCTCCAGCGCGTCGGCCGAGCCGATCAGCTCGGACCGGGGATGGTCGTGCGGCGGGAAGCGCAGGCCGGGCGCGTAGTCCACTTCGGACGGTGGCGGCGGCAGCTGCCGCGCGGGCCGGTCGGTGGCGACGGGGAGGTGCCCGAGCGGGAACATGTGCACCAGGAACAGCGCCACAACGCTCTCCCGCTCCTGCCGCGGCGCGCCGACCGGCGGTACGGGCGCGTCGGCGACCCGCGGCGGTTGCGCGTAAGGCGGTGGCGCGTAAGGGGAATTGCCCGCCGGCTGGCGGGACACGTAGCCCCCGGCCGGGGGTACGGCCTGGCGCTGCGCGGGACCGATCGCACCCACGGCACCGCCACCCGGCGCGGCACCGCGCGGCCCCGGTCCCGCGACGAAGCCCGGTGCGGGTCCGGCGCCGACGCCCGGTGCCGGGGCCTGCCGCGTGAAGCCCGCGACGGGCGGGGCCACGGATGGTGCGCCGACGGGAGGCGGCGCGGCACTCGGGTACTGCGGTGGAGGCACGTATCCCGGCTGCGCCGCGGGTGCGGGTGGCGCGATCGGCGGGGGCGCCGCGGGCACCTGGGGCGGCGGCGAGTACGCGGCGTCGGTGAAGCCCGACGCGACGGTGCCGCCGTGGTACTGCGGGGTGCCGGTGGCCGGGGTCGGTACGTCGTCGAACCCACCGGACTGCAGGAAACCGCCGTAGTGGGCGGGTGGCTGCGGGACCTGGATCGGTCCGGTGCCGGCATCGGGACTGTCCACAACAGACGGAAACGGTGGTCCGGGCACCGGCAGCGGGCTCCCGGATAACGGCTGACCGAACACGGGTTGTCCGGGCAACGGCTGGTCACCGAGCGGTTGCCCAGGTGCCGGCTGGTCGGCGGCGGACTGGCCCGGCAGCAGGGCGTCCCCGAGCGGCCCGGCGTCGACGGCGCCGGCAAGGGAGTCCCCGAGCGAGCCGCGACCAAGCAGCGAATCCGCAGGTCCGCTGTCCCCCAGCAGCTGGTCCGCCGCTCCTCCTGCCCTCAGTAGCGGATCCGCCGGCGAGCCGTCGGCAAGCAGCGAGGAGTCCACAGTCGACAGAGCGTATCCCGGTAGCCCGGTCACGGTGCTGAGCAACCCGCCTTGCCCCTGCTGGGTGTGCGCACCTGGACTGGGATCGACGACGTTCGTGAGCGCCGACACCGGCCCGCCACCGTCCGGTCCGACCGCGCCGGCGAGGCCGTGTGTGAGCGACGACAGGTTCGTGGCCGTACCGCGCAGAAGCGTGTCCAGGCCGAGCAGCGCCGTCGGGTGCCCGGCCGAGGCCGCGGTCTGCGCCGCATCCCGGTTCTTCGCAGCGTCGACCAGCTGCCGGACCATCTCGACCTTGGCCTGGCCGACCTGCTCGGCCGCGTGGTCCAGCCGGTCCGCGGCCTCGCCCGCGCCGCTCGCGGCGGCGGTCAGGTGCCCGGTGTCGGGATGCACGAAACCCGTCCATTTTCTGCTCGCGGCGTCCGCCGAGGGACCGGTCAGCGCGGCGAGGGCGCCGGTCACGGTCTGATCGGCCTCCCCGGCCAGCGCGGTCAGCTTGCTCTGCGCGTCGCGCCACGCCCCGGCCTGTTCGCGCAGCTTGTCCTCGTCGGCTTGTGGCCACGACAGGCCGGTGGCGGCCGCGACGTCGGCCAGCTCAGCCGGCAGTTCGATGCCCATGCCCTAGTCCCCCGCCGCGTCGGTGATCGAGTGCTGCGCGTCGGCGTCACCGGCCTGGTACCGGCGCGCCGCCTCGGCGAACGAGCCGCCGACGTCGCCGAGGCCGTCGGCCAGCGTCCGCAGCCGGGCCGCGGTGGCCTGCGCGGGCTGGGCGTGCGCGGCCGCGAAGGCTTGCCCGACCACGTCGTCGCCCCATGCCGCCGCGGCGCCGTCGAGCGCGGCGTCCAGGTCCGCGGAGATCCGGGCGGCTCGATGGACGAACCCGTCGAAGTCCTTCGCCCGCGTCGCGAGCCGGTCGGCATCGGCCTCGAAGCCGGTCACCGGGTGAGCCAGTTCTGGTCTTCGAAGCTGTCCTCCTCGGCGGGCGGTTTCGCCGGCGGCGCGATCTCCGTCGCCGCGAGGTCACCGGTGCCGAGCAGCAACGCCTGCGGGTCGGTGCCGCCGGGCAGCGCCGGCGCCAGCACCTCGCCCGCCGCCGCCAGCGCGCGCACCGTGGCGGCGCCCGTGGCACGCACGATCTGGTCGGCGAGTTCGCGCGCGCGGTAGCGGCGGTATGCGGCGTCGTCGATCGTGATGCCGATCATGGTGCCGCGCGGGCCGACCGTCACGGTGATCAGGCCTTCCGGATCGCCCGCCGACGCCGAGATCGACGCCAGCTCGCGCTGCACCGAGGCGAGATGCGCTCTGCTCCGCCGGTAGTCGGCGAGCAGTTCGTCCACCTGCGTGCGGTGCTCGGTCACAGCACCCCTCCTGGGTAGTACAGCATTCTGCTTCGAGTCGGACGCAGCCGTGACCGCCCCGGTTCCCGGTCTCGCGAAGTGGCTCCCCGAACGGGTGAAAGACGATGTCGAAATCCCGGCGGTGGCTGCGACAGAGCCGTGACAGACTCGCCCGACGAGGGAGGCACCACCGTGGACTTCGACCGCCATCGCACCGAGATCGTCGCCCAGACGGAACTGCTCACCACCGAACTGAAGGACGCCGACCTGCGTGCACCTGTCCCGTCCTGCCCCGGCTGGACGCTCGGCATGCTGGTGCGGCACATCGGCGGCGGTCACCGATGGGCGGAGGAGATCGCGCGCACCCGCGCGACGGGCTTCCTGCCGGACGACCAGGTTCGCAAGCTCCATGGCGACGACACGCGGCCGATGCCCGTCGACTGGCTGCTCGAGGGTGCCGCCCGGCTCCGCGACACGCTCGGCGAGGCCGGCCCGGAGGCCGAGGTCTGGGCGCCCTTTCACTACCGGAGCATGTCGTTCTGGGCACGACGCTTCACGCACGAGACCGCGATGCACCGCGCGGACGCGACCCTCGCGGCCGGTGCGCCGTTCCGGCTCGCACAGGACGTCGCGCTCGACACGATGGACGAGTGGATGGAACTCGACGTGCTGCCGGCGCATTTCGACATCACCCCGGGCAAGCGGGAACTGCTCGGCCCCGGCCGCACGATCGCGCTGGCCGCGACCGACGCCGGGACGTCGTGGTTCGTGGACCTGACCGGTGAGGTGATCCACTGGCACCGGGGCGGCGGCGCCGCGGCGGTCACGGTGCGGGCCTCGATCACGGACCTGCTGCTGGTGATCTACGGCCGCAAGCCCGCCTCGGCAGCCGAGGTCCTCGGCGACCGCGAACTGCTCGACTTCTGGCTGCGCCACGTCACTTTCGGCTAGCCGCCCAGTGCGCGCACCACGCGGGACGGGCTCGGCCTGCCCAGCTGTCCCGCCATCCAGGTGCTGGTCTCGACCAGTGCGTCGAGGTCGGCGCCGTGCTCGATACCGAGGCCGTCGAGGAGCCACACGAGATCCTCGGTTGCGAGGTTGCCCGTGGCGGACTCCGCATACGGGCAGCCGCCGAGGCCACCCGCCGAGGAGTCCACAGTGGACACGCCGAAGCGGAGGGCGGCGACGGTGTTGGACAGCGCCTGGCCGTAGGTGTCGTGGAAGTGCACAGCGAGACGCTCCGGTCCGACCCCGGCCTCGAGGAACGCCGCCAGCACCTCCTCGACGTGACCGGCGGTCGCGACGCCGATCGTGTCGCCGAGGGACAACTGCCGGCAGCCGAGGTCGAGCAGGCGTTTGCCGACCCGCACGACCTGCTCGACCGGAACCGGACCCTCCCACGGGTCGCCGAAGCACATCGACACGTAGGCACGCACGTTCAGGCCGCCCGCGCCCGCGAGCACCTCGTCGAACATGCCGAACTGGGCTTCCAGGCCCGAGTTGAGGTTGCGTTGGGCGAACGTCTCGGTGGCGCTGGCGAAGATCGCGATGTCCGCGCAGCCCGCGTCGACGGCCCGCTGCAGGCCGCGCGCGTTCGGCACGAGCACCGGGTAGCGGACGCCCGGCCGCCGGTCGAGGCGTTTGAGCAGCTCCTCGGCGTCGGCGAGTTGCGGCACCCACTTCGGCGACACGAAACTCGTCGCCTCCAGCGTGGTGAGCCCCGCCGCGGCAAGCCGGTCCAGGAACTCGGCCTTGACCTCGACCGGCACGATCGCGGACTCGTTCTGCAGCCCATCGCGCGCCCCGACCTCCCAGATCGTGACGCGGGACGGCAGGTTCGCCGTGCGCGCCCGCTGCGGCAGCCCGAGTTCCCTGACGCCCATGTCAGCGCCTCCCGCGGGTCTGCGGCGGGCGGCCGTCCGCCTGGCCCGGGTAGTCGTCGTAGGGGTTGTCGTTCACCTCGCGGTAGATCACCGTGTGCACCCGCTCGACGTGCGGGATGTCGTCGAACCGCAGCGGCTCATCCGACGCCGACTCGATGATCAGCGTGCCGCAGCCGAAGATCCGGTCGACCAGACCGTGCTCGAACTGCACGCTGTTGATCCGGGTCATCGGGATGTCGATGCCGGTCCGCTTGATGACGCCCTCGCGCGCGATCAGCCGGTCGGTGGTGATGATGAAGTGCGTCGTGCGCCACCGGATCAGCGGCGCGATGAACAGCCAGCAGATCAGGATGACCGCCACCACGGCGATCGCGATCATCGCGATGTCGCCCCACGACGCGGTGACACCGTCGGTGAGCGTGATCAGCCAGATCCCGAGGCCGAGTGTCACGATCAGCCAGAACACGGGCCAGATCAGCATCTTGAAGTGCGGATGGCTGTGCACAATGACCTGCTCGTTCGCACTGAGCAGATCTTCTGGGTAAGCCACTGGGACACGCTCCGATCGTCGCTGCTGCGCCTAAGGTACCGCCCTGAGGTGCACCACGTCGCCGGCGAACACGGTGTGCCGCACCCCGTCCTCGGACACCACGATCAGCCTGCCGGCGGAGTCGACCTCCGCGGCCGTACCCACTAGGGACGCGTCGCCCGGCAGCACGACCCGCACCTGCCGGCCGAGTGTCTCGCAGTGCGCACGATAGTCGTCGAGCAGACCGGCCTTCGCGAGATTCCCGTGCGCGCCCCGCCACCGGCGCTCGCGGTCGGCGAACGCACCGAGCAGGCGCAGGGCGATCTCGGTGCGGTCGGTGGTGCTCGCGCCGTGCTCGGCGAGCGACGTCGGCCGCAGGCCGCCCGGCCCCGCGGGCACGTCCTGACCGAGCGGGCGCACGTTGAGCCCGATGCCGAGCACCACGGCGATTTCGTCGCCCGCGACCGCCTCGGCGAGGATGCCGGCGCATTTGCCCCGGCCGGGTCCCGCGAGGACGTCGTTGGGCCACTTGAGCGTGGCGTCGACGCCGAGGCGGGACGTGACGTCGATGGCCGCGAGCCCGGCGACGATCGGGAGCGACCCGATGTCGCCGGGCGCCACCTCGCGTGGGCGCAGCAGCACGCTCAGGTAGATGCCGGAACCCTTCGGCGACACCCACGAGCGGGCCCGCCTGCCCACCCCGGCGGTCTGTTCCTCCGCGATCAGCACGACGCGGTCCGGGGCGCCGTCGGCGGCGGCCGCGACCAGGTCGGCGTTGGTCGATCCGGTGCTGGGCACCACGTCGATCTCGGCATAGGCATCGGTCAGCTCGCCGCGGAGACGGCCGGCGTCGATCTCGGTCATGTAGGAAGGTTACTGTGCCGTTCGTCACCAATCCGACCACAGTCACGGCTCCAGCTTGCGTAGCAACGGTTACGTGCTGCTCGGGGTCTGCCTACTTTTGGTCGGATCGGTACTGTGCTGTTCGTCACCGATCCGACCACAGTCACGGCTCCCGCTTGCGTAGCAACGGTTACGTGCGGCTCGGGGTCTGCCTACTTTTGGTCGGATCGGTAACGTGTCCTTGATCCATTCGTTGTATCCAGGTGGATTGCCGGACGCGTTCTCCTAGGGTTGGCCGGGTGACCTTTCGTTTGCCGAAGTGGGGGCGCGCTCTCGCCGGTCGTGCGCTCATCGCGTTGATCATGGTGGGCACGCTGGTGACGTGTGGCTGGCTGCTGATCAGGCCTCCGCAGCAGAACGCGCCCGTGGCCGCGGCGACCGTGCCCGAGGCGGCGGGGGGCAACGCGCAGCCGGCGGCCGGGCCGTCGGTGCTGCAGGTCAGCGCACCCGTGCAGGCGCAGGCGCCGCGAGAGGACAAGAGCGAACTCGAGAAGTGGGCGGCGGGGCTGAGCGGCCCGCTGGACATTCCCGAACGGGCGCTGATCGGGTATGCCACCGGTGAGCTGGCGCTGCGCCAGGAACAGCCGAACTGCCACCTCTCGTGGGTGACGCTGGCCGGGATCGGCAAGGCGAGCTCCGACCACGCGCGGTTCGGCGGCGACTCGCTGAACGCGGACGGCACGGCGGCGAAGGCGCTGGGTGCCATACCGCTGCAGGGCGCGGCCGGGGAGGCGGCGAGCGAGCAGCGCAGCGGCCCCATGCAGCTCACCTCGGCGGAGTGGAAGCGCGGCTCGGGCACGGTGCAGGACATCGACGACGCGTCGATCGCGGCCGGGCGAACCCTGTGCTCAAACGGCACCGACCTGCAGGCGGGCCAGAACTGGTGGAAGGCGATCGCGACCTACCGCGACTCGGACCTGTTCCGCGAGCAGGTGCTCGGCAACGCGCAGCTGTACGCGACACTGTCGCTGGCCCCGCAGACGGCGTCCGCGCCGTCCACCCGTGCCGTGCGGTTCGCCCTCGACCAGCTCGGCCTGCCCTACGTGTGGGGCGGCAACGGTCCCGACGCGGGCGCGGCCGGGTTCGACTGCTCGGGCCTGACCAAGGCGGCGTACGACAGTGCCGGCCTGTCGCTGCCGCGCACGGCGGACTCGCAGTTCCGCAGCGAGCCGGCCGTGCCGAACACGGAAGCACCGAAGATGGGCGATCTGGTGTTCTACGGCAGCCCGGCCACGTTCATCCACCACGTCGGGCTCTACCTGGGCAACGGGCTGATGATCAACGCGCCGCAGACCGGGATGGCCATCCAGATCGCGACCTACCACGTCAAGGGCGACGACTACGCGGGAGCCGCGCGGCCGGCTAATTAGGATTTATTGCATCTGATGCAACATGGGCCGCTTTTCGATGTTGTGTCATTCTCGCAGGCCGAAGCCGGTTCCGCGTGAAGTTGCGTGATTCGTCGACGTGTCGTTGACCTGGAGCGACCGGTATGGATGCAACGATGTTGTATCCGATGCAACCGGGAGGTTCGGATGGTCCGACGGGTTGATCTGGAGGGTGCCGCGCATCTGGTGCGGGAGTCGTAACCTCACCTGCTAGGTCGTACGGATGTCGTATACGACATCGCGGTGAGATTCTTGTCCTTCGGGATCCGCGCGGAGCGAGATCAGCTCGCTTGTCGGAAGCGATCGAGGATCGCGGCGCGCAAGGCAAGGTTCTGACGCGCCATGCGCCTGCAGAATCGGGGCCACCAGCCTGCCGTTCATCCTGAGCAGGCCGAGAGCGTTGCGGAACCCGCGGCCGCGGTCATGTTGTATCCACCGGTATCGATCGACCGTGAGGGCTCCAATAGCTGCGACAGCGGACCGGGTTCACATGCAGAGTGCTCGTCCGTGCGCAAGGTGGCGAGGTGGCCGACAGGCCGCGGTAGGGAAGAATGTACCCATGAACGCGCTCGAACTTGTCCTCCTGGGCGCGGGGGCGGCCCTGCTCGTAGTCGTTGTTGTCCGAATCGCTCGGCGAGCAACGCCCGGTAGAGGCGGCACTGCAGCGACTCCGCGACCGCCCACAGACTCTGATCATCTGATGATCAAGGGTGTCTCGTACCTCAGATGCGAGAATCTGGACCGGTTTCTGCGCGAGGCTCTGGGCGGTGCTGACGTGGCGCTCGTCCTGCCGTACGTGGTGCACGAGGAGGAACACTGGGAACCAGGTGGCAGAGAGACCGTCTTCAGCAAGTTGAGAGAAGCATTGTGCGAACGCGACTCAAAAGCCTCCAGTGTCTATTTAGGTCCCCTGTATGACCCTCTTCGTGGAAGAGTGGGGAGATTCTGCTCGATGTGCTGGCGGAGTCGCAAAAAGCTCCAACGCATGAGCACCTATGCCAACGGCATCTACTGCGATCGGTGTAGTCGCCAAGGCATGCTGTATCTATACAGCGGCGCGACAGCAGTCAATCCGTACAGCTGACCTCAGCCTCCGAGCAGTGGGGATGAGGACTTGCGGCGCGCCGACCGCCCGAGATCGCATCTGGGCCGCGCAGAAAGTGACGAGCTGGTGGTTGTGGGCGGCGTATTGGTCGCGGGCATGGAACGGCTCGCGCACGCCTGCGCCGCCGAGGACGTCAACTCCGGTTAGGTCCAGTACAACAACCGGGTGCACCCTTAGCCCGCTGGCGGCGCCGACGCTCTCAGCGAACTTGCCGGCGGTAGAGATGTCCAGCGACCCGGACACGCGCAGCGTCCGCTCGGGACCTTCGTCGAAGCTCGTCGAGAAACTCCACCGCTGTGCGCCTCAACAGTGGACCGGTCAGGTCGGCGGCCAGGACGGCAGGTCGAGTCCCAGCGGCGGGGCATACGACACAGTTGGAATACATGGACTCCACCAGCTGTTTCCGAGCTACGACTTCGCCGGAGGTTCAGGCGCGGCATCTCAACGAATCCACGGCGGTGTTCGAGGCGATGCTGGAGGGCTGGGAACACCAGCAGCGAAGCCGTTTCCTGGGTGCGGAGACGATCGTGCCGCGCGTTCGGCTGTTGCGCCGGTTCGCCGAATTCGCGGGCCAGTAGCCGTGGCAGTGAGGTCCGGCGAGGTGGAGGCGGCCACGACTGAACTGGTGTCGGGACCGCAGCCGTTGGCGCACTCGACGGCGCGCGGCGTTCGCTTTCCCGGTGGGGTGGCTGGGCGTGCTCGGCTCATGTTTGGAGAAGTTGGTGCGTGAGGTTGGCGGCCAGCCAGGTTTCGTAGCGGTCGGCGGTCCAGCCGCGTTCGAGGACCAGGCTGCGATAGACCTCGGGCAGCACGAGTGTGAGGTAGATGTCGACGCCGTCGCTGACGCTGACGACGAGGCGTGAAGCGATGGCGTCGAGGTGCCGGCGGAAGGCGCGTTCGCGGTTGGCTTGGATGCGGTGCAGGTCCGCCGCGATGTCCGGGTCGGTACGAGCCGCTCCCTGGTAGATGTCGATCACGTCGTACATCTGCTCGAACTGCCGCCGCTGGATGTTCGCGGCCAGCCGCAGGCCGTCCCTTGGGTCGGGCCGGGCGAGCGCCTCTTCGTGGGCACGGTCGACGTCGAGGCTGCCGGCGACTCCCCACGCGATGGCCTTGAGGATCGCGGCCTTGCTGCCGAACGCCGAGTAGATCGTGGGCGCTGGTATGTCGGCGGCTTCCGCGATCGCGGCGATGGTGGTGCGCACGTAGCCCTGGGCCGCGAACAGGCTGCGCGCGGCCGAGGCGATCTGCTCCTTCGTCGCCATCGCCTGACGCTGCCGGTGGGTCGGCCCTTCCCTCTTGACAACCACGCCTGAAGAGTATCACTCTAGAAATCATAGTTATACTATGACGAAAATGGTGACGCTATGACTTCCGAGGTTGTCGAGACGCCTGTACTGATCGTGGGTGGTGGCCCGGCCGGTCTGACCGCGTCGCTGCTGCTGTCCCGGCATGGTGTCGAGTCGCTGCTGATCGACAAACGCCTGACCGGATCACCGCTGCCGCGGGCTCGCGGTGTGCATTCCCGGGCCATGGAGATACTGCGGGTCTGCGGCGTGGAACCCGACCTGCGCGCGGTCGAGTTGCCGATCACCCCCGGGGCGGAGTGGCGCGCGGACTTGCCCGGCCCGCCTGTCGGGGAGGATGTGCCATCGGACACCCAGAGACCGGTGAGCCCGTGTGAAGGGCTGTCGGTGTCCCAGGACGTGTTCGAGTCGGTGCTGCGCGACCACGTCCGCGGCTACCCGACCGGGCGACTGCGGATGGGCGCGCTGCTGGAGTCGTTCCAGACCTTCGATGCCGGCGTGCGGGCGACCGTGATCGAGCAGACCACCGGGCGCCATATCGAGGTTCGAGCGCGATGGATGATCGCGGCCGACGGCGCCCGCAGCGGCGTCCGCCACCAACTTGGCATCGCCATGAACGGCCCCGACGACCTGGGCCAGCAGACGATGATCGCTTTCCGAGCCGACCTGACCGGTCTCACAAGTGCTCGCCCGCGGGGAATCTACTTTCTCACCGCCACCGGAACCGCGCTCATCTGGACCCACGCCGACGACCGCTGGGTGATCAGCAAGCCCGGGCCCATGGCCGCCGACGACGACCCTGCGACGGTCATCCGCCACGTCCTCGGCATCCCTGACCTGACCCTGGACGTGCTGGCCACCAACCCCTGGACCGCAGCCGCCCAGTCCGCCGCGCAGTACACACACGGGCCGGTGTTCCTGGCCGGCGACGCCGCGCACCGCTTCCCGCCCGCCGGCGCCACCGGGGTGAGCGCGGCGATGCAC
>DASZUO010000175.1:0-2183 GCA_035547575.1 Amycolatopsis sp. | reverse complement strand
CGCCCGTCGATCTGATCGACGGCCGCCGGTTCGCGCGAATGTGCTCAACGTGGGCGGTGCTGGTGTGATTCCAGCGCACGCCGGCAGCGGTCCTGCCGTGGGTGGCACTGCCTTGCCGCAATGAATGTCCCGACCCGTGATGGGCCGGGACATTTTCTTTGCCGGCGCCGCGAATGTGGCTGCCAGAGCGAACGTCCGGCGGGGCTGGGGGCGACCATGCCATGTGGTCCCGGATAGCCGAAGAGGGTGCGCATCTTGTGGATGCGCACCCTCTTCGTCGCTGTGAGCTCGGATGGACTCACAAGGTTCGCTGAGACTTGCTGGACTCCGACGCCGCCTTGCTGGTTTCCTTGATCTGCTGCCAGTCGGCATCGGTGAGACTCGTCAGGCCGGCGAAGGTGCCGGGACCGGCCAGCATCTGCCCACCGTCCATGGCGATGGTCTGCCCGGTGAGGTAGTCACACGCGTCCGACAGCAGGAACATCGTGAGGTTGGCCAGCTCTTCGATCGTTCCGCTGCGCCCGGCCGGAATCTGGTCGACCTGGGTGGCGCCGACCGATGACTTGTCGGTCGGATTCAGCATCTCCCAGGCATAGTCGGTCGGAATGGGCCCAGGGGCAAGCGCATTCACGCGAATGCCGTATTTGGCCCACTCGACCGCCAGCGACATGGTCATGGAGTGGACCGCGGCCTTGGCCATCGCCGACGGCACGACGAAGGCCGAGCCGGTCCAGACCCAGGTCGTGAGTGTGGACAGGACGCTTCCGGGGAGACCGCCGGCGATCCACCGCTTCCCGGCGGCGTGCGTGGTGTGGAACGAGCCGTTCATCACCGTGCTCGTAATCGCTTGGAACGCACGGGGACTGAGGTCCTTGGTCTGCGCGATGAAGTTGGCGGCCGCGTTGTTGATCACGCCCGTCAGCGGGCCGTGCTCGGACCAGATCCGGTCCATCGTCGCGTCCACGCTGTCGTAGTCGCGAACGTCGACGGTCTGGTAGTGGGCGGCCCCGGGGCGGGATGTGGAGGCCTCGGCAGCGGCCTCGGCCAGCACCGCGTCGCGCCGTCCCCACAGGTGCACCTCGGCACCGTGCTCGACCAGATGGCGGGCGACGCCGCGGCCGAGCCCGGTCCCGCCGCCAGTGATCAGGATGCGCTTGCCCGACAACAGTGCCGGTGAGAAGGTCGTGTCGGTCATCAATGCACCTCGTCGGTTCGTGCCGGCGGCTGCACGACAGCCGCCGGGAACTCACGCTCTTCCGGTCGAAACCGCAACTCACTTACCCCGGTAAGGCGTGAAGTCGGGCTTGCGCTTCTCGTTGAAGGCGTTGATTCCTTCCTGCGCCTCCGGGGTCTCGCCGAACATTGCCAGCGTGGAATAGGCCATGGTCCCGATGCTGACGAAGTGCTCGGTATCGGTGTTCATCGACTGCTTGAGGACCTTGAGCGCGGTCGGGGAGAAGTCGAGCATCTGATCCGCCCACGCCCGCACCTCCGCCTTCAGGTCGGCGGCCGGCACGACCTTGTTCACCAGGCCCCAGTCGAGGGCTTCCTGCGCGGACAACCGGCGCAGCATGAACCAGATCTCGCGGGCCCGCTTCTCGCCGACGACGCGGGCCAGATAACCCGAGCCGAGACCGGCGTCGAAGGAACCGACGCGGGGGCCGTTCTGCCCGAACTGGGCGGTGTCCGCGGCGATCGTCAGGTCGCACAGCACGTGCAGCACGTGGCCACCACCGATCGCGAGCCCGTTGACGGCGGCGATGACGGGCTTGGGGGCGTCGCGAATGACGCGGTGCAGGGCCTCGACCTCGAACAGGCCGCTGGCCGACGGACCGTAGTCGCCGGTCTCCATGCGCTGCTTCTGGTCGCCGCCCGCGCAGAACGCCTTGTCGCCGGCGCCGGTCAGTGCGATGACGCCGACGTCGCTGCTGGCCCACGCGCGCTTGAACGCCATGACCAGCTCATCGACGGTCTGCGCCCGGAACGCGTTGTAGCGCTCGGGGCGGTTGATCGTGATCCAAGCCAGCCCGTTGTCGACCTCGTAGGTGATGTCGGTGAATTCGGCCATCAGACTTCGGTGTCCTTCCGTGGTGAGCTACCCAAATTTGTGGTCATTAGGACTGACCATTTGCACAACAGTAGCTTTATGGGTGCTCCGCACGCAAGGGTGGACGGTCGTTTCC
>DASZUO010000174.1:0-2313 GCA_035547575.1 Amycolatopsis sp. | reverse complement strand
AACGCCCGGACCGTGGCGGCGACGCCGAACAGTTGGCGGGGGTCGATCGGTGGCCAGTCACCGGAGACGGACCCGACGACGGCGAGGTGCCCGTCGACCGCGATCGACTTCAGTGACTGCTCCAGCGTTCCGGCGGTGTCGACGACGCGGTCGACCCCTCGCCCAGCCGTGAGTTCGCGGACCGTGGTGTGCCAGTTCGGGTTGCCGCGGTAGTTGACGACCTCGTCCGCGCCCAGATCGCGGAGGCGCTGTTCCTTGTCCGCGCGGCCGGTCGTGGCGATCACCTTCGCGCCCAGGAGTTTGGCGAACTGCACCGTGAACAGCGACACCCCGCCGGAGCCGGTGGCCAGCACGGCCTGTCCGCGCTGGAGTCCGCGGCCGTCTCCGGTGAGGGCGTTCCACGCCGTGACGGCGGCGCAGGGAAGGGTCGCCGCCTCCTGATACGAGAGGTGGTCGGGGATGGGTACGAGGGCGTCCTGGGGAAGGACGGCCAGCTCGGTCAACCATCCGTCGAGCGAACCGCCCAGCTGCGGCAGGTACGCCTGTTCGAGCGGGCCGTCCAGCCAGCGCGGGAACAGTGTCGCCGTGACCCGGTCGCCCGGGCGCACCCGCCGGACGTCCGGCCCCACGGCGACGACCTCCCCGGCACCGTCCGAGACCGGTATGACGTCCGGTTTGACGGGCAGCACGTACTGTCCCCGCAGGACCAGGAGTTCCCGGAAACTGAGCGAGGTGGCGCGCACCGCCACCGCGACTTCCCCTCTGCCGGGTGCGCGTGATCGGTCCGCGCGCAGCGACAGGCCATCGATGCCGTCACCGCTGGACACGTGATAGCTACGCACCGTCGAGGGGAGTACCGCCGTCACCGCGTCCTACCTTCCTTAACAGGCCCGATGGTGGTAGTTGTTCGGGCTGATGCGAGCAAGGCAGGTATGGCTTTCATCGTGGTTGCCGTCCATGGCGAAGGTGACTGGGCCGCCTGCCTTGCTTGCTCTTCCTGACTGCTGATTGGGCTTTGCGATCGATCGCTGTGTAGGACGTTGACGGCGGGAAGAGCACGCGGGACGGCGTTACGGGAGGAAGGAGTTACATGGCTGTCGCGGTGGGTGTGGACGTGGCCAAGGAGTTCCACTGGGCTGCGCTCGTGCACGCCGAGTCCGGCAAGGTGCTGGCCAGTCGCCGGGTGGACAACGACCCACCCGCAATCCAAAGCCTGATCGAGGAGATCCGGGCTGTCCAGGCCGAGTACGGCTCGGCGACGGTGGCCACCGACGTACTCGGCGGTGTCGCCGGCCTGTTGCAGGCGATGCTGCTGGACGCCGGCCTGAACCTGGTGCACGTGTCCGGTCTGGCGGTCAACCGAGCCCGGCAAGCGACCCGCGGCGGAGAGCATAAATCCGACCCGCGCGACGCCAAGGTGATCGCCGATCAGATCCGGTTGCGCGGCTGCGACCTTCGTACGGTGGAGCCGGCCGGTGAGAACGACGCCCAGCTGCGGTTGCTGGTCGGACGCCGCCGCGAACTGGTGGGCGACCAGACCCGGCGCATCAACCGGCTGCGGGACCTGCTCGCCTCGATCCACCCCGGGCTGGAACGTGCCCTCGACGCCACGAACAAGGCCGACCTGGCGTTGCTGGGCCGCTACGTCACGCCGACTGAGATCCGCCGAGCCGGACGCCAGCGCATCAGCGAGTACCTGCGCCAAGTCGGTGGCCTGCGCACCAAGAGCATCGACACCCTCGTCGACGCGGCCCTGGCAGCCGCACAACAGCAGCGCATCACCGTGCCGGGCGAGGCCGTGGCCGCTGACCTCATCCGGGACCTGGCCGACGAGGCGCTGACCTGCCGCAGCAAACTCGCCGAGCTGGACAAACGGATCATCGAGGTTCTTGAGAACCACCCTGACGCAGCCCTCATCCAAACCCTGCCCGGGATGGGGGCCACCCTCACCGCCGAGTTCCTCGCCGCGGCAGGCGGCATCACCCGGTTCCCCACCGGCGACCAACTCGCTTCCGCTGCCGGTCTGGCCCCGGCCCTGCGGCAATCCGGCAAGGTCCACTACCTGCGCAGGGCCACCAGCGGCGACAGAGCCCTCAAACGGGTCTTCTACCAGTCCGCGTTCTGCGCGCTGCAACGCGACCCGACCAGCCGCGCCTTCTACGACCGCAAACGCGCTGAAGGCAAACGCCACCACCAAGCCCTCATCGCCCTGGCCCGCCGCCGGATCAACGTCTTGCACGCCATACTCCGAACCCGGCAGCCCTACCGAGTCGATCATGACGTTGCGGCTTGACTTCCTCATTGGGCTGTCAC
>DASZUO010000173.1:0-33161 GCA_035547575.1 Amycolatopsis sp. | reverse complement strand
GAACGTCTTTCCCGCGCGCCAGGTGGTCGACGCGCGGCTCGTCGGTGATGCGACGGTGTGGGCGGCGGACGCGGAGCGGGCGCGGGGGGAGCACTTCAACCTCACCAACGGGGAGGTGTTCGGCTGGCACGAGTTGTGGGACCACGTGGGCGCCTTGCTCGGGCACGAGCCCGCCGAACCCGCGCCGCGGAGTATGGGGGAGTTCCTGCCCTCGAAAGCGGCGGTGTGGGACGACATCGTCGGCAGGTTAGGCCTGAGACCGTTGCGCCTGGCGCAGGTGCTGGGGCAGTCGCATTTCTACGCCGACTACACATTCGGCTACGGACTGACCGACATGTCACCACCGGCGCTGGTCAGCACCGTCAAGGTCAAGAAAGCCGGCTTCGGCCAGGTGCGCGAGACCGACGAGACGTTCACCTACGCGATCCAGCGGCTGATCGAGGAACGGATCATTCCCGCAGCACCCCTGCGATAAAAGGAAAACGGCTTCCGGAGCGACTCGTCGCTCCGGAAGCCGTTTCCGGCGGACCGCTATACGAACGGCGACTGGAACTCGATGCCCAATGCCTCGGCCGCCTTCATCATCTCGTTGCCCACCTCGGTCGCGACCTCGTGCGAAACGAGTTCGATCCACATGCCGGGTGTCTCGGGGTTGTAGTGGAATGTCGCGCGCGCGATTCCGCCGTGATGGTCGACGCCGTTCAGTTCGCGACGGTAACCGTGATCCTCCAGCCACCGCGCGGCGGCCGGCAGGTCGTCCGTGTAGTACCCGAGATGATGTACTCGCCTGCCACCGGTGACGGTCAGGTAGGGCGCCGGGTCGATCTGCTCGAGTATCTCGATGAAATGCGGACCTTGAAGCGAGTAGGTGAACCGGACCTCGCGTTCGAGAACTCCGCCGGGCGACTGAAACGGCGAGGTCGCCGTGCGCGGCGTGAACCAGCGCAGCCCCAGCGCGTCGCCCATCGTCTCCATGGCTTCGTCGAGATTCTCGACGATGAGTCCGGTGTGGTACAGGCTCATTCGGGGTCGCTTGGCCACGATCTTCTCCTTGGGATTGCTGAACATCTACGTGCCTGGGTATTGGCCTGCTCCCCGAGGGTAGCAACGTCCGGAGCTAATTGGACAGTTGTGAACGCGAGGAAGGGGCTTGACATGCTTGCCGTCGCCCCGCAGGCTCTACACAAGTTTAGTCATGTGAAATACTGCAACCGAACAGCCTTACGGAGGTTGACCCGATGGTTGCTTTCCTAGTCACCGCCCTGTCGGTGGCCGCGGTGCTGACACCGATCGTGGCGTCGGTCAGCCTCGTGTACCGCGTCAGCGGGGTCGTCAACTTCGGCGGTGGCTTCATCGCGGTGTTCGGCGGTATCGCGTGCGCGCACTGGGGTAGCGGCTGGGCCGGTGCCGTGCTGACGCTCGTGGCCGGTGCCGTGATCGGCGCGCTGTGCTACTTCATCGCGATCGTGCCCGCGCGGGCGTTCGGCGTCCGGGGCATCGGCTTGACCCTGTCGACCCTTGGCTTCGGCCTGCTGCTGACGTTCGTCACCCGGACCTGGTTCGGCGGCACCGCGTTCACCGTGCGCCCGTGGCTGGCCGGGTCGGTCGACCTCGCCGGTTTCCAGACGTCGCAGCAGCGGCTGCTGATCATCGGGCTCGCGATCGTCGTCGTACTGGTCCTGTTCGCCGTCTTCGACTGGACGCTCGTCGGCAGGCGCCTGTCCGCGGTGTCCTACGACGCCGAGCTCGCGTCGGTTTACGGCATCCGCGGCGGCCGCTATCAGCTGCTCGCCTGGGTCGTCTCCGGGGTGTGCCTGGTCATCGGCGGGATGTTCGAGGCGACGATCGCGAGCGTGGACGTGGAGGTGGCGCCGAGGCTGCTTGTGCTGTCCCTCGTCGGCGCCGTGATCGGCGGCCTCACCAACCTCACCGGTGCGATCGGCGGCGCGCTGGTCGCGGCGGTCGCGACGACCATCAGCGACCAGTTCGTCGCGACGGGATTCCAGATGACGGCTCTGCTGATCGTGCTCTCGGTCGTGCTGCTCGTGCGCCCGAACGGGCTGTTCAGTTTCCGGGGAACGGCGGAACGACTGTGAACCTCTTGACGAACCAGGCCACCAGAGTTGTGGTGCGGAACCTGGTCGCCCCCGTCGTGCTGGTCCTGATCGGGCTCGCGTGCAGCGGCGACGGATACCTGATCCACCTGGCGACCGCGGCGGGTGTCGCGTACATCCTGACCGCCGCGTTCAACCTGGTGTACGGCTACGCCGGCATCTTCAACCTGGCCATGGTGATGATCTACGGGACCGGCGCCTTCACCAGCGTCTACCTGGAGTCGCAGCTCGGGTGGTCGTTCTGGCTGGCGTTACCGGTGTCCGTCGTCGTCACCGCCGTCGTGTCGATACTGGTGGCGCTGCCGACGAGGCGGCTCAGCGAGCTGTTCTTCGCGATCCAGACGCTCACGTTCGCGCTGGCGCTCGCGGAGATCCTGCTGCACTGGACCGCGTTCAGCGGCGGAACCACGGCGCTCTACGACATCACCAGCCCCACGTTCGCCGGGCAGGAACTGATCGGCGGTTATCCCGGCTACTACTGGCTGGTCGCCGTCCTGGTACTGGTCGTCTTCGAGATCATGCGCCGCATTCACCGGTCCGCCATGGGCCGCAAGCTCACCGCGTTGCGCGAGGGGCCGCGGGTGCTCGCCGCCGTCGGTGTGTCACCGTCGGCCACCCGGCTGGTCGCGTTCGGGATCTCCGGGCTGTGCGCCGGCATGGCCGGCGTCCTCTACGCGCACTTCCAGCTGGTCATCGACCTGGGTTCGTTCAGCTTCGACAGCCTGGTGACGTTGCTGCTGGCGATGATCCTCGGTGGCGCCGGGTACCTGTACGGCCCGGTCGTCGGCGTGCTCGCGGTCGTGGCGATGTCGGAGGTGTCGCTCGCGACGAGCGGGGCGCAGGATCTGGTCACCGGTCTCGGGATCCTGGTCCTCGTCGCCTTCACCCGCGGCGGGATCGCGGGTGCGATCGACCGCGGCGTGCGGGCGTTGGTCCGCCGGCGAGCACGCGCCGACGCGGAACTTCCGGCAGCCGAGGAGGGCGCGCCACCGGTGGTGCCCGAGCTTCGTGTGCTCGCCGAGCGGCGGGCCGACGCGCAGCCCCGCCGGATGGAGGTCACGTCGCTGACGGTCCGCTTCGGCGGCAACACCGCGGTCGACGACGTGTCCCTGTCGTTCGCGACCGGTGAGGTCATCGGCCTCATCGGGCCCAACGGCGCCGGCAAGACGACACTGCTCAACGCGATCACCGGCGACGTGCCGGTCGTGGCAGGCGGCGTGCGGCTGGACGGGGACGAGATACTCGGCAAGCGACCGCAGGACATCGTGCGGATGGGCCTGGGGCGGACTTTCCAGAGCCCGCGCATCATTCCCGATCTCACGGTGCTGCAGAACGTCATGCTCGCCAGTGACGAGCTGGGCAAGGCGGGCTGGTTGCGGCAGGTGCTGCAGACACCCGCGGCGGTACGCGACGACCGCGTCTCCCGCTCGACCGCCAGGCAGGTGCTGGCCGACCTCGCGATCGCGTCCCGTGCCGACCAGCTGGCGGGCGACCAGCCGTACGGGATCCAGCGGCTCGTCGAGATCGCCCGGAATCTGGTGCTCGGCCCGGCATTCCTGTTGCTCGACGAGCCCGGCGCCGGCCTGACCGAGTTCGAGCGGGAGGAGGTGGCGGCGACGATCCGCACCTTGAGCACGCACGAGATCGGCGTGGTGCTCGTCGACCACAATCTGCCGCTGATCCGCGCGGCATGTGACCGGGTGTACGTCCTGGACACCGGCAGGCTGATCGCGGACGGACCGCCGGAGGCGGTCTTCGCCGAATCGAACGTCATCAGTGCGTATCTGGGGGTGCCGGGATGAGCGCGACCGTCCTCGAGGTCCGGGACGTCACCGTCGGATACGGGAAGAACGAGCCGGTGCTGCACGACATCTCCATCGTGCTCGCGCAGGGCACGATCCTCGGCGTGGTGGGCATGAACGGCGCGGGCAAGTCGACGCTCATGCGCACCGTGGCCGGGATGCTCACGCCGCGGGCGGGTGAGGTCCTCTTCGAAGGCCGGCGCATCAACGGCCGCCACACCGCGGAGCTCGCGCGGCGCGGCGTGGTGCTGCTGCCCGAGGGGCACCGGGTGCTGCGGCCGCTGACCGTGCGCGAGAACCTGCGGATCGCCACCATGTCGCTGGCGCCCCGGAAGGTCCGCAAACGCGTCAGCGAGGCCGAGGGACTGATCTACGAGCTGTTCCCGATCCTGGAGCGGCGCAGCTCGCAGCTCGCCGGGCTGATGTCCGGCGGGGAGCAGCAGATGCTGTCGATCGCGCGGGCGATCATGCAGCGCCCCAAGGTGCTTCTGCTCGACGAGCCGTCGCTCGGTCTCGCACCGCGTGTCATCGGGGAGATCTACGCGGCGCTCGGTCGCCTGCGCGAGACGGCGGATCTCGCCATGTTGATCGTCGAGCAGAACAGCGACCGGCTCGCCGCGCACTGCGAGGAACTCGTCGTTCTGCGTGACGGCAAGGTGTCCTGGGTCGGGCCGTCGCGGGAACTGAACGCCGACCGGCTGCACGCGGCCTATTTCGGCTGATCTCCCCGAACAGTCAACGCCCCCCTTGTACGGGGGCCTTCACAACGCTATATTTCACATAGCTAAATAAAATCCTGGAGGATGTCCGATGGTGTTACCCGAGTTCGAGCGACGTGCCCCGCTGGTCGCCCCCGGCCGGTTACGTCGGTTCTTCGGATCCCGGAGTATCGCCGTCGTCGGTGCCTCGAGCACCTCCAACTGGGCGAAGAACTTCGTGGCCAACGTCGACCTCGGTGGCGTCAAGCAGCTGACCTTCGTGCACCCGAAGCACCCGGAGCTCTTCGGCCGGCGCACGGTCCCGAACCTGCGCGACCTGACCGAACCGGTCGACCTCGTGTTCGTCATGGTCGGCCCAGCCAGGGTCGAGTCGGTACTGGAGGACGCGGCGGCGGTCGGCGCGAAGAGCGCGGTCGTGCTGGCGTCGGGCTTCGGCGAGACGGGGGAGGAAGGGGTCCAGCGCCAGCGTCACCTCGCGGAGCGTGCGGTCGAACTGGACATCGCCATCCTCGGGCCGAACACGGTCGGCTACATCAACCCCGTCGACGGCATCGCTGCCTGGTCGGCCATGATGGCGGCGACACCGCTCGCCGGTCCGGTCGGTGCCGTGTTCGAGAGCGGTTCGATGGCGCGGGCGACGTTCGAGTTCGCGCGGGCGCACGGGGTCGGCACGTCCCTGTGGGCGTCGGTCGGCAACTCGGCGGTCGTCACGAGCCTCGACGTCGTGGACTACCTCATCGAGGACGACGCGACACGCGCCATCGCCCTGTTCCTGGAGGCGGTCCGGGAGCCCGACCGCCTGCTGGAGGTGGGACACCGGGCGCTGGCGGCGGGCAAGCCGATCGTCGCGTTCAAGGCCGGTCGCAGCGAAGAGGGAAAGCGCTCGGCGCAGGCGCACACCGGCGCCGTCGCCACCGACGACGTGATCGTGGACGGTGCGCTGCGTCAGGCGGGAATCGTACGCGTCGACAGCATCGAGGAACTGGTCTCCACCACTGGGCTGCTCGCCTACTCGAAGCGGATACCGCGGGGCCGGCGCATGGGCGTGGTGACCTCGTCCGGCGGCGGCTGCAACATCATCGCCGACCTGGCCGCGGAGAAGGCGATCGAGCTGCCGCCGTGGGAGTCCCGCACCGTGGCCGCCCTGCGGGCACAACTCCCGGACTTCGCGTCGGTGCTCAATCCCTTGGACACCACGGGATTCGGCCACGCCAGGGCGCGGCCGCGGCCGACCAAGGCCGAGGACGACCTGATGGAGATCGCCGTCGACGATCCCGGCATCGACTTCATGTACAGCATGATGACCCCGTTGCCTGCCGAGAAGCCCGAGGACCCGACCGCCATCGAGAGCCGGATGCGGATCATCGGCGGGATCGTCGAGAACTCTCCGGTGCCGGTGTTCCTGAGCTCGAACACCTGCCTGGACCTGGCTCCCTACACCCAGAAATTGCTGTCGGACAACGGGTTGTACCTCCTGCCCGGCGGCGAGCTCGCGATGTCGTCGATCGGGCACATGTTGCGCTGGCGTGATCTCCGCGATCAGGTGCTGGCCGCGGGCAAGCCTGCCGCGCCCGCGCCGGCCGAGCCTGGCCGGTATCCGGGCCCGGCCGGCGCGTGGTCCGAGGCGCGGGGCCGCGACGTGCTGCGCGACCACGACGTCCCGCTGGTGCCCGCGGTACTGGCCAGGTCGGAGGCCGAGGCGATCGCCGCGTGGCAGTCGATCGGCGGCTCCTGCGCCCTCAAGGTGTGCTCACCGGACATCACGCACAAGTCGGACGTCGGCGGGGTCGCGCTGGGCGTCGACAGCGCCGAGGTCGCGGCAAGCACCTACCCGCGGATCGTCGGGCGGGCACGGAAGGCGGTGCCGGGCGCGGCCATCGAAGGCGTGCTCGTCTCGCCGATGCGGCCGCCGGGCGTCGAACTGCTCGTCGGCATCACTGTCGATGCGACCTTCGGTCCCGTGCTCGCGGTGGGCCTCGGGGGGCTGTGGGTGGAGGTGCTCAAGGACGTCAGCGTCCGGATGCTGCCGGTCGATGCCGCGACCGTGCGCACCATGCTGGGCGAGCTGAAGGGCCGTGCCGTGCTGACCGGTGAGCGAGGGCAGGACGCGGTGGATCTCGACGCGACCGCCGAGGTGGTGGTGCGGATCGCGCAGGCGGCGCTGAGCCTGGGTTCCCGTCTGGAGAGCCTGGAGGTGAACCCCTTGCGTGTCACCGCCGGCGGGCCGGAGGTGCTCGACGTCGTGGTGATAACCCGGTGAGGGCGCGGCGGTCAGAACTCGGATGTGTCCTGTTCGTCCAGGAGCCCGACCTCCACCAGCCGGCCGAGCGCGGGCAGCGCCGCGAGGATGATCCGCAGGTCCTCCTCGGAAATCCGGGCCAGGTGCTCGGCCAGCCACAGCTCCCGGTTGCGCAGGATGGCTTCTCGCTCGGTTTCGCCCTCGTCCGTCAGCCGGATGACGGCGGCCCGCCGATCGGCCGGGTCCGGCTCGCGGGTGACGAAACCGAGCGCCACCAGGCGGTTCAGCGATCGCGTCACGGACGGTGGCGACACCCCCTCGGCGACGGCGAGATCACCAGCGGTGACCGGCTGAGTGCGGGCGATGGTGAGCAACAGGGACATCAGCGCGTAGGTCAGATCGTCGGCGCTCTGCTGCCGCAGGAGGCGGCCGAGCCGGCCGAGCGTCATCCGCAGCGCGGTCAGGTCACGTTGGCTGACATCCAGCTTCCGAGTGGCACGCCGGCGCGCGGACGCACCGTTCGGGTGCCCGGCTTGTCTTTCCCGGCTCATCGGTCTCCTCATCGCCTGCCCCACACCGTGCTGTTTCAGAATACTTCACTTAGTGATCTATCAGGAGGTGGACGGGAATGACCCACGCAACAAAGCGCACTCTCGAGGAGCGCATCGACGAAATCGAGAGCAGGAACGCGATCAGCGCGCTCGTCGCGGGATACTGCGAAGGCGTGGACCGCAAGGACAACGAGCGTTTCATGGGGCTGTGGCACGAGGACGCGGCGTACCTCATTCCCGGCGGGCGTGGCAATTTCCATGGAGCCGACGGCATTCGCGAGTCGCAGCAGGTGATCGCCAAGGCGTGGAAACAGACGTACCACTGGACGACAAACCACACCGTGTCCTTCGAGTCGCCGGACCGCGCGACCGGTCGCAGTGACGTGTTCGCCATGTGCCAGCACCACGACGAGACCAAGGTCAGCCTCGTCGGCGGCACCTATGTGGACATCTACGAGCGGCGTGCCGGGGTGTGGAAGATCGCCGAGCGCCTGGTCCAGCGATGGTTCGTGAGCGCGGGCGAGGAAATCCCGCTGCTGCCCCCGTTCTGATGGCGGGCGATACCGCGGACGGGAACGCGTCCTGCCTGACCGGACTGCCCCTCGTGCTCGCGTGGGGTACCGTCCGCGCTCCGTTCGCCGAACGGGTCGCCGCCGCGGCGGCCGGTGGCTTCTCCTCGATCGGGCTCATGGTGCGCGAGTACCTGGCGCTGCGCCGGGACGGGTGGACCGACGAGAAGTTGCTCGGTGTGCTGCACCGGCACGGGGTCTCCATCAACGAGGTCGAGGTGCTGTTCGGCTTCGCCGCGCCGGAAGGCACCGTGGCCGATGTTCCCGAGCGACCGGGCCTGGTCTATCACGACCCGGAGCTGGAACGGGCCGCCTTCCACCTGGCCGACGTGTTCGGTGTGCGCAACGTGCAGGCCGCCGGGACGTTCGCCGCGCCGCCGGCGGCGGACGGCGTGGTCGATGCCTTCGGGTCGCTGTGCGACCGCGCGGCGGCACACGGCCTGCGGGTCGCGCTGGAGTTCGTGCCCTACACCGACATACCCGACATCGGCACGGCGGCAGCGATCGTGCGGGCGGCGGATCGGCCCAACGGCGGCCTTTGTGTCGACAGCTGGCACTTCTTCCGTGGCAAGCCCGATTTCGAAGCTCTCACGGCCGTTCCCGCGGAACGCATCGCGATGATCCAGATCAACGACGGCCCGCTCACGCCGGACGACCCCAACCGGGCCTACGATGCCGTGCACAACCGGCGGCTGCCCGGCGAAGGCGAGTTCGACCTGACCGGCTGGCTGACCGCGATGGCGCGGCCGGGCCTGGACGCGACCGTCTCGGTCGAGGTGTACTCGGACGCGCTCGCTGAGTTCGGGCCTGCCGAAGCCGCGTCGCGGGCGCTGGCGACCACCCAGGAAGTGCTCGGCCGGGCGGTCGGCGCGCGATGAGCATCGATCCACGCGGGGCCGTCACCGTCACCGGGACCGCGCAGTACGAGGCGTGGCAGTGCCACCTGCCGCCGCCCGTGGAGAAGCTCCCGTACGGGGTCTGGTCGGTGCCGGTCCCGATGACCGGTCACCCGCTCCGCTACACGCTGTGCTACGTGGTGGATGGCCGCAACGGGCCGGTGCTGATCGACCCGGGGTGGCCGGACGACGCGGCATGGGACGGGCTCGTGGCAGGTCTCGCCACAGCCGGGTTCGCACCATCCGATGTGGACGGAGTGCTCGTGTCGCACGCGCACTCGGACCATCATGGCCTGGCGGGCCGTGTCCGCGAGCGGTCCGGCTGCTGGATCGGGATGCATCCGCGGGACGCCGCCACCCTGCGCGGTTACGCCGACCCGGCGACGGTCCGGACGAGTGACGACACACTGTTCGACATCGCCGGTGTCCCCGGCTCGGAGCGGCCGGGGCTGCACCGTGACGAGCGCATGCTGCGGTCACTCGCGCGGACCCTGCCGGATCGCGACATCGACGAGAACGTGACCGGCCTGGTGCCCGGTCGCGCGCTGCGCGCGCTGTGGACGCCGGGGCACACGCCGGGTCATCTCACGTTCGTCGAGCCGGACGCCGGCATCGCGTTGACCGGCGACCACCTGCTGCCGCGAATCACGACCAACGTCGCGATGTACGACCTCGCGGCCGAGGACGTACTCGGTACGTACCTGCGATCGGTGTCCAGGCTCGGCTCGCTCGGGGACGAGGTCGAGGTCCTGCCCGCGCACGAGTACCGCTTCCGCGGCGCCCGTGCGCGGATCAGCGCGCTGGAAGGGCATCACACGGCACGTCTGGCGGAGATCGCGACGGCGGTGCGGGAGCTGGGCTCCGGCACCGTGTGGGAGATCGCGGCGGTGGTCGCCTGGTCGCGGGGCTGGGCGGCCACGACAGGCGGACGCCGCCGCCTCGCACTCGCGGAAACGCTGGCCCACCTGCGGCACCTGCAGGTGACGGGCAGTATCCGGCGGGCAGGCGACAGGCCCGCACAGTGGTATGTGACATGAGGACCGCACGGAGCGCGCGTGACGCAGGAGCGCCGCGGAGGAGGACCGGTTGGGTGCGGAACCCCGCGAGGATACAGAGAGGAGGGCGGAATCGTGAGCGGTCCCGCCGAGGTCAGCGCGGATGCGGAAGTGTGCATCGGTGCCGGGAACTGTGTGGTCACCGCGGCCGGGGTGTTCGACCTCGACGACAACGGAACCGTGGTCGTGGCGAAGACGCGGGTGACCGGCGAGGAGGCCGACCAGGCCGAAGCGGCCGCCGACGCCTGCCCGGCCTTCGCCATCCAGGTTCTGCGCGACGCCCGGCGTTGACGCGGTGCCCGTGGACGGCCTAACATTTCGTCATGTTAAATAAATCCGGATGTTGACCATCGATACGGCACAGTCCAGATACGGAGGAACCGAGATGGCATTGGACGACTTCGACCCGGCGCTGACCTACACCAGCTTCGAACAGCACATGGACAAGGCCAAGACGCCGCAGCAGCGGGAGCACCTCGAGACAGTCGTCCACCACTCCAAGGGCGAGGTGCTGGCCGATCTCGACATGGTCATGCCAACGCTGTCGGAGAACCCGGACTACCACGAGTACGGCGTGTTCGCCAACACCACCGAGGACACCGGCCCGAAGGGGCTCGAACAGGTCAAGGCGAACTACGCGGAAATGGTCGCGAACGGCTCGTACGTCATCGAGTCGAAGAAGACGCGCGTGGTGGTCTCGGACACCGAGATCGTCACCGAGGGGACCTACCGCCAGATCCTGCCCGCCCCCGTCGCGCAGAAGCTGGGCTTCGCGCAGGACGGCCACCCCGGCGCGACGCACTTCCTGCTCGCCGGCCGCACGGTGGTGTTCTGGGAGTTCAACGACGAAGGCAAGGCGCTCGGCGAGGACCGGTACGTGTTCCCCACGTCCGTGACCCCGCTGTCCGACGCCGACCTGCCGCCGAACTACCCGGCCA
The DNA here is from genome assembly GCA_035547575.1 of Amycolatopsis sp. Lineage (GTDB taxonomy): Bacteria > Actinomycetota > Actinomycetes > Mycobacteriales > Pseudonocardiaceae > Amycolatopsis_E. The sequence continues at coordinate 22,278 of DASZUO010000173.1, read as the reverse complement.
AGTTCCGCGCGCAGAGCTGAACCACGCGCGGACGCTGAGAAAGGAGCCGACCCATGGGCAGACCTCGGTGGGGTAACGCGGAGAGCCTCGCCGCGGCCGAGTCCCTCGTCCTGCTCGACCTCGAGCCGGAACGCGGCCTGGCGTGGATCACGTTGAACCGCCCGGAGAAGCGAAACGCGCTGAGCGTCCCGATGCGTGACCGCATCGCCGACATCTTCGACGAGCTCGCACTCGACGACCGGATCAAGGTCGTCGTGCTGCGTGGCAACGGCCCGTCGTTCTCCAGCGGCAACGAGATCAACGAGGACTGGGGCCAGCGCGGCGGGGACTACAAGCGGTTCACGGTGACCCATGCCTACCGCTACTCGTCGGAGCTGACCTGGGGGCGGACGAGCTTCAGCCAGGTCATCGCCCGGTCGCCCAAGGTGGTCATCGCCCAGGTACAGGGATTCTGCGCCGCCGCCGCGTACTTCCTGCTGGCGGCCAAGAGCGACCTCGTCATCGTCGCGGACGACGCAAAGATCGGGGCGCTCGAGGCCCGGTTCCTCGGGCCGGCGAGTTCGGTCGCCAGCCTGAACCTCAATCGGCTGATCGGCGCGAAGGCGGCCCGCTTCTCCGGCTACACCGGGTCCATTATGGACGCCCGGCAGGCGTTCGACTGCGGGTTCGCCTGCCACGTCAGTCCGCTCGCGGAGCTGGCCGCCGACACCGAGCGGATCGCACTGGAGATCGCGTCCCGGCCGGCGGCGGAGCTGGCGCGGCTGAAGTCGCGGATCAAGCTCGGCGACTCGCTGATGGACAACAACGTCCCGGTCGTCAGCGGCTTGCTGGCCTCGCATTTCATGCGCTCGAACAGCGACGAGCTGAGCTTCTGGAAGGCCGTGCGTGAGGGCGGCGTTGGCGGCGCGCTCCGTCAGGACAAGGAGCGGGCGGCGGCCGCCGGTGGTCAGCGGTGAACGTTTCCACCGAGATCGTGGCCGAGCACGTCGTGCGGATCACGGTGCCCGACCCCGGGGCGCTCGACCGCCGCGAGGTCGCCGCGGGCGAGGCGTTGCGGGACGCGCTGCTGGCGGCGGCGGACGACGACGCGACCAAGGCGATCGTCCTCGCGGGCCTCGCCGCCACCTCGGACGTGCCTGCCCCGGGTGACGCCGAGCCGGGTGAGCACCACTGCTACACCGGCGTGCGTGGCCTGCACCAGGTCGTCACCTACTGCAAGAAGGTCGTCATCGCGGAGGTGGACGGCACCTGCGGCCCCACCGCGTCGGCGCTGTGCCTCGGCGCCGACTTCGTGCTGGCGAGCCCGGACAGCCGGTTCGCCTCGCCGTTCGGTGTCCCGGAGGCCAACTTCCCGCTGGCCGTGCTGACCATGCGGGCGAACCGCACGAAGGCGTGGATGCTGCGGGGCGGCTTCCTGGCCTGCGACGACGCGTGCACGGCGGGTTTCGTCAACGAGGTCGTTGACGGGGCGGGGCTGCGCGAGGCGACGACGACGCTCGGCCGCCGGGTGGCGCTCATGCCACTCGACGGGCTGACCGTGTCGAAGATGAACATCGGCGCGGCGTTCGATGTCGTCGGCGTCGGGCGGGACTTCGACGCGGTCGAGGCCGCGACGACCGGATTGGGGACGAGGTGGTGACGGACGTGCGGCGCCACGTGTACCTCCAGGCGACCGATGTGCCACGCGTGGCGCGGATCGTCATCGACCGTGCCGCGGAAGCGAACGCCTTCACGCTCGCGATGTGCGCGGAGTTCGGGCAAGCGCTGACGGCGGCCGAAAAGAACGACGACATCACGGTGATCGTCGTCGATGCGGAGGGACCCGACGTCACCGCGGGCCTCGATCCGGCCGAGGTGGGCGGGTACCACGAGAATGTCCCTGGAGTGCCGGAGGATCGCGTGCCCAGCCTCCGGGCCAGGTTGCGGGCCGCCGGCGACCACTTCTGGGGACGCGACGGCATCTACGCGAGGATCCTGGGCTGCACCAAGGTGACGGTGCTCGGGGCCAAGGGCCGGTGTCACGACGTCGGCCTGAACCTCGCGTTGTTCTGCGACATCGTCGTCGCCGCGCAGGACGCGGTGTTCGCCAACCCGCGGTGGCAGCACGTCGGCGTGGACGGCGACGTCTCCATGCTGCTGGCGACGGTAGGACGCAAACGCGCCAACGAGCTGATGTTCGCGGGCGCGGAATGGAGCGCGGACCAGGCACTCGCCGCGGGACTGGTGAACCAGGTGGTGCCGAAGGGTGGCAGCACCGAGGGCGCCATGGACGTGGCGCGCACGGTCAGCACCATCATGCGGGACGGCATCGCCGCGGAGAAGTACCTGACACTCGCCTCCACCGAGAAGATGGGCATCGGGGCGGGATTCGCCACCGCGGCCATGATGACCGCCATGTCCTCGACGATCCATTTCCGCGAAGGGGAGTTCAACTTCCTGCGGGAGCGGAAGAACCGCGGCCTGGAAGCCGCGATCGAGCGAGCGGTGGCCGCCAAGAGCCTGCGGTGACGCCGCACGGACCGCACCGCCGCGTGCGGCGCACGAAATAGGAGCAAGGATGGGAATTCTCGACGGGGTCAAGGTGCTGGACTTCGGTTCGGCGCTGGCGGCCCCCTATGCGGCGATGTTGATGGCGGACATGGGTGCGACCGTCGTCAAGGTCGAAAAGGTCAAGCGGGGAGACCTCATCCGCTTCACCGACCACATGGTCAACGGCAAGAGCGGTTACTTCCTCGGCATCAACCGTGGGAAGCGGGGCATGACGCTGGACCTGCGCACCGCCGAGGGCAGGGACGTCGCGTTGCGGATGTGCCGCTCGGCGGACGTCCTGCTGGAGAACTTCCGGCCCGGCATGATGGACAGCTGGGGTCTGTCCTATGAGGACGTCAAGGCCGTCAAGCCGGACATCGTCTACTGCTCGGTGTCCGCCTTCGGCGGGACCAAGGGTTTCGAGCAGGAGTCCGGCAACGACATCACCGCACAGGCGTACTCCGGTCTGATGGCGATGACCGGTGACATGGACGGCCCGCCCGCCAAGACGGGAACGCCCGTCGTCGATGCCGCGGCGTCCTGCATGGCGCTGATCAGCATCCTCGCCGCGCTGCTGCGCCGCAAGGACACCGGCGACGGCGCCCGGCTCAAGACCTCGCTGCTGGACGCCGCCTACGCCATGATGCCGAACTACACCGCCAGCGTGCTGAACGGCACCCCGAAGTTCCGCAGGCAGGGCAGTGGGCACCCGCAGCTCGCACCGTACGAGGCCTACACGACGGGCGACGGCAAGTACCTGGTGATCGGGGCGTTCCACAACGAGTCGTGGCACCGTTTGTGCGTCGCACTGGACCGGCCGGATCTCGAGCACGACCCGCGTGTCGCGGACAACACCGCACGGGTGCGCAACCGGCGGGAGCTCAAGGAGATCATCGACAACGAGCTGTCCCGGCGCCCGGCCGAGGAATGGCTGGCGATCCTCCGCGAGGCGGACGTGCCGGTGGCGCCTGTCCTCGAGATGGAGGAGTCGCTCGCGTATTTCACCGAGAACAACGAGAACATCTACGCCGAAGACATCCCGTCGAACGCGGGCCCGCTGCGGATGCTCCGGGCGCCGTTCGAGATCGACGGCGAGCGGCCGTATCATCCGGTGGGCGCGCCCGCGCTCGGGGAGCACACCACCGAGATCCTCGCCGAAGAGGGCTACACCGCCGAGGAAATCGAGGGTCTCCGCAGCCGCGGCGTGATCTGACCGGGTGGTTTCGCCGAGGAGGACTGGAGACCGATGACGACAGGCGTGGACCCGGACGGTTTCCGGCGGCTGGTGGAGGTGCGCCGCAGTTGCCGCGCGTTCCTGCCGGAACCGCTGACCGCGGCGGAGTTGGAGGCGCTGCTGTGCACCGCGCAGCGCGCACCCTCGTGGTGCAACACCCAACCGTGGCAACTGATCGTCACGTCGGGACAGGCGACCGACGAGTTCCGCAGTGCGCTGCTGCGGCACGTGGACGAGTCGGAGCGACACCCGCCTGCGCCGGATTTCCCGAAGCCGGTCGGCTATTCGGGCAAGCGGCTCGACCGCAGGCGCGCATCGGGATGGGCGCTGTACGAGGCGGTCGGGGTAGCACGCGGGGATCGGGCGGCGAGCGCCCGGCAGGCTCGGGAGAACTACGCGTTCTTCGGCGCCCCGCACTTCGCTCTCGTGACGACGCCGGCCGAGCTGGGCACCTATGGGGCACTGGATTGCGGCCTGTACGTCGCGACCTTCCTCTACGCGGCGGAGAGCCTCGGCCTCGGCGCGATCGCGCAGGCGGCGATCGCGAACCACGCGCCGTTCGTCCGGGACTACTTCGACATCCCGGAGGACCACCTTGTCCTGTGCGGTATTCCCTTCGGCCGCCGCGACGAGGACCATCCGGCGAACTCGTTCCGCACGACCCGTGCGCCCCTCGACGAGAGCGTCCGCTGGGTGGGTGGCCCGGCGTGACCGGCGACTGCCTGCTCGTCGAGGACCATGGCGACGGTGTGCGGGTACTGACCCTCAACCGGCCGGAGCGGCTCAACGCGCTCGACGGTGAGCTGGTGCACCGGCTGATCGCCGAGCTGGACCGGGCGGCCGGCCGGCATCCGGATGTGCGCGTGCTCGTGCTGCGCGGTGCGGGCACGTCCTTCTGTCCGGGCGCCGATCTCAAGTGGGCCGGCGGCTTGCGGGACCGCGGCGCACACGCGGCCTTCCAGGACAGCCTGAACAGCTTGTGTACCAAGCTTTCGACGGCGCCGCAGGCCGTCATCGCGGCGGTACACGGGTACGCGCTCGCCGGAGGGCTGGAGACGGCGCTCGCGTGTGACATCGTCGTCACCGCAGCCGACGCCTCGCTCGGCGACGAGCACATCAACCGCCCGATCCTGCCCGGCGCCGGTGGTTCCCAGCGGCTGCCGCGCAAGATCGGGCAGTCGCGCGGGCTGTTCTACCTCCTCACGGGTCGCCGGATGACCGGTGCCGAGGCGGCACAGTTCGGGCTGGCGGCGTTCTCGGTCCCGCGTCCCGAGCTCGACGCCGCGACGCTGGGCCTCGCGCGCGAGGTGGCGGGCAAGGACGGACACGCGATCGACCTGATGAAGCAGGCGGTCCGCCGCGGGCTCGAACTACCGTTGACGGACGCGCTTTCGCTGGAGCTGTTCCTGCAGAGCCGGTTCCGGGCGCGCGCTCACGCCTGAAAGCCTTCGTGCCTGCCCATCCAGGCGGCAAGCTGCATGCGCGACCGATGCCCGGTCTTCGTGAGCAGCCGGTTCACGTGGCCTTCCGCCGTGCGCTGCGAGATGACCAGGCTTTCGGCGATCTCCTTATTGGACAGTCCGGCGGAGATCAGCTTGGCCACCTCCATCTCGCGCCTGGTGAGATGAAGGTCAACCGCGGGCGCTGTGCGTTGCGGGGCGGAACCGGAGTCCTTACCCAGCACGAAGGCGATGGCCTCGTCGTGGTCCAGCTGCTCCCCGGCCCTGGCGAGCTGGTCGAAGCGCACATCGCCGAGCTGTTCCCGCGCCACCCGCTCGAACCTCGCGCGGGTGCTCACCAGGACCGAGCTACCGAACAGCGGGAGGCTGCCGACCTCACCGCTGAGCCTGCGACCGATGCCGAAAAGGCGGGCGCCCCGGCTCGGCTCGCCTCGTTTGATCGCGATCCAGGTGAGCACCTCCGTGCAGGTGGCGATACCCAGCCAGTCGTGCAGCTCCTGCTTCAGTTCGATCCCGGCCAGCAGGGCGTCTCGCGCCTTGCCGAGATCGCCCTGAAGCCACCGGGCAAGGCCTTGCACCCACAGGCTCCATGAGGTCGCGAACAGCTCGCCGAGGCGCGTCCCCAGCTCGACGGCGTGCTCGCACAGGTGAAGTGCCCGCTCCAGCTCACCCGACACGCAGTAGGCGAAGGCGAGCTGCGCATGGCAGAGGATGCCGAGACAGTGCGCCCGGTCGGCGGATCCGTGGTAGGAGGTGGCGGAGCTGAGGAGTTCCAATGCGTGCGCGACGTTCCCCGCGATTTGTTCGGTGGTGCCGCGGAACTGGAGGGCGAATGCCCGCGCCGACTCGTCGTCGATCAGGTCGGCGAGAGCCGTACACTCCTGCAGATATCGGTTCGCGGCTCCGGTGTCGCCCTGCACCATCGCGTACCAGCCCACCACCCACAGTGCCTTCGCCCGTTCCGGGCTGGGCTCGGGATCGAGTTCCAGCGCCCGTTCGATCCACCGGCGGCCGTCCTGGAGGTATCCGCAGGCGTTCCAGAAGAACCACAACGAGCCCGCCATCTTCAGGCCCGCGTGGTACTCGCCGGGAGTGGAAAGGCTGTACTCGAGCGCGGATCGCAGGTTCGCGCGTTCCAGCTGGAGCCGGCGGCTGCATTCGATCTGCCCCCGGCCGGCGGACTGGCTGTCGCCCGCCTCGGCGGCCCGCAGGTAGTAGTCGCGGTGCCGCCGTCGCCACGTCTGCCCGTCACCCTGCTCGGCCAGCTTCGCCGCCCCGTATGCCTTGATGCTCTCCAACATCCGGTACCTGGCGCGGATACCCGATCCCTGCCTGACGATGATCGACTTGTCGATCAGGCCGGCGACGATGTCGAGCACGCCCGGTGTCTCGATCGTCTCGTCGGTACACGCGCCCTCGATGGCCTCGAGCGCGAACCCGCCGCTGAATACCGAAAGACGCGCCCAGAGCGCCTGTTCCCGCGGCGTGCAGAGGTTGAAGCTCCAGTCGATGGCTCCGCGAAGGGTTTGATGGCGGACGGGCCCGCCGCGGTTTCCCTGCGTGAGCAGGTCGAACAGCGCGCCCTGGCGGGAGAGCAGCTGTTCCACGGAGAACGAGCGGATGCGCACGGCGGCCAGTTCGATGGCGAGCGGAATCCCGTCGAGCCGCTGGCACAGCGCGGCGACGGCGCGTTGCCCTTCCTCGTCGAGGGAGAAACCCGGGAAGACCGATGACGCGCGTTCCGTGAACAGCTCGACCGCTTCGGAGCCGAAGTTGACCACGCCGCCGTCGGCGTCGCCCGGCGTCTCGAGCAGTGACAGTGGGGGCACCTGGAAGGTCGTCTCGCCCAGGATGCCCAGCGGCTCCCGGCTGGTGGCCAGGATCTTGACACCCGGCGCGTGGCGCACGATGTGGTGAGCCAGCGTGCCGCAGGCGGCGAGCAGGTGCTCGCAGTTGTCCAGGACGATGAGCAGTCGCTTGTCCTCGACGAATTTGAGCAGCGCCTTGCCCGGATCCTCGAGCGCGGCATTGCGGATACCCAGCGTCTCGGCGACTTCGAACCCGACGAGCTCCGGGTCGGACACCTCAGCGAGCTCCACGAGCCAGACACCGTCGGCGAAGGCACGGTGCAGCTCGGCCGCCACGCGGCAGGCCAGCCGCGTCTTGCCCACACCGCCGACACCGGTCAGCGTGACCAGCCGGGACGAGGACAGGATCCCTTTGACGTCGGCTACTTCTTTGCGGCGCCCGACAAAGCTCGTCACTTCACGCTCGAATCCATGACCACGCGGGGGCGCTATGCCGTCTCTGGACATGAAACCTCCGTGCCCGACGTCATCGTCTTGGGAAGGAGAGCGGACCGACCCAGAATATACTGCGCCGACACAGCCGGTAATGCTCCTTGGCGGGGTACCTGCGCACGCGGGCGTGGAACGCAGGTAGTGATTCGAGTAGAAATACGCCGTCGCGGCCTGGGCCGCGGTGGGATTCTCGTCACCACACGCCATCCTCAACGACGAGAAGTGAGAATGTGGTGACTGTAGTTACTCCGGACATGCCCGACGTACTTTCGGACGAGTTCGCTCAGGACCCGCACAAGTACTACAAGATCATGCGCGATCACTATCCGCTCCTGCACCACGAGGTCAGCGGCTACTACTTCGTCAGCCGCTACGAGGACGTCGCCCGCATCTACCGCGACTCGCAGGCATTCAGCAACGAGAACTACGCGTTCCAGATGGAGCCGGTGATCGGCAAGACCGTCATCCAGATGTCGGGACGCGAGCACACGGTGAACCGGAAGCTGATCACCCCGGCCCTGCGTGGCCGCTACCTCGACGACCTGCTGCCGAAGGTGGACCAGCTCGCCACCGAGATGATCGCGGAGTTTCCCGCGCAGCGGCCGGTCGATCTGGTGGAGAGCTTCACCAAGTGGTTCCCCATCAACGTGATCGTCAAGATGCTCGACCTGCCCAAGGACGACCTGCCGAAGTTCCACGACTGGTACTCCTCGCTCATGGCCTTCCTGTCCAACCTGACCCAGGATCCCGAGATCCACGCGTGGGGCATGCGGACGCAGCGGGACTACCCGGCCTACATCCTGCCGATCATCGCCGACCGCCGCGCGAACCCTGGCGACGACCTGATCTCCCGGCTCTGCTACACCGAGCTCGAGGGCGAGCGGCTGTCCGACGAGCAGATCAAGGCGCTGATCGGCCTGCTGCTGATCGCCGGCGGCGAGACGACGGACAAGGCGATCGCGAGCACGATCAAGCACCTGCTGCAGCATCCCGAGCAGTTGGACTCGGTCCGGGCCGACCCGTCGCTGGCCACCCGTGCCCTCGTGGAGAACCTGCGGTATCACCCGCCGGTGCAGATCATCCTGCGCACGGCCACCGCGGATGTCGATGTCGCGGGCGGGGTCATTCCCGCGAACAGCGTGGTCGCCTGTGTCAACGGTGCGGCGAACCGCGACGAGCGCAGGTACTCCGACCCCGACAGGTTCGACATCTTCCGTGAGGACGTCTCGGTCGACCACGCGTTCGTGGGGTCCGCGGACCACATCGCCTTCGCGCTGGGACGGCACTTCTGCGTGGGCTCGCTCTTGGCGAAGCGCGAGGCGGAGACGGCGCTCACCCAGCTGTTCGAGAAGTACCCGGACATCCGGTTCGCGGACGGTTTCGAACCGAAGGACGTCGGCCTGTTCACGCGTGGCCCGGAGAAGCTCCTTGTCGAGCTCGGCTCGTGATGCCGATCCGACCAGAACAGGCAGACCTGATGCGAGACAAGGAAGAGCTGCTATGAGCACCGCCGTCGAGACCACGTCACGGAAGTCAGCGGACTCCGGCGTGCAGCACTACAAGATGTTCATCGGAGGTCAGTGGGTCGACACCGACGAACGTTACTCGATCATCGACCCGGCGAACGAGGACCTTGTCGCGACCGCCGCCAAGGGCGGGGTGCGGCATGCCGATGCCGCTGTCGCGGCGGCGAAACGCGCCTTCGAATCCGGCGTCTGGCGAACCATGTCCGCCCGCGAACGGGCCCGCGTCCTCGAGAAGACCGCGGACGCGATCGAGCGGCGTGGCGACGAGCTGACCGCGCTCGGCACCCGCGAGGGCGGCGCGCCACTCAAGCTCTCGAACGCCTTCGTCGCCGGTATGCCGGTCAGCAACACCCGGTATTTCGCCGAGGTGCTGACCAAGTACGAGTTCGAACGTCCGGGCCCGGTCGTGGGGCCGATACTGATGGGCGGGGTGACCAGGCGTGAACCACTCGGCGTCTGCGTCGCGATCGTGCCGTGGAACTTCCCGTTGGCGCTGGCCATCTGGAAGGTCATGCCGGCACTCGCCGCGGGTAACTCGGTGGTGCTCAAGCCCGACGAGAAGACGCCGCTCGGCGCACTGGAGCTGGCACGGGAGCTGCAGGCCGCGGGCCTGCCGGACGGGGTCTTCAACGTCGTGACCGGTGACGGGGCCGACGTGGGCGCACATCTTGCCGCGCACCCCGACGTGCGGAAGGTGTCGTTCACGGGCTCCACCACGGTCGGGAAGGACGTGCTCACCGCCGGTGCGGGCAACCTGAAGCGGGTGACGCTGGAGCTCGGCGGGAAGGGCGCCAACATCGTCCTGGACGATGCCGACCTGACCATGGCCGTGGACGGTTCCATCTGGGCGTTCATGATGCACTCGGGGCAGGCCTGCGAGTCGGGCACCCGGTTGCTCCTCCCGGACTCGATCCATGACGAGTTCGTGCGCCGCATGGTCGAGCGGCTCAGGACGCAGCGGATCGGCAACCCGCTCGACCCGGCCACCGACGTCGGCCCGCTCATCAACGGAGTCCAGCGGGACAAGGTTCTGCGCTACATCGAATCGGCGCGGGAGCAGGGTGCGACGGTGGTGCTCGGCGGCGGCGTTCCGGAGGGACCGGCGTTCGAAAAGGGATTCTGGGTCGAGCCCACGGTGATCACGAACGTGACCAACGACATGACGGTCGCGCGCGAGGAGATCTTCGGCCCGGTCTTGTCGGTCCTCCGCTACCACACGGTGGACGAGGCCATCAAGATCGCCAACGACACCGAGTACGGCCTGTCCGCGGGCGTCTGGAGCCGGGATCCCGGTAAGGCGTTCGAGGTCGCACGGCAGCTGGAAGCCGGCTCGGTGTGGATCAACGACTGGCACATGACCAGCCAGGACTACCCGTTCGGCGGTTACAAGCAGAGCGGCCTCGGCCGCGAGCTCGGGGCGGGCGCGCTCGACGAGTACACCGAGCAGAAGTCGATCCAGGTCAGTCTCGAACCGAAGCTGGCGAACCGGGCATATGGTCTGGTCCTCTCGGTTCCACCCGCGGGGTAGCCGGTCCGCGAAACCCTCCACCGTTCCCATCACACCAAGGATGTTGAGATGAAAACCAAAGCCGCCGTCCTGTACGAGGCGGGAAAGCCGTTCGAGATCGAGGAACTCGAAGTGGTCGCGCCGGAGGAGTTCGAGGTCCTCGTCCGCTACGACTATTCCGGGCTGTGTCACTCGGACCTGCACATGGTCAAGGGCCACCTGCCTTTCCGGGCGCCGATGGTGTTCGGCCACGAGGCGGCGGGCGAGGTACTGGAGATCGGCTCGAAGGTACGCAACGTCAAGCCCGGCGACAAGTTCGTCGCGTCCTTCTTCCCGGTCTGCGGGCGCTGCCGGTGGTGTGCGACTGGCAACTCGCGCCTGTGCGACCTCGGTGCGCACGGGCTCGACGGTCACCTGCCGAGCGGGCGCTTTCCCTTCCGTGGCAAGCACGGTGACTACGGCTCGATGATGACGGTCGGCACGTTCAGCCAGTACGCCACCGTCCACCAGGACTCGGTCATCCCCATCGAGGACGGACTGCCGCTGGACAAGGCCGCCCTGGTCGGCTGCGGTGTGCCGACCGGCTGGGGCTCCGCGGTGAACTCCGCGAACGTCCGGCCGGGCGACACCGTGGTCGTCTACGGCATCGGCGGTATCGGCATCAACGCGGTGCAGGGCGCGGCCTACGCCGGTGCGCAGTTCCTCGTGGCGGTCGACCCCGTGCCCCTCAAGCAGGAGGCCGCCAAACGGCTGGGCGCCACCCACGCCGTCGGTTCGGCCGCCGAAGCACTCGCGCTCGTCACCGAGCTCACCCGCGGGGTCGGCGCCGACAGCACGATCGTCACGATCGGCGACCTGACCGCGCAGGCCGTCTCCGACGCCGCCGAGGCGACGTCGAAGGGTGGCACGATCGTGATCACGTCGATGGGACAGTTCGAGGACGCGACCATCGAGCTGTCCGGCGTGCAGCTGGCACTGTGGAGCAAGCGCATCCAGGGATCGCTCTACGGCGGCTGCAATCCGGTGTACGACATCCCGAAGCTGCTCAGCCTCTACCGCAGCGGGCACGTCAAGCTCGATGAGCTGATCACGCGGACCTACTCGCTCGAGCAGGTCAACCAGGGATACGAGGACCTGGAGAATCACCACAACATCCGTGGCGTCATCGTGCACGAGCACTGACGGACCGCAGGAGAAGCCATGGCTTATGTGATAACCGGTAGCTGCATCGACGTCCTCGACAAGAGCTGCATGGAGGCCTGTCCCGTCGACTGCATCTACGAGGGTGCCCGCAAGATGTACGTGCACCCCGACGAGTGCATCGACTGTGGCGCGTGCGAGCCGGAGTGCCCGGTCGAGGCGATCGCGTACGAGGATGAGGTGGAACCAGGGCAACAGCAGCACGTGTCCGACAACGGCGCCTTCTTCTCGGCCGTCCTCAGTGGACGAAGTGAGCCGCTCGGCATGCCTGGGGGAGCGCGGGAACTCGGGCGCGTCGGGGCGGACACCACATTGGTGGAAAACGCCTGTCATGCCTGATTTCCGGGTCGCGGTGGTCGGCTCCGGCCCGGCGGGACTGTACGCCGCCGACGAGCTCGTGCGACAGCAGGAGCTGGACGTGGAGGTCGACATCTTCGACCGGCTCCCCACGCCCTACGGCCTCGTCCGGTACGGAGTCGCGCCGGACCACGCGCGGATCAAGACGGTTGTCCGCAGCTTGCGGCGGATACTCGAGCATGCACGCGTCCGCTACCTCGGGAACGTGCACCTGGGATCGGACATCGACCGGGCGTTTCTGGAGGAGAACTACGACGCGACGGTCTACGCCACCGGTGCCTCGCGGGACCGGCGTCTTGACGTGCCCGGCGAAGATCTCCGCGGTGTGTGTTCCGCGACGCAGCTCGTGTCGTGGTACAGCGCGCATCCCGACGCTCGCGGCGGCTTCGATCCGGCCGCCGAGTCGGTGGCCGTGATCGGCGCCGGGAACGTCGCACTCGATGTCGCCCGGATTCTGGTGAAGACCAGGGACGAGCTCGCGAGGCACACGGACATGCCGTCGCACGTCCTCGATCAGCTGGGCGCAAGCGCCGTACGCGAGGTGCACGTCTTCTGCCGCCGTGGCCCGGAGCATGCCAAGTTCACCGCCAAGGAGCTGCGCGAGCTGGGTGACCTCCCGGCCGTCGACGTCGTGCTCGATCCGGCCGTGCTCGCGCGCGCTGACGCCGCCGCCGCGGACAAGCAGGCCCGCGCCAACCTGGCGGCCTTCGAGGATCTCGCGAAACGCACTCGCAGGGCGGACACGAGGAAGATCCGTTTCCATTTCTGGTCGAAGCCGGTCGGGATCCTCGGCGACGGCGCGGTCGAGGCGCTGCGCGTCGAACACACGGCCGTCGATGCCGACGGGTCGCTGCGGGGCACCGGGGAATGCGCCACCGTTGCGGTGCAGCTGGTCGTGCGATCCGTGGGATACCGCAGCGTGCCGGTTCCCGATCTGCCGTTCGACGACCGACAGGGCACCGTTCCCCACGACCGGGGCCGGATTGTGGACCCCGCGGGCGCGATCGTGCCCCGGCAGTACGTGGCGGGCTGGCTCAAGCGCGGACCGTCGGGCGTCATCGGCACCAACCGGATCGACTCCGCCGAGACCGTCCGCAGCCTGGTCGAGGACCTGAAAACCGCCGCGGTGGCGCGGAAAGGCGTCGCCGCCGAGACGATCGACATGCTGCTTGCCGGACGCGGTGTGCGGCCCGTTCACTACGATGGCTGGCTGAGGATCGACAGCGACGAGATCGCGCGTGGCCGGCGGTCGAGTCGCGAGCGGACGAAGATCCCCGACTGGGAAACGCTGCTCCAGCTCGGGCTCGCGGCAAGGAGCGGTTGACATGCTCGCGGTGCAGTTCGACCAGCCCGGCCCCGTGGACTCCCTTCGTGTGCGCGAGGTACCGGAGCCGGCCCCCGCGCCGGGTGAGGTCCTCATCGAGTTCGAGGCGTCGGCGATCAACCCCGCCGACGTCAAGATCCGCAGCGGCGCGATCGCCCCGCGCGCCGGCACGGCTCCGTACACGCTGGGCTACGACCTCGTGGGGACCGTCGCACGAGGTGCCGGACAGTTCCGTGCGGGCACCCGCGTCATCGCGATGTCCGCGATGGCGTCCACCGGGCGCGGTTGCTGGTCGGAGCTCGTGTGCCTGCCCGAGACGTCGATCGCTCGCGCCCCCGCTGGGATCGATGCCGCCGTCGCCGCGCAACTACCGCTCGCGGGACTGACGGCCCTGCAGGCGGTCCAGGCCCTCGGGCCTCGTCCCGGAGCGCATGTCCTGGTCACCGGCGCGGCGGGCGCGGTCGGCAGGCTCGCGGTTCAACTGCTGCGCCACCACGGCGTCGTCGTGCACGGCCTCGTTCGCCAGGCCGACCAGGTGGCGGGCCTCCCCGCCGGTGCGGTCAGCGAACCGCATGTCGGCTGCGTGCCGCCAGACACCGTTGACGGCATCATCGACGCGGCCGGTGGAGACTTCGCGTCCGCGCTGCGGCCGGGTGGCCACTACGTGACCGTCGTGCCGGGGCAGCTACCCAGCCTGTCCGGCAGGACGGGTGCGACGGTCCTGACCCGCGAGTCCGGTCCCATGCTCGACACGCTTGCCCGGTTGCTGGAGCGAGGAGACCTGGCCATACCCGAGTCGCTCAGCTTCGCGCTGACCGATATCCACCGGGCGCACCACGAGTACGAGCGAGCCCCGCGGCGCCGGGTCACGATCCTCCGCTGAGGCTTCCCCGCCCACCGTGTCGCCAACAAGCGCGCGGCCCTCAATGTGCCCGGACCGTCCACAGCAGACATACGTGCCCAGGTCCACCCCAGAGCCGGATGCTGCTCTTGTCCTCGCTGCATTTTCATGCATATTATGACCCCATATATGGCGAGGAGGGACATGTCGACCAAGACCAGCGACCGCGGCCTGGACCAGCTCCGCCGGGATGTGCGTGGGCTCATCGACTCCTGGCGCGCGGCCGGCCGGTTCGTGCCCCGCAGCGATGCGTGGCTGCGTAGCGCGGACGTGGAGTTCAGCAAGGAGCTCGCCGCGCGTGGCCTGCTCGGGATGACCTGGCCGGAGCCCTACGGGTCGGGCGCAAGCAACGTCGCCCGGCTCGCGGTGACCGAGGAGCTGCTGCGCGCCGGTGCCCCGGTGGCCGCGCACTGGGTCGCGGACCGGCAGATCGGCCCCGCCATCCTCCGGCACGGAAGCGAGCGGCTGCGTGCGGAGATCCTGCCGGGGATCGCGTCGGCGGACTTCCTGTTCTGCCTCGGCATGAGCGAACCGGAGGCGGGGTCGGACCTCGCGGCGGTCCGCACCCGTGCGGTCGAGGTCGAGGGCGGCTACGAGCTGACCGGACGAAAGATCTGGACCAGCAACGCACATCGCGCGACGCACATCTACGTGCTCGCCCGCACGACGCCGGTGGACGCGGTCGAGCGCAAGCACCAGGGGCTGACGGAGTTCATCGTCGACATGTCCTCGCCCGGCATCACCGTGGCGCCGATCGTGGACCTCGCCGGAGAGCACCACTTCAACGAGGTGACGTTCGACCACGTCCGGGTGCCGGCACACCGCGTGCTCGGCGCGGTCGGAAACGGCTGGACGCAGGTCATGGAGCAGCTCTCCTTCGAGCGAGGCGGGCCGGAGCGCGTGCTGAGCACCTACCCGCTGCTGGTTCGGGTGCTCGCCGGCTCCGGCCTGCCCGGATCGCGACCGCAGCTGGGACGGCTGGTCGCGCGGCTCGCCGTGCTGCGGCAGCTGTGCCTGCGCGTGGCGGAGCGGCTCGACGCGGGCGAGGCGCCGATCCAGGAAGCGGCCACCTGCAAGTACCTCGGCAACGCCTTCGAGTACGACGTCATCGAGCTGGCCCGCTCCGCGCTGGCGGCCGGAGCGGAGGACCTGCGTGGCGCGTTCGGCGACGCGTTGCTGGCCTCGCCCGGCTTCTCGATCCGCGGTGGGGCGGCCGAGGTTCTTCTGTCCATCATCATCAAGCAGGAGCTGAACTCGTGAGTTCCGATCTCGACGATCTGCGGGCGCTCGTCGCCGACATCGTGTCCAGGGAACCCGAATCGCTGTGGGACACCCTCGGCGAGGTCGGGCTGACGACCATCGGCATTCCCGAGGAGCACGGCGGTGCCGGCGGTGGCCTCGCCGAGCTGGCCACCGTAGCCGGGGCGCTGGCCGAGCACGGCGTGAACGTGCCGCTGATCGACTTCAACACCGGCCGGTGGGCGGCGCGGGACGCGGCGGCCGGCGAGGTCACGGTGGGGCGCGCCGGCCCGGCGGGCGCCACGGTACTCGCGGCCTGGGCGCGGTCGGCGTCGCGTCTCGTGCTGCTCGTGGACGGGCAGGAGCGTGCCGGGCTGATCGATCTCGGCGCGCCCGGCGTGACGGTCACGACCGGCGCCGGCCCGCTGGGCGAGCACCTCGATCGCGTCACCGTCCCGGACGCCGGGACGGCCGAACCGGTTTCCGGACCGAGCGCGACGGAAATCCTTACGCGCCTTGGTATCTTGCGCTCAGCCGCGTTGGCCGGCGCGACCCGCGGCGCGTACCGGCTCACGCGCAAGTACCTGCGTGAGCGGGAGCAGTTCGGCAAGCCCCTGGTCCGGATCCCTTCCGTGGCAACGGCTATGGCCGCGATGCGGGTCGAGGTCATCCAGGCGGAGACGGCACTGGAGCGGGCACTCGAGTCGGAGACGGCCGACGCCGCGGCAGTCGCGCGGGTCCTGACCGGTCAAGCGGCGAGCACCGTGGCCCGTGCGGCACACCAGTTGCACGGCGCGATGGGGATCACCCGGGAGTACCCGCTGCACCGGCTGACGCGATACCTGTGGGCATGGCGTGACGCCGACGCCGCCGAGGTGGACTGGGCTTCCCGGCTCGCCGACCGGGTGATCGAGGGTGGCGAGGAGTTCATGTGGGCGGAGCTCACGGCGACGGTCTGAACATGATCCGGTCCGGCCGCTCGCGAGCGGCCGGACCGGATCGCGGGGCGCTACGGGGCGACCAGGTAACGGTTGAAGCCGCGCACCCAGAACGACGGCATCCACTCCGGATTCGCTTCGAGCGGGCGCAGGTTCGGGAAGCGCTCGAGCGCGGAGCTGACCGCCTTGGCGCACATCATCCGGCCGAGCGGGGCGCCGATGCAGTAGTGCGCGCCCTGCGCGAACGACAGGTGCTTCGGCGACGCCGCCCGTTCCATGTCGAACACGTCCGGGTCGTCGAACACCCGCTCGTCGCGGTTGGCGGAGCTGATGTAGGAGAACACCAGCGACCCGGAAGGAATCGTGGCGTCCGCGTACTCGACGTCCTGAACGGCCGTCTGGAAGACGAAGTTGACCGGCGAGATCAGCCGCAGCGTCTCGTCGACCGCGGTGATGGCCCGGCCGGCGTCGGCGCGCACGCTCGCGAGCGCCTCGGGATGGGTGAACAGCTGGTGCAGCGTCGTGGTGATCAGGTGGGACGGGGTCTCCGAACCGCCGAACTGCAGCAGCGTGACCAAGCTCAGCACCTCGGCTGCGGTCAGCGTCTGGTTCTCCTCCTCGGCCTTGACCAGCGCCGAGACCAGGTCGGTGCCGGGGTTCTTGCGGCGGTATTCGATCTGCTTGGTGAAGTACTCGCGCAGTTCGGCCACGCTCTGGTGCATCCGGTCGAGTTCGTCCTGCGGCAGCACGCCCCGGCTCGGAGCCTTGAGCAGGTCCATCGTCCAGCGTTTGAAGTCCCCGCGGGCCAGTTCGTCCTCCACACCGAGGAGAGCCGCGGTCACCCCGACGGGGATGAAGGCGGCGTACTCGTGCACGAAGTCGAACTCGCCGCCCTTGGCCTGCACTTCGTCCAGCAGCTTGTCGATGACCTTCTGCACGGTCGGTTCCATCGCCCGGATCGCGCCGGGCAGGAACGCCTTGTTGGCAAGGCGGCGCAGCCGGGTGTGGTCGGGCGGGTCGAGCGCGATGATCGACGGTACCTCCGGCACCGGGTCGAACTCCCCGAAGGCGTTGGTGATGAAGTCCTTCGCGGAAAAGATCTCCGGATGCCGGAAGGTGTTCGAGACGTCCTCGTAGCGGAAGATGCCCCAGGCGCCGAGTGGCTCGATGAACGCCAGTGGTGCCTCGTCCCGCATCTTCTTGTAGTACCCGTACGGATCCTGCTGGACTTCGGGGAGCAAGGGGTTGAACGCAACGGTTGTGGGCATCGGTCCGTCCTCTCAGCGACGTTGCTTGAGCTGGAAATAGGGTTATAGTAAATATAGAAACGTGCCGCAAGGGGTATGTCAACTCGTCGCCCGGGGAGTGGGCCGGTGTCGCGGCACGAAGGTCTTGCGCCAAGCGCACTATGTTAATAGTATCCATATTTTACCGCCGGCCACCGGATCGATGAGGAGACTGGTATGAGCTCGGGTGTGACAACGCGCTCCCAAAGCGCTGTGGAAGTCGATGCGGTCATCACGCGCCGCAGGGCCGAGGCAGACGGCGTCATCTCGCTGACGCTGAGCGCGGTGTCCGGCGGGCAGATGCCGCCGTGGGAGCCCGGCGCACACATCGACGTGCTGCTGCCCGACGGGATGGAACGCCAGTACTCGTTGTGTGGCGACCCGGCTGACTCCACCACCTGGAAGATCGCCGTACTGCGCGAGGAGGCCGGCCGCGGTGGCTCCCGCTGGCTGCACGACAACGCCACGCAGGGCGAGCACCTGCGAGTTCGGGGGCCGCGCAACAACTTCCCGCTCGTCGACGCGGAACGGTACCTGTTCATCGGCGGCGGCATCGGGATCACGCCGCTGATGACGATGGTGGCGGAGGCGGAGCGCAACGGCGCGGCCTGGAACCTCGTCTACGGCGGGCGCCGCGCCGATTCCATGGCGTTCCGCGAGGAGCTCGCGGCCTACGGCGATCGGGTGCGGATCCTGCCCGAGGACGAGCACGGGCTGCTGGACATCGTGGGCCTGATCGGCTCGGCGACCGACGACACGATCGTCTACTGCTGCGGGCCGACCGGTCTGCTCGACGTCGTGCAGAAGCAGTGTGACGACCGGTTTCCCGGCAACCTGCACATCGAGCGGTTCGCCCCGGTCGAGCCGGTCGGCCCGCGCGAGGGCGACCAGCCGGTCGAGGTCGTGTGCGAGTACTCCGAGAAGACGATCATGGTGCCCGCCGACAAGTCGATCCTCGACGCGCTGGTCGAGGCGGGCGTGGACGTCGAGTCCTCGTGCAGCGAGGGCACCTGCGGCACTTGCGAGATCGCGGTGCGCGCCGGGATTCCGGACCACCGCGACTCGCTGCTGACCGCGCAGGAACGGGAAAGCGGCGAGACGATGCTGGTCTGCGTCTCCCGCGCGATGACCGACCGGCTCGTCCTGGACATCTGACACCGAGATTGGAGTCCACTATGGACGAAGCAGTGATCATCGACGCGGTCCGGTCCCCGATGGGGAAGGGAAAGCCGGGCGGGGCGCTGTCCGGAGTGCACCCGGCGGAACTGCTCGGGCAGGTCGTCTCGGCCTTGCTGGCCCGCGTGGACGTCGACCCGGCGACGGTCGACGACTTCATGGTCGGTTGCGTGAGCCAGGCGGGCGAGCAGTCCGGCAACGTCGGGCGGATGGCGTGGCTCGGCGCGGGGCTGCCCGAGCACGTGCCGTCGGTGACCATCGAGCGCAAGTGCGGCTCGAGCCAGCAGGCGCTGGACTTCGCCGCGCAGAGCGTCATGGCCGGGGCCAACGACGTCGTCGTGGTCGGCGGAGTGGAGTCGATGAGCCGGGTGCCGATGGGCTGTTCCCGTATCGGGATGGACCCCTACGGCCCGTCGGTCACGGCCCGCTACGCGCCAGGCCTGGTGTCGCAGGGCGTCGCGGCAGAACTGGTTGCCGCGAAGTGGAAGCTGTCCCGCGACGACCTCGACGCCTACGCGGCGCGATCCCACGAGCTGGCCACCGCGGCCGCCGATGCCGGCGGCTTCGACCGCGAGATCGTCCCGGTCGCCGTGCCCGGCGGCGAGCCGGTCGCCAGTGACGAGTCGATCCGGCGGGGCACCACCACGGAGAAGCTGGCCGGGTTGAAGCCGGCCTTCGCGGACGAGGCGGTGCACGCCCGGTTTCCCGAGATTTCGTGGAGCATCACGGCGGGCAACTCGTCCCAGATCACCGACGGCGCGGCGGCGCTGCTGGTCACCAGCGCGAAGCGGGCGGCCCAGCTCGGCCTGCGGCCGCGTGCCCGGTTCCGTTCGTTCGCCGTCGCGGGCGACGACCCGCTGACCATGCTGACCGCGCCGATTCCGGCGGCCCGCAAGGCGCTCGCGCGGGCCGGGCTGACCGTGGACGACATCGCGCACGCCGAGGTCAACGAAGCGTTCGCGTCGGTACCGCTGGCCTGGCAGGCCGAACTCGGCGCCGACCCGTCGCTGGTGAACCCGCGCGGCGGCGCGATCGCGCTCGGTCACCCGCTCGGCGCGTCCGGCGCGCGCCTGATGGTCACCATGCTGGCCGCACTCGAAGCGAACGGCGGGCGCTACGGCCTGCAGACGATGTGCGAGGCCGGTGGCATGGCCAACGCCACGATCGTCGAACGAGTCTGACCGACGCCGCCCGGCAGGGCGGCGCTTCATCTCTGGAGGAAAACCTTGGAAATCGCGGGAATCTCGGCGGTCGTGACCGGGGGTGCGTCCGGCCTCGGCCTGGCCACCGCCCGCCGGCTCGTGAAGCGGGGCGCCGGCGTCGTGCTGCTGGACCTGCCCACGTCCGCCGGGGCACAGGTGGCGCGCGAACTCGGCGAACGCGCCGAGTTCGTCGCCGCGGACGTCACCGACGAGCAGGGCGTGGCCGAGGCGATGGACGCGGCGGCGGATTTCGGCCCGTTGCGGGCGGTGGTGCACTGCGCCGGGCGCGGGCACACGCTGCGCGTGCTGAACAAGGACGGCAGCCCCAGCTCGCTGAGTGACTTCAACGGCGTCATCCAGACCAATCTCATCGGGTCGTTCAACGTGCTGCGCCTGGCCGCCTCGCGGATGGTGCGCACCGAGCCAGCGGCGGGCGAGAGGGGGGCCGTCGTGCTCACGGCCTCGGTCGCGGCGTGGGAGGGACAGATCGGGCAGATGCCTTACGCCGCATCGAAAGCGGGCATCGTCGGCATGACGCTGGTCGCGGCGCGCGACCTGGCCGCGAAGCAGATCCGGGTGGCCACCATCGCGCCGGGGGTGTTCGACACCCCGCTGCTGGGGCGGCATCCCCAGGAGATCCGGGACGCGCTCGGCCAGTCGGTGCCGCACCCCAAGCGGCTCGGGCAGCCGGACGAGTTCGGCGCGCTCGCGGTGCACATCCTGGAGAACCCGATGTTCAACGGGGAGACGGTGCGGCTCGACGGCGCCATCCGGATGGGCGCCCGATGACGGCCACCGAAGCGCCCCCCGCCGGGCTTCTCGTCGAGCGGCACGGCAACGTCGTCCTGCTGAAGGTCGACCGGCCGGAGCGGCGCAACGCCATCGACTTGCCGACGGCTACGGCGATCGCACGTGCGCTGGACGCGTTCGACGCCGATGACGACCTGCGTGCCGCCGTGTTCACCGGCAGCGGGGGCTTCTTCTCGGCGGGCATGGACCTCAAGGCGTATTCGGAGAGCGGCGACCGGCCGATCGACCCGGACCGCGGCGGGTTCGGCATCGTGGCGCGCCCGCCGCGCAAGCCCATCATCGCCGCGGTCGAGGGCGCCGCACTCGGCGGCGGGTTCGAGATCGCGCTCGCGTGCGACCTCGTGGTCGCCGCCGAGGGCGCGCGGTTCGGGCTTCCCGAGGTCAAGCGCGGGCTGCTCGCCTCCGGCGGCGGGCTGCTGCGGCTGCCCGTGCTGATTCCGCGCAACGTCGCGATGGAGGTGTCGCTGACCGGTGCGCCGCTGAGTGCCCGCCGGTGCGCCGACCTCGGCCTGGTCAACCAGGTGGTCGCCGATGGCGCGACGCTGGAGGCGGCACTGGAGCTGGCCACGGCGATCGCGGACAACGCGCCGTTGGCCGTGCGCGAGTCCAAGCGCATCGTCATCGAGTCGGCGGACTGGCCGAGTGCGGACTCCTTCGCCCGGCAGGAGCCGTATGTCGAACGAGTGCGCCAGTCCGAAGACGCACGGGAAGGTGCGGCCGCCTTCCTGGAGAAAAGGGCGCCACGCTGGCGAAATCGCTGACCGGAGGGGTCGACTCGTCACGGCTAATCAGTTAATATCATATACATGGAAAAGCGCGGATTGTCGTTCGAACTCGACCCCCGGGACGCAGCCGTCCAGGAGGAGGCGCGGCGCCTGGGTGAGAAGGTGGCGCCGTTCGCGGCGGAGGCCGACGCGAGCAGCCGGGTCCACGAAGGGGTACGCGCGGCGCTGCGGGACAGTGGCCTCGCCGGGCTGATGGTCCCGGCCGCCTACGGCGGGCGGATGGAGTCGGTCGACCCGCTCGTGGTGTGCCTGGTACGCGAGGCGCTGATGGCCGCTTCGTCGCATGTGGACTCCCTGTTCGCGTTGCAGGGCATCGGTAGCTACGCCATCACCCTGGCCGGCACGCAGGCGCAACGCGAGCGGTGGTTGCCACGGGTGGCGCGTTTGGACAGTCTCGCCGCGCTCGCGCTGACCGAGGAGAACGCCGGCTCGGATCTCAAGGCGGTGTCCACGACGGTCACGGACAAGGACGGACGGCTCGTGCTCAACGGGCGCACGACGGTC
>DASZUO010000172.1:0-7949 GCA_035547575.1 Amycolatopsis sp. | reverse complement strand
TGCACTGTCGACGTCGTACAGCGGGTGGTCGAGCTGCCCACTCCCGGCGAGAAGGTCCAGTCGCTGTCCGTCGAGGTAGCGGCCGGCGGGCCGGCCAGCAATGCCGCGGTGACCGTCGCTGCTCTCGGCGACGAGGCGGTGCTGCTGACCGTCCTCGGCTCGCACCCCCTCGCCGACCTCGCCCGTGCCGACCTCACCGCCTGCGGTGTCGACGTCCTCGACGCCGCACCCGGGTTCGCGGAGCCGCCCGCGCTCAGTGCCGTGGCGGTGCGGGACCGCGACGGCGAGCGCACGGTCGTGTCCCGCAACGCCGGCGCGGCACGGTTCGCGATGCCGCCGCTCGACGTGCGCGCCCGTACCGTACTGGTGGACGGGCACCATCCGGCGCTGGCGCTGGGCACCGCACGGTGGGCGCGCGAGCACGGCGTGCCGGTCGTGCTCGACGCGGGCAGCTGGAAACCCGTGTTCGGCGAGTTGCTGCCGCTGGTCGACATCGCGGCCTGCTCGGCGCGCATCGCCGCGTCGGCCGAGGACCTGCTGGAGCGCGGCGCCGGGACCGTCGTCCGCACCGCCGGGCCGGATCCGGTGCGGTGGTGGACGCGCGATGCGTCCGGGGTGGTGCCGGTGCCGGCGGTCCAAGCCGTGGACACGCTCGGCGCGGGGGACGTCTGGCACGGCGCTTTCGCTTACGGTGTTGGGAAGTTCGAGCTGCCGGAGCTGATCCGGTTCGCCAACGACGTCGCCGCCGAACGCGTGCGGCACAGCGGGCCACGATCCTGGGTCCGACGGAGGGGAGCGCGATGACGTCGTTCGACGAGCTGCTCGGCCGCGCCGAGGCGCTGCTGGCCAAGGGCCGCCGGACCATGCTGGGGATCACGGGCGCGCCCGCGGCCGGCAAGACCACGCTCGCCCACGGCATCGCCGACGCGCTCGGCACGCGCGCCGCGGTCGTCGGGATGGACGCGTTCCACCTCGCGCAGGTCGAACTGCGGCGGCTCGGGCGCCTGGAGCGCAAGGGCGCGCCCGACACGTTCGACGCCTACGGGTACGTGCACCTGCTGCGGCGGCTCCGCGACGGCGAGGAGACGGTCTACGCGCCCGAGTTCCGCAGGGAGATCGAGGAGCCGATCGCGGGTGCGGTGCAGGTCGCGCCGGACGTGCCGCTGGTCGTCACCGAAGGCAACTACCTGCTGCTCGAGTCCGAACCATGGCGCGAGGTGCGCGGCCTGCTCGACGAGGTGTGGTTCCTGGCTCCGGACGAGCGGGAACGGATCGACCGGCTCGCGACCCGGCACCGTCGCTACGGACGCACGCTGGCCGAGGCACGGCAGCGGGCGCTCGGCTCGGACCAGCGCAACGCGGACCTGATCGGGCCGACCGCCGCCCGCGCCGACCTGGTGCTGGAGAACCTCCCGTTGGCCAACTTCGCTATTTGACTCGATGTGGAAATCCTCACGTCCGGGTCTGTCCGCCCAGGTTGGCCGGCCCCGGCAGAAGTGGCGGTCCACCTGCGGATGCCAATCGCGACCACAGTTGTCCACAGGATGTGGGCAAAACGCGGAGTTATCCACAGATTTTGTGGAAGCGGTGTGCATGGGCCGCGGGTCGGTAGCCTGTTCGCTGGAGGGAGGAGAACTGGAAAGGACCGCCCAATGTCGACCCTGACCGGCGTGCATCACCTGGCACTGACGGTGACGGACGTGGATCGCAGCGTCCCCTGGTACGAGCGAGTGCTGCAACTCAAGGAAGTCGCCCGCCGCGAGGACCCGGAGACGGGGATCCGGAAGGTCGTCATGCACGGCTGGGCGGATGCGTTCTCGGTGGTGCTCGTGCAACACCCGGCCACGGAACGAGGCGATTTCGACGAGCGCCGCACGGGCCTGGACCACGTGGCCTTCACGGTCGACTCGTATGTCGAGCTCAAGGAGTGGGAGCAGCGCCTCGCCGATCACGGCGTGACCTACACCCAGGCGACGGCATCCCGCACACTCCCCGGCTCGGCAGTGGTGGTCTTCCGCGACCCGGATGGCATCCAGCTGGAAGTGTGGGCCGACCCGGACTCGTAACGGGAAGACGGAAACCTCAGGCCGCGCGCCGCAACTCGGGATCCGCTTCCCGCCCGTCCCCGGTATCCACCGGCCGCCGCATCTCCTGCCGGTACCGCACGATCCCGTACCCGGTCCCGAACACGAAGAACGCGATCGACACCCACATGAGCACGGTCTTCACCCACGGGATCACGTCCAGCAACCCGGCCCCGTAGTAGCCCAGCAGGACGAGCGTCGGCACCCACAGCAGCCCGCCGAGTGCCGTCGCGGCGAGGAAGCGGCGCGGCTCCATCCGGGCGGCGCCGGCGATGAGCGGCGCCAGCGTGCGCACCCACGGGATCCAGCGAGCCGCGACGACGGCGAAGAAACCCTTGCGGTCCAGGAACTCTCTGGCCCGTTCGAGGTTCGCGCGGTTCAGCACGCGGCCGCCGCGTCTGGCGATGAAACGGGTCCCGGTGTGCCGCTCGATGTAGTAGCCCACCTGGTTGCCGACCACCGCGACGACGAGCGCCGCGATCGACAGCAGCCATGCGTTCGCGTCCGCGCCGTGGCTGGCGAGCACCACGCCGGCGGCGAACAGGAGGGAGTCGCCCGGGAGGAACAGGCCAACGATCAGCGCGCATTCGACGAACACGAAGCTGAGCACGATGACCCACACCAGCAGCGGGCCGGCCGTATCCAGCCAGCCCACACCGAGGCCTTCGGGGGCGGCGTAGACAGCACTCACTCGCCGAAGCCTACGTGCCTCCGCCGAACCGCACTCATCGGAAGGGTGGATTTCCGGTATCCGTTACCGAATCCGAGTAAGGTCCGACGCCGTCCCACGTGCTGGGGACGGCGCCGGAAACTGGCTCACATCTCGGGCAGAGACTCGCCCTGAACAGCCTCGATGTCGATTTCGATCTTCACCGTGGTGCCGATCGCGGCGACCCCGGCACGCACCATCGCGTTGTAGTTGATCGCGAAATCGTTCCGGTGCAACTGGGTCTCCGCGTGAAATGCGGCTCGGACGCCACCCCACGGGTCGGGGCCGTGCCCGCCGTAGGTCAGGTCCAGCTCCACCGGCCGGGTCTCCCCGTGCAGGGTGAGGGCGCCCGCGAGCGTCCACGTGTCCACACCGCGCTGACGCAGGCCCGAGCTTTCGAACGCGATCGTCGGGTACCCCTCGACGTCCAGGAAGTCCGGCGACCGCAGGTGGTCGTCCCGCATCTGGATGCCGGTGTCGATGCTCGCCGCCTTGATCTCGGCCTGCACCGACGACTGCTCGACCGGCCGGGCGATCGTGATCCGGCCGCCGACGTCGCTGAAGCGGGCCTTGATGCTGGCGATGCCGAGGTGCCGTGCGGTGGCGACCACCGTCGAGTGCACCGGGTCGATCGTCCAGGGGCCGGGCGGGGGCAGTTCCACCGCCCCCGCCATCGGTGCCAGCGCGATCTCGCCGAGCGAACCGTTGCCCTCCGAGCCGATCTGCGCGGTCCTGGCCACCGGCGCATAGCCCGCGGCGGTCAGCACCGCCGTGTAGACGCCGGGGGACAGCGGAGCGGTGTCCACCGTCCCCGTGGCGTCGGCTTCCGCCCGTGCGACCTGCTGGCCGCCCATGTCGGTCACGGTGAGCACGGCGTTCCCGACCGCCCAGCCTTCGGCGGTACGAATCTGCGCGCGCAAACCGCTCATGACTCCTCCGACTGCGTCGTCAGCTGGTCGATGACCTGCTCATAGCCCAGCCGCACATCGTGCCGCGACTCGCCGCCGCCGAGCAGGTTCACCTGGCTGGTCGCCGGCGGATAACCGCTGGCGACGACCGTGTAGTCACCCTCGGGCAGATCGCTGATGACGTACTGGCCCTCCGAGTCGGTCCGCGCCACCGCCGCGACGTTGCCTTCCGCGTCGAGCACCGTGATCCGGGCGTCCGGCACCACTCGTTCCCCGTTGGTGCGGGCCGTGCCTGCCAGCACCACCGCGGAGGAGAGCTCGACATCCTGCCGCAGCAGGCCGCTCTCCGGCACCGTCAGCAGCATGGCCGTCGGGCGCATCCGCTCGGCGCTGGCGACCAGCGTGTACGTACCCGAACCCACACCGTGGAAGGCGTATTCGCCCTCGCCTGTCGTGATCGAGGCACCGGTCACCTCCCCGCGCGCGTCGGTCAGCGTCACCGTCACGCCCGGGAGCGGGGTGTGCGCACCGGCCAGCCGGACGACACCGGTCAGCTCGCCGGAGCCGACGAGCGTCAGGTCCACCCGCACGGGGCCGTTGCCGACGACCACGCTGGAGGCCTGCGGCTGGTGACCGCCGGCCGACACGATGAGCACGTAGGTGCCCTCGCCCGGCGCGTTGATGGTGTAGTCACCGTCGCTGCCCGCGGTCGCCCGCGAGACCTGCCGGCCGCGCTGATCGATGAGCGTCAGCGCAGCGCCGAGGACGGACGAGCCGTCCTGCCGGCGAACGTGCCCATTGATCGGCTGGCCGTCGGTGTCCACGGGGCTGCTCATTCCTGCTGTCGCGGTCGCGAACGGTGCGGCCTGGTTGGCTAGTTGATACTGACCGTGCCCGTTCTCGCTCGGCGCGGCGTGCCTGCCCGCGGCGACGAGTTCCGGTTCCGGCTCGTCCTCGGCGACTTCCGCGTCGGCCCACGCGTCGTCCGCGATGGCTTCCCGCTTGCTGTCCGCCTCGGCGGGCGGCAGCGCGCCCTCGGCCGGGGCGGCGGCGGGGCCGCCGCCGCCCTTGAGCGGGATCTCGCGCATGAACATCAGCACGAGGCACGCCAGCAGTGCGACGCCGGCACCGACCCAGAACACGACCACCATCGAGTTGGTGAAGCCGACGAGAATCGGCGTCCGGATCACCTCGGGGAGGCTGTGGATGCCGCTGGTGTTGGCCGCCAGGCTGTCCGTCCCGCCACCGGCCATCGCCGGAGGCAGCGACCCACCGAAGGCGGCCGTCAGCTTGCCGGGCAGCACGTTGAACAGGATGGTCAGGAACACCGCGACACCCAGCGTGCCGCCGATCTGCC
The DNA here is from genome assembly GCA_035547575.1 of Amycolatopsis sp. GTDB lineage: Bacteria > Actinomycetota > Actinomycetes > Mycobacteriales > Pseudonocardiaceae > Amycolatopsis_E. Next base: position 2,891 of record DASZUO010000172.1, on the reverse strand, counting down.
GGAAGAACGTCGCGGCCGCGGTGGACACACCCATGTCCCGGCGCGGACCCGCGTTCTGCACCGCGATGATCAGCGTCTGCATACAGCCACCGAGGCCGAGGCCGATCACCAGTGAGTAGACCAGCGGCTCCCACAGCGGGCTGTCGAACTTGATCAAGGTCGCGAACAGCACCATGCCGACCGTGATCAGCCCGGTTCCGAGCACCGGCAGGAACTTGTAGCGGCCGGTCCGCGCGGTGATCTGGCCCGAAATCATCGAACCGGACATGATGCCGAGCACCAGCGGGACCATCAGCAGCCCGGAGTCCGTCGGCGAGTAACCACGCACCACCTGGTAGTACTGCGGGATCATCGACAGACCACCGAACATGGCCACACCGACGATCACGCCACCGAGGATCGCGACGCTGAAGGTCGCGTTCTTGAACAGTCGCAGCGGGATCAGCGCGGCGTCCTTCATCACGTACTCGACGAACAGGAACAGCACCACGCCGAACGCGGCCACCGCATAGCAGAGCACCGCCCCGGTGGACCCCCAACCCCAGTCGCGGCCCTGCTCGGCGACGATCAGCAGCGGTATCACGGCGAGCGCGAGCGCGAAGGCGCCGAACCAGTCGACCCTGCTCTTGTGCGGCGTGTGCGGCACGTTGAGCACCTTGGCCACGACGAACAGGGCGACGATGCCGATCGGAACGTTGATCAGGAAGACCCAGCGCCAGCCGTCGATGCCCGCGATGTTGTCCTGACCGGAGAGCACGCCACCGAGCACCGGTCCGATGACCGTCGAGGTACCGAAGACGGCCATGAAGAAGCCCTGGTAGCGAGCCCGCTCACGCGGCGGCACGATGTCGCCGATGATGGTCAGGGCGAGCGACATCAGGCCACCGGCACCCAGGCCCTGCAGCGCGCGGAACGCGGCCAGCATGTACATCGACTGGGAGAACGTACACAGGATCGAACCCACCACGAAGATCGAGATCGCGGCGAGGAAGAACGGCTTGCGCCCGTAGATGTCGGAGAGCTTGCCGTACAACGGTGTCGCGATGGTCGCCGTGATCAGGTAGGCCGTGGTCGCCCAGGCCTGCAGGTCGTACCCGTTGAGGTCGTTGGCGATCCTGACGATCGAGGTGGACACGATCGTCTGATCGAGCGCGGCGAGGAACATGCCCAGCAGCAGCCCCGACAGAACCGTGATGATCTGCCGGTGGGTGAGTCTTGGCATGTCCTCGGGATCCGCTTCGCCGGGCGGCGCCGGCTGTTCTCTGGTCGGACTCGTCATCCGTTGCCCCCTTGCCTTGTGCCGACCCCCTGGTCAGCCTGTGGAATGGATAGCTCGATGCCCGTGTTCATCCGGTCCAGCAGGTCGCTGAGCATGCGGCGATCCCGCTCGGACCAATCGGCCAGCACCGCTGCCAGCCAGTGGTTTCGCTGCTTGCGGTTCTCCTCGAACACGCGCAGCCCCTCGGGCGTGGGTGCCAGCAGGCAGGCCCGGCCGTCCTCGGGATCGGCCTGGCGCTCGACCAGGCCGTGCTGGACCAGCGTGCTGCTCTGCCTGCTGATCGTGGAGATCTCCGCGTGCAGCATCTCGGCCAGCCTGCTCGTGCGTTGTGGCCCGTCGTGGATGAGATGAAAGAGAATCGCATAAGCGGCTCGTTCGATCCCGTCCGGACCCTGCTTCGCGACCAACGACTTGGCCTTGTTGATCAGGCGCACGAAGCGGACCAGCTGTACCCCGAGCTCGTCGGCCACGTCGAGCTCAGCCGAGGTGAAGGCCTCTTCCGTTACTGGAGGTGCCATCGCGATCAACTCTCTTCGTGCCTTGTTTGTCCGGTGCAACTAGTTGCCTAAAGCAAGGATGCACCTCGAGTGGTTGTTTGCGCCAGTCAAATAACTCCGATGTGGCACAAAACACTTTAGTTGCCTAAGGCAACTGGTTATCCTGCCCGGCCGGGAATGCCGTCCCGGCCCGGCGGGTTGGCCCCGACATGGCAGACGACTCCGCGCTCTACAAGCTTCTCGGCGATCGGCCCTTCGGCGTGCTCGTCACGCTCCGCCGGGACGGCCGGCCCCAACTGTCGAACGTTACCCACCACTTCGACACCGCAACCAACAGAATTCTCGTCTCGATCACCGACAGCCGCGCCAAGACCCGCAACCTGCGGCGCGACCCGCGGGCGACCTACCACGTGACCACGCCCGACGGCTGGTCCTACGCGGTCGTCGAGGGCACCGCGGAACTGTCCGCAGTAGCCGAGGATCCGCACGACGAGGCCGTCGAGGAACTCGTGAGTCTCTACCGCAAGGTGCGGGGCGAGCACCCGGACTGGGACGACTACCGCCGCGCGATGGTCGCCGACCAGCGGCTCGTGCTGCGCATCCCGGTCGAGCGCATCATCGGGATGGTCCGCTGAAACCTACGATGTATCTATGGGCACCGACGCACTGCTGACGCGACTCCGCGAAGCGCTCGGTAAGGACGCCGTCCTCACCGAAGCCGACGTCACCGAAAGCTACTCGCGCGACATGATGCCGCTGGCCCCGTCCGGCCGGCCGTTGGCGGTGGTGCTGCCCTCGGATGTCGCCGGTGTGCAGGCGGTGGTGCGGGCGTGCGCGGAGGCCAAGGTGCCGATCGTGCCGCGCGGCGCGGGCAGCGGCCTGTCCGGCGCGGCCAACGCGATCGACGGCTGCGTGGTGCTGGTGATGACCAAGTTCGACCAGATCGTCGAGATCGACCCCGGCAACCGGCTCGCGGTCGTCCAGCCAGGAGTGGTCAACCTCGATTTCCGCGGCGCGGTCGAGAAGCACGGCCTGTTCTATCCGCCCGACCCGTCCAGCTACGACTGGTGCACGATCGGCGGCAACCTGTCCACCAACGCCGGCGGGCTGTGCTG
>DASZUO010000171.1:0-1985 GCA_035547575.1 Amycolatopsis sp. | reverse complement strand
GACTGCTCTGGGTGTGTCGGGCGGCCTCCTCGAGTGGACGCACGCCGGAGGACCGCGGCGCGCTGCGCCGGATCCATCCGTTGGTCGAGGTCGCCCTGGACGCCGAGGGCGCTGGTTCACGAGCCGGCGCCGGTGGTAGGTGGCCGGAGCTGACGCCCCGTGAGCTGTCGATCACAGAGCTTGCCGTGTCCGGGGCCCGAAACGAGGAGATCGCGGCGGCTCTGGGCATCGCCGAGACGACGGTCAGGAACCACATGAGTCGAATCCTGCGGAAGTTTCGCGTCCGCTCGCGCGCCCAGCTGATCGCGGTGTGTGCCGACCCTGGCAACACCTGGCCGTACGGGCGTGTGAGTTTCAGATGAAGACGGTGACGTTCGGACAGTCTTCTCACTCGCACCCTTAGGAATTTCCGCAACGCGTCGAATCACCAACGACGTTCCCCCGCCCACCACAGGAGGTTCTGCTGGAATGAGATCACCGAAAGCCCGCCTGGCCCGGCTGTTCGGACTCGTCGCGTTGGTCGCCCTATCCGTCTTCGTGCTGCCGGTGTCCTCGGCATTCGGTGAGGGCTCGGCCACGGTGAACCTCGGTCCCGAAAGCGCCGTGCGCGACGGGCTGGCCGTGGCCAACCCCGGCGGCGGGCTGCGCACCACCTTGGACGTATACGCGCAAGCCGGCGAAAAAATCCAGCTCGGCAACAGCCTCGTGGGTCTCGGCGAAGCCGACATCCTCGTCTTCGCGCCGGGAGCGGACCCGACGACGTCGACGCCGATCCTCGACTGCGGGGTCGCGCAGCCCGGCGCCGGCCTGATCGAAAGCCGCGCGCAGGAGCTGGCCGGCCCGCAGCCGAACGTGGGCGGCTACGAACCTTGCGAACTCCCGGTGACGGCAGACGGGACCTACACGGTGGTCATGGTGGGTGCCAGCACCGAAAACGGCAGCCCCGGGACCGTGGCGGAACCGAACACCACGATCACGCAGGGCCGCACCGCCTCGATGTGGGACGTCACCGTGCGCAACGCCGCGGGCGCGGTGCAGCCGGGGCGCGTCTTCTCGTTCTCGCCCCAGTTCCGCACCGGGGTGGAAGAAGCGAACGACTTCCAAGCCTACGTCTACACCAGGACCGGGTACGAATACCGGGTCCGCTTCTACGAACAGGCAGGCGTGAACTGGATCCTCGCCCCCGATGACCTCGGCGTGATCGATACGAAAACCGGCGAACGCCTCTTTGCCTCGTTCGCCTACGGGGAAGAGTCGAATCCGGACATCAATCGGCCGCAGGTGTACTTCGAAGCGGAGCTGGCGCCCGCGTCGCGCTCCTACCCGGTCTTCTTCGATGCCGTCGATCCGATCGTCATCTCCGGTCCGGGCGGTCTGGCGGAAACCAGCGGTTACGCGACGTCGCCGATCTCGCCCGCGTCCAATCCCCTGGCCAGCTCGTTCACCGGCTCCGAAGGCCAGGGCGGCCAGACCAACTACGCGAAGGGCGGGACGGTCAAGATCAGCTCGCCGGCGCAGATGGCCGGCCTCGGCTACGACCTGACCATCGACACCAACGGCGACGGGACGTTCGGAGACGGTTCCGACGTCACCGCCAAAGGCGAACTGACCTCCACGGGCAGCACCTACGCCTGGAACGGTCGCGACGCGGCGGGGACCCTGGTGCCGTGCGGCACGTACCCCTACCAGGTGCGCAGCACCTTGAGCGAGGTCCACTTCGCGATGAACGACGTCGAGAACAGCGGTGGGACCGAAATCGAACGGATCAGCCTGCCGACCGATTCCCAGCTCGGCAATCCGCGCGCCGCCAGCTACAACAACATCGACCCCCTTCAAGGGTTTCGACGTCACCAACGGCTCGCCGGCGGCGGTCAAGGAAGGCCTGAGCGGTCCCGGCTTCAACGCCTGGAGTGAAAATTCCGGGAACACGGACTACGTAGACACGTGGACCCGCCTGCCCGAGGTCGAAACCCGCGGGACCATCC
>DASZUO010000170.1:0-37753 GCA_035547575.1 Amycolatopsis sp. | reverse complement strand
GAGGGCAACAACTGTGCGACTGCTCGAGGAACCCATCCAACTCGGCCTGGACTTCATTCAAGATCCCCACACCGCCTACGAGCGCCTGCGCGTCGAGGCGCCGGTCCGCCCGGCGATCATGCCGCGCGGGCTGCGGGTCTGGCTCGTCACCGGCTACGCCGACGCGAAGGCGCTGCTCGCGGACCCGCGGGTCTCGAAGGACAACGCGCGGGCGAGCAAGCTGTTCGAGATGAAGGTGCCCGGATCGGGCGGGCCCGCGTTCGCGTCGTCACTCGCGTCGCACATGCTCAACTCCGACCCGCCGGACCACACCCGGCTGCGCAAGCTGGTGAACAAGGCGTTCACCTCGCGCACGGTGTCGCGGCTGCGCCCGCGCATCGAGCAGATCGCCGACGACCTGCTCGGCAAGGTCGCCGCGGAGGGGTCGGTCGACCTGCTGGAGTCGTTCGCGTTCCCCCTGCCGATCACGGTGATCAGCGAGTTGCTGGGGGTGGCGCGGGAGGACCGCGACAAGTTCCGCGTCTGGTCGAACACGATCGTCTCCGCCGCGGCCCCGGAGCTGCTGCAACAGCACTCCACCGAAATGGCCGGGTACTTGAGCGCGCTCATCGCGGCCAAGCGTGCGGACCCGACGCAGGACCTGCTCTCGGACCTCGTGCACGTCTCGGACGAGGGGGACCGGCTCTCCGAGGTCGAGCTGATCTCGATGGCGTTCCTGCTGCTCGTCGCGGGCCACGAGACCACGGTGAACCTGATCGGCAACGGCGTGCTCGCGCTGCTGCGACACCCGGACCAGCTTGCCGCGCTACGCGCCGACCGCTCCCTGCTGCCGGGCGCCATCGAGGAGTTCCTGCGCTTCGAGGGGCCGGTGAACATCGCGACTTTGCGGTTCACGACGGAGGCGGTGCGCCTCGACGATGCCGAGATCCCCGCCGGTGAGTTCGTCATGGTGTCGTTGCTGGCCGCGAACCGGGACGGGGAGCGCTTCGCCGAGCCGGACCGGCTCGACATCGCCCGCCCGGCCTCGGGTCACCTGGCCTTCGGGCACGGCATCCACTACTGCGTCGGCGCGCCGCTGGCGCGGCTCGAGGCCGAGATCGCGCTCGGCAAGCTGCTGGACCGCTTCGGCGACATCGCGCTGGACGGCGAGCCGGCTGCGCTGCGCTGGCGCGACAGCACACTGATGCGTGGCCTGGAGACCCTCCCGGTGCGGGTCCGGTAATCCCGCCCGTGGCCGGCCGCTAACCTCGGGGCGTGGACCCCGCGCACCTGCTCGACCTGGACGCCCGGCATGTCTGGCACCCCTACGCGCCCATGCCGGGCCGGGTCGAGCCGCTGCTGGTGACCGAGGCGTCGGGCGTCCGGCTGCGGCTGGCCGACGGCCGCGAGCTGATCGACGGGATGTCGTCGTGGTGGGCGGCGATCCACGGGTACCGGCACCCCGTGCTGGACGCCGCGCTCGCCGAGCAGGCCGGCCGGATGAGCCACGTCATGTTCGGCGGGCTGACCCACGAACCCGCGATCCGGCTCGCCACCCGCCTCGTCGAGCTGACCCCGGACGGGCTCGAGCACGTCTTCCTGTGCGACTCCGGATCGGTGTCGGTCGAGGTCGCCGTCAAGATGTGCCTGCAGTACTGGCAGTCCTTGGGGCGCAAGGGAAAACGCCGGTTGCTGACGTGGCGGGGCGGCTATCACGGCGACACGTTCCACCCGATGAGCGTGTGCGATCCCGAAGGCGGGATGCACTCCTTGTGGCGTGGCGTGCTACCCGACCAGGTCTTCGTGCCGGAACCTCCCGGTGGCTTCGGCACGCCTGTCGACTCGTCCTATGTGGACACGCTGGCGGCCGCGATCGAGCGGCACGCGGACGAACTGGCCGCGGTGATCGTCGAGCCCGTCGTGCAGGGCGCGGGTGGCATGCGGTTCCACAACCCCGGCTACCTGCGCGCGCTGCGTGAGCTGACCGAGGCGCACGACGTGCTGCTGATCTTCGACGAGATCGCGACGGGGTTCGGGCGCAGTGGCGCGATGTTCGCGGCGGAGCACGCGGGCGTGACGCCGGATGTGCTGTGCCTGGGCAAGGCGCTGACCGGCGGGTACCTCAGCATGGCCGCGTCGCTGTGCACGCCGGAGGTCGCGGACGGCATCTCGCGTGGCGAGGTGCCAGTGCTCGCGCATGGCCCGACGTTCATGGGCAACCCGCTGGCCTCGGCGGTCGCGAACGCCTCGGTCGACCTGCTCACGAGCCGGGACTGGCAGGCCGACGTGCGGCGGATCGAGGCCGGGCTGAACTCGGGCCTCGCGGGCGCGCGCGATCTCGCCGCGGTGCGGGACGTGCGTGTGCTCGGGGCGATCGGTGTCGTCCAGCTGGACCACGAGGTCGACATGGCCAAGGCCACGGAGGTGGTCGCCGGAAGCGGGGTGTGGTTGCGCCCGTTCCGCGATCTCGTCTACGCGATGCCGCCGTACGTGTGCACGGACGACGAGGTCGGCGCCATTGCCGCGGCCATCGTCGAGGTCGCCGGAACGGCCTGATTCACCACTCGCAGGCGAGACCACCCGAAAAGGTGTGACGGCCGACACCGCGCTGTTCCCGGTCACGCAGAGTGGATCTTGTCCTGCTCGTGAGTGGACGCCGTCGTACTGTCCCGTGTTCCGGCCGCGGTGGAAATCGACGGCCAGTCACTTCTCGCGGTCAGCGGAACGTGAAGGATTCTTCTCATACCGGACAATTCCGCCGGTTTTCGGTATCTGTGGCGTACCGGCGAGATCACTGGGGACGCAGCCGGCTCTCCCGTTCCACCCCGCCCATCGGGAACTGATCACGGAGGCCTGAATGATCGACATGTCCGCACACGAACGCGAGCACGCGCCGCCGCCCGGTCCGCGCGGGCACGCGGTGCTGGAGAACCTGCGCCACGACGTGCCCGCGTCGCTCGTGGTGTTCCTGGTCGCGGTGCCGCTCTCGCTCGGGATCGCGCTCGCATCGGGTGCGCCGATCGTCGCGGGGCTGATCGCGGCGATCGTCGGCGGCGTGGTCGCCGGCGCGCTCGGTGGCTCTCCGCTGCAGGTCAGCGGCCCGGCAGCGGGGCTCACGGTGATCATTGCCGAGACCATCGCGGAGTTCGGCTGGGCCACCACGTGCGCGATCACGGTGCTCGCGGGCGCGCTGCAGATCGTGCTGGGGCTCAGCCGCATCGCCCGCGCCGCGGCGGCCATCTCCCCGGCCGTCGTGCACGGCATGCTCGCGGGCATCGGTGTCACGATCGTGCTGGCGCAATTGCATGTCGTGCTCGGCGGCAGCGCCCGGAGCTCACCCGTCGGCAACCTGCTCGACCTGCCGAGGCAGATCATGAATCCGCACGGTCAGGCCACGCTGCTCGGCCTGCTCACGATCGCGATTCTGCTGGGGTGGAGCAGGCTGCCCGCGGCGGTGCGCAAGGTGCCGGGGCCGCTCGCGGCAGTCGTCGCGGTGACCGTGCTTTCCGTGGTGCAGGCGATGTCCGTGCCCCGCGTCGACGTGCCCGCGAACGTGCTCGACATCCGGTTCGTGCCGATGTTCCCCGACGGGGGCTGGTTCGACTTCGGCGTCGCCGTGGTCACCATCGCGCTCGTCGCGAGCGTGGAGAGCCTGCTCTCGGCGGTGGCCGTCGACAAGATGCACACCGGCAGGCGCGCCGACCTCAACCGCGAACTGCTCGGGCAGGGCGCGGCGAACATGGCGTCGGGCGCGCTGGGCGGCCTGCCCGTCACCGGCGTGATCGTGCGCAGCTCCACCAACGTGCGGTCGGGCGCGCGCACCAGGGTCTCGGCCGTCCTGCACGGGCTGTGGATCCTGCTGTTCGTGGCGGTGCTCGCCGGTCTGCTGCACAACATCCCGCTGGCCGCGCTGGCCGGCCTGCTCGTGTGCGTCGGCGCGCGGCTGGTCACCCTCGACCACCTCAAAACCGTGCTGCGCCATGGGGATCTGCCCGTCTACCTGAGCACGCTCGCCGGTGTCGTCGTGCTCGACCTGCTCACCGGCGTGCTCTCGGGATGGCCGTGGCGGCGCTGCTGATGCTGCGCCGGCTGCTGTGGTCCGGCATCCACGCCGAACGCTCGGGCGACGAATGGCGGGTCGTCGTGGAAGGCGCGTTGTCGGCGCTGTCGATCCCACGTCTGTCCACTGTGCTCGGTGGCATCCCGCGCGGCACGAGGGTCACGCTCGAGCTCGTCGTCGACTACCTGGACCACGCCGCGTTCGACATGCTGTCGGCCTGGCAGCAGTCGCACGAGCGGGCCGGTGGCGAGGTCGTCGTCGACGAGGTCGGGCATCCGTGGTTCGAGCGCGGCAAGTCCGGCGCGCCGACGATCAGCAAGGCCGACGCGCGGCATGTGGTGCCCCGGTGGTTCGCGCCGTGGTCGCAGTGGCAGCGGGCGGAGGACGAAGTCACGGCGACCGTGCCGAGGCAGCGGGGCGCGGAGAGTTCGATGCGGCGCGGCATGGCCGAGTTCGAACGGCGCACGTCGCACCTGGTGCGGCCGTACCTGAGCCGGCTGGCCACCGTGCACGAGCCGGAGACGCTGTTCCTCACGTGCGGCGACGCGCGGATCGTGCCGAACCTGATCACCAGCAGCGGGCCCGGCGACCTGTTCACCATGCGCAACATCGGCAACCTGGTGCCCGACCACGCGACGTGCGCCGAGGGCGGCGACGCGTCCGTCGGCGCGGCGCTGGAGTTCGCGGTGGACGTGCTCGGGGTGCGGGAGATCGTGGTGTGCGGGCATTCGTCGTGCGGCGCGATGAAGGCCCTGCTGGCTGGCCCTCCGGCCGACGCGCCGGCGCTGCGATCGTGGCTGCGGCACGCCGGGCCGAGCCTGGTCCGGGCCCGCGCCCGGCCGCCGGTGACGCTCGACGGCGAGCTGCCGGAGTCCGAGGCCGACCGGCTGGCGCTGCACAACGTGCTGCAGCAGCTGGACCGGTTGCGCGAGTACCCGGCGATCGCGCGCGCCGAGGCGGGTGGCGACGTCGAACTGGTGGGGATGTACTTCGACGTCGGGGCCGCTCGCGTGCACGTCTACAACCCCGGCAGCGAGGCGTTCGAACCGGCCGTTCAGCGGATCGTCACGCGACAGTAGGACGGCGGCAGCGTGGCTCGGCGGCGCCCGTACTACGGTGAAAGGTCGTGAGCATGCTGGTGGTGACCGGAACCGGGACCGGTGTCGGCAAGACGGCGGTGACAGCCGCGATCGCCGCGCTGGCCAGGGACGCCGGGCGGCGGGTCGCCGTGCTCAAGCCGGCGCAGACGGGGGTCGCGCCGGACGAGCCGGGTGACCTCGCCGAAGTGCTGCGGCTCGCGGGCGCGGTCACGACCCGCGAACTGGTGCGCTACCCCGACCCGCTTTCGCCCGAGGCCGCCGCGCGGCGCAGCGGACTGCCCACGCTCGGCCCGGCCGAGATCGCGGCGGCCGCGACCGAGCTCGACCGCACCCACGACCTGGTGCTGATCGAGGGCGCGGGCGGGCTGCTCGTGCGCTACGGGGCGGACGGCAGCACGCTGGCCGACGTCGCGTGGGCGCTCGGCTCGCTGTTGTTGCTGGTCGCCGAACCCGGGCTGGGCACGCTCAACGCCACCGCGCTCACCGCGGAGGTCGCCACGGCACACGGGCTGAACCTGGCGGGGGTGGTGATCGGCTCGTGGCCCGCCGAACCCGATCTGGCGATGTTGTGCAACGTCGCCGACCTGCCGGTGGCCGCGGGGGCACCGCTGCTTGGCGCGCTCGCGGCGGGTGCCGGCGGCCTGGACCGGGGGCGGTTCCTCGACCAGGCGCGCGCTGGGCTGTCGCCGTGGTTCGGGGGCGATTTCGATCCCGAACGGTTCGAAAAGGCCGCGTCCGCCGGAACGTGAGCCGGCAGCCGCTCGAACGTGACGCGTGTCGCTTACGTGCTACGCCCTGGTAGGGCAGCATGACCAGTGATTACCGAACACTCGGAGAGGAGATGTCCGTGACCTCAGCGCCCGAACAGACCGACGTGCTCGCCGTCGCGCGAGACCAGGTCCTGGAGCAGGGGATCGGACTGTCGCGGGGACAGGTGCTCGACGTGCTGCGGCTGGCCGACGACCGCCTTTCCGAGCTGCTCGCGCTCGCGCACGAGGTGCGGATGCGCTGGTGCGGTCCCGAGGTCGAGGTCGAGGGCATCGTCAGCCTCAAGACCGGTGGCTGCCCCGAGGACTGCCACTTCTGCTCGCAGTCGGGCCGCTTCCCGACGCCGGTGCGTTCGGCGTGGCTGGACGTGCCCGGCCTGGTCAAGGCGGCAAGGCAGACCGCCGAGACCGGCGCGACGGAGTTCTGCATCGTCGCCGCCGTACGCGGCCCGGACAAGCGGTTGCTGTCCCAGGTGCGCGAGGGCATCAAGGCCATCCGCGAGGACGGCAACGACATCCAGATCGCCTGCTCGCTCGGCATGCTCACCCAGGAGCAGGTCGACGAGCTGGTCGAGATGGGAGTGCACCGCTACAACCACAACCTCGAGACCGCGCGGTCGCACTTCCCGGAGGTCGTCACCAGCCACTCGTGGGAAGAGCGGTGGGAGACGCTGCGGATGGTGCGCGACGCGGGCATGGAGGTGTGCTGCGGCGGCATCATCGGCATGGGCGAGAGCGTGGAGCAGCGCGCGGAGTTCGCGGTGCAGCTGGCCGAGCTGACGCCGGACGAGGTGCCGATGAACTTCCTCATCCCGCAGCCCGGCACGCCGTACGAGAACTACGAGATCGTCGAGGGCAAGGACGCGCTCCGCGTCGTCGCCGCGTTCCGGCTCGCGATGCCGCGCACGATGCTGCGTTTCGCCGGTGGTCGTGAGCTGACACTGGGCGACCTCGGCGCCGAGCAGGGCATGCTGGGCGGCGTCAACGCGATCATCGTCGGCAACTATCTGACGAACCTCGGCCGCCCGGCGACACGGGACCTGGAGATGCTCGGCGAGCTGAAGATGCCGATCAAGGCGCTGAGCGAGACGTTGTGACCGTGGCGGGGGAGGCGTACTGCGTCCACTGTGGGCACGCGCTCGCCGGTGACCACGAGGCGTGCCACAACGCGCGCACGGCGCTCGAGCCGCCGCGGTTCTGCGCTCGGTGCGCGCGGCGCATGGTCGTCCAGGTGACCCCCACGGGTTGGTCCGCGCGGTGCAGCCGACACGGTGAGTACACGAGCGAAGGCAGGCGCTAGTCTCGCTGTGCCTGCCGGTGCGGCGAGAGGAAGACGGAGTTGGCTCAGGAAGCGGTCGAAGGTCCGCCGACGGTGTTCCGTTTGCCCCGGACGCCGCCGCGCGTAGTCGTGAAGGCCGACCTGCTGCCGGCCGTGAGCGTGCTGTCGCTGATCGGCCTCGTCGGCATCCCGCTGGGCTGGATCTGGTCGCGGCTGGCGCCGCCCCAGCGGATGCGTGTGCTGGGCGCCAACCAGCTCGTGCCGCTGCAGCTGGAGAGCTGGCACCGCTTCGACGACCTGGCGATCTACGGCATGCTCAGCGCCGGCCTCGGCCTCGTGATCGGCGTCGTGGTGTGGCTGCTGCGCGAACGGCGCGGTCCCGTGATCATGATCGCCGCGGTACTCGGCGGGCTGCTCGCGGGCTGGCTCGGCACCACGATGGGCGAGGCGTTCGCGAACGGCATGTATGCGATCACGACGGCGCCGAAGGTGGGAGACGTCGTCGACAAGGCGCCCCAGCTCGAGTCCGGGTGGGTGATCGTGCTGCAGCCACTGGTCACCGCGATCGTGTACGGACTGCTGGCGGGCTGGAACGGCCGCGACGACCTCGGCCGGCGGCTGGGCTAGCGAGACCCGTCGGGAACGGCCTTGCGCCTAGTTCAGGCACGCCCTCGTGAGGGCGGCGAGGTCTGCGGGCGGGGCCGGGACCGCGTGCAGGGTGGACAGGAAGCCAGCTTCGCGGGACAGCAGGCGGCACACCATCCGCAGGCGGCGTAGCGGGTGGGTTTCTTCCAGTAGCAGCTGACGGTCGGCCAGTGGCAGCAGACAGTCCGCGGCCAGGAGATATGCCAGTTCGCCGACGGGGGTGTCCGGGCCGGGGGGCGACCACGAGCCGCGGTTCCAGGCCGACTCGCAGTACCGGCGATACGCCGACCGGGCCGCCTCCGAGAGGCGTGCCGTTGCTTCCCCCGCGGCGGCTGGGAGGCGCTCATCGGGTAGCCATTCGACCGTGGCGACCAGGTACGGCGCGCGGGTGTGGTCGATGTCGAGCAACCGAAAGCGGCGCTCGCCCGTGGTGACGATGTCGAAGCGGCCGTCCGGCAGGCGCTTGCTGTCCCCGAGCAGCGCCGTGCAGCCGACCGCGTGCACGTGCTCCGTGGTCTCCACCTCGCGCACCGCCGCGGTCTTGATCGCCACGATGCCGAACCGGCGGCCGGGCACCGTGCCGGTCAGCAGGTCGACCGCCAGCTGCCGGTAGCGCGGCTCGAACAGGTGCAGCGGCAGCACCGCGCCCGGCAGGAGCACGGTCTGCAGTGGGAACAACGGCAACGTCACCTTCGCGCCGTCCGGCTGTTCCGCATCCGTCACGGCTACACGGTACTTCGAAACGCGCCGACCCGCTCAACGCCGGCCAGGCGGCGGCCGGAACACCGCGAACGGATCAGTCACCTGAATTCCCTCGCACCCGAACGAGAACAGCGCGGCCGGACGCCCGCCACCGCGCCCCGACGGCACCGTGTGACCAGTGGGAACGAGCACCCCGCGACGCGAGAGCACGCGCTGCAGGTTGGTGGCGTCCACCTTGTAACCCAGCGCCGCCGAGTAGATCTCGCGCAACGCCGACACCGTGAACTCCTGCGGCGCGAGCGCGAACCCGATGTTGGTGTAGCTCAGCTTCGACCGCAGCCGGTCGCGGGCTCGCAGGATGATCTCCCGGTGGTCGAACGCGGTGCGTGGCAGATCGTCGACCTCGTGCCATTGAGTGTCCTCAGGGACCTCCGGGTCGACGTCCGATGGCACCAGGCCCAGGAACGCTGTGGCGACCACCCGCGGGCCCGGCACCCGGCCGGGCGCGCTGAAGACCGCGAGCTGTTCGACGTGCTTGAGCTGCCGCACGTCGACCTTCTCGGCGAGCTGCCTGCGGATCGACGTCTCGACATCCTCGTCCGGCCGCAGGCGCCCGCCGGGCAGCGACCAGCGGCCGACGTGCGGGTCCAGCGCGCGTCTCCACAGCAACACCCGCAGTGTGGCGTAACGCACCTGTAATACGGCCGCCAAAACCTCGTGTGCCAGGGGGGCGCTGCTGTTAATATGGCTACGCACGGTTTTCGATTATAAGGCGAAAACTAGCGAGTGGTCTAGGAGGGGCCCGATGCCCGGTATGGCTTTGCAGAACCCCGCGGCGGTGGAACCGGATGAGGCGTGGGCGCACGAGGTGCGCAGGCTGGCGCGCGAACGTGACGCGGTGCTGCTGGCGCACAACTACCAGGCGCCGGCGATCCAGGACATCGCCGACCACACGGGCGACTCGCTCGCCCTCTCCCGGATCGCCGCGGCCAGCGACGCGTCGACGATCGTCTTCTGCGGCGTGCACTTCATGGCCGAGACCGCCAAGATCCTGGCCCCGCACAAGACGGTGCTGATCCCCGACGCGCGGGCCGGGTGCTCGCTCGCCGACTCGATCACCGGCGCCCAGTTGCGCGAGTGGAAGGCCGAGCACCCCGGCGCGGTCGTGGTCTCCTACGTCAACACCACGGCCGAGGTCAAGGCGGAGACCGACATCTGCTGCACGTCGTCGAACGCGGTGGACGTGGTCGCCTCGATCCCGGCCGACCAGGAAGTCCTGTTCTGCCCCGACCAGTTCCTCGGCGCCCACGTCAAGCGCGAGACGGGCAGGCGGAACATGCACATCTGGGCCGGTGAGTGCCACGTGCACGCCGGCATCAACGGCCCCGAACTGGCCCGGCGCGCCGCCGAGAACCCCGACGCGGACCTGTTCATCCACCCTGAGTGCGGCTGCGCGACCTCGGCGCTCTACCTGGCCGGCGAGGGCACCGTGCCGCGCGAGAAGGTCAAGATCCTCTCCACCGGCGACATGGTGCACGCCGCCCGCGACACGCACGCGAAGTCCGTGCTGGTGGCCACCGAGATCGGCATGCTGCACCAGTTGCGCAAGGCCGCTCCGGAGATCGACTTCCGCGCGGTGAACGACCGCGCCTCGTGCCGGTTCATGAAGATGATCACCCCCGGTGCCCTGCTGCGTTCGGTGCGCGAGGGGACCGACGAGGTGCACGTCGACCCGGACACCGCGGCCAGGGCGCGGGCCTCGGTCCAGCGGATGATCGAGATCGGCAAGCCCGGCGGCGGCGAATGATTAGCGACTACAAGTCGAAAACACCCGTATGGGAGGCGCGCGCCGATCTGCTCGTCCTCGGCAGCGGCGTGGCCGGGCTGACCGCCGCACTGCGCGCACAGGAACTGGGGCTGCGCGTCCTCGTCGTCACGAAGGCCGCGGTCGAGGACGGCAACACGCGCTGGGCCCAGGGCGGGGTCGCGGTCGTGCTGGATGGGGAGCACGACCAGGGCGATTCGGTCGAGCGGCACGTCGAGGACACCCTCATCGCGGGCGCCGGGCTGTGCGAGCCCGACGCGGTGCGGGCCATCCTGCGCGGCGGCCCGCGGGCCGTGTCGTGGCTGCGCGAGACCGGCGCCCGGTTCGACCCCGGCGCGGCGGGCCTGCTGGCACGCACGCGGGAAGGCGGGCACAGCGCGTTCCGCGTGATCCACGCGGGCGGCGACGCGACCGGCGCCGAGGTGGAGCGCACGCTGGTCGCGGAGACCACCGGCCGGAGGCTGCCGGTGCTGGAGCGGCACATCGCCGTCGACGCGCTGCTCACGCCGCTCGGCGACGTCGTGGGCGTGACCGTGCTCGACCCGGACGGCGTGCCGGGCGTGCTGCGCGCCCCTGCGGTGCTGCTCGCGACAGGCGGCCTCGGGCAGCTGTACCAGGCGACGTCCAACCCGGAGATCGCCACGGGCGACGGCCTCGCGCTCGCGCTGCGAGCGGGCGCGCAGGCGGCGGATCTGGAGTTCGTGCAGTTCCACCCCACCGTGCTCTACACGCCGGGCGCGCGGGGGCGCTGCCCGCTGGTCACCGAGGCGGTCCGCGGCGAAGGGGCGGTGCTGCTCGACGGAGCCGGCGATTCGGTGATGCAGGGGGTGCACCCGCTGCTCGACCTCGCGCCGCGCGACGTCGTCGCCGCCGCGATCACCCGCCGGGCGGCGCAGGCGCCCGGCGGCATCGACGACCACGTCTTTCTCGACGCGACCGGGGTTTCCTCGTTCGCGCAGCGGTTTCCGACGGTGTACGCGGCGTGCCGGGCGATCGGCGTCGACCCGGTGCGCGACCCGATCCCGGTCACGCCGGCGGCCCATTTCGCGTGCGGCGGCGTGCTGACCGGCACGGACGGGCGCACGACCGTGCGCGGGCTCTACGCGGCCGGGGAGGTCGCGCGCACCGGCCTGCACGGCGCGAACCGGTTGGCCTCCAACAGCTTGCTGGAGGGGCTGGTGGAGGGTGCGGCCGCCGCCGAGTCGGTGGCCGCGGACCTGGCGACGGGCGCTCTCGCCGACCCGAAGCAGGCGCGGCTGCCGCGTCCGCGTCCGGTGCCGCTCGCGGAACGCGACGCGCTGCAGCGCGCGATGAGCCGCTACGCCGCCATCGGCCGCGACGCCGACGGCCTCGCCGTGCTCGGGTCGGTGCTCGATCTGTCCACTGAGGACACTCTCGTGTGCACGCACCGCGAGGTTGAGGACGCGGCGCTGACGCTGGTCGCGCAGGCGCTGGTGGCGGCGGCGAGCAGGCGAACGGAGTCGCGCGGGTGCCACGTCCGCGCCGACTTCCCGGTGCGGGACGACGAATCGTGGCAGCGGAGCCAGCTCATCCGGCTCAGCCCGTCGGGGCAGCCCGTACTGGCCGACCCCATCGCCGCGGAAGGAGTGGCATGAACGAGACGGAGATCGAGGACCTGCGCCGCGTCGTCGCGATCGCGCTGGCCGAGGACCTGCGGTACGGCCCGGACGCCACCACGCGGTCGACGGTGCCCGAGCACGCGCGGGCGCTCGCGGAGATCGTGCCCCGTAAGCCGGGCACCATCGCGGGGATTCCCGCGGCACTGGCCGTGTTCGACGCGGTGCTCGGCAGCGACTACGAGGTGCTGGCCCGGCGGGAGGACGGCAGCGCGCTCGTGGCCGGGGAACCGGCGCTGGTGGTACGGGGTCCGGTCCGCGGGCTGCTGACCGCCGAGCGCACCGCGCTGAACCTGCTGTGCCACCTGTCCGGGATCGCGACCGCGACCGCGGCATGGGTGTCCGAAGTGGACGGAACCTCGTGCGCGATCCGGGACTCCCGCAAGACGTTGCCGGGTATGCGGTTGCTGCAGAAGTACGCGGTGCGCTGCGGTGGCGGCGTCAACCACCGGATGGGGCTCGGCGACGCGGTGCTCATCAAGGACAACCACGTGGTCGCCGCCGGTTCGGTCGGGGCGGCGCTGGAAGCGGTGCGGCGCAACGCTCCCACGCTGGCGTGCGAGGTCGAGGTGGACACGCTCGGCCAGTTCTCCGAGGCGCTGGCGGCCGGGGCGGACGAGATCCTGCTGGACAACTTCGCCCCGGACGACTGTGCGAAGGCCGTGCGGCTGCGGGACGAGCAGGCCCCGAAGACGCGGCTGGAGGCCTCCGGCGGGCTGCGGCTGGAGAACGCCCGCGCCTACGCCGAGACCGGGGTCGATTTCCTCGCCGTCGGAGCGCTGACGCACTCGTCCCCGGCCCTGGACCTCGGGCTCGACCTGCACTAGGAGGCCGCTGATTCTCTGTGGTTTACTCCGCCCGCTGGGCGCCGAAGGTGGCCTTGGGCGCCACATAGGCGCCGAAGGCCACCTTCGGCCCCCGCGTCGCGCCGCTCACGTGCGGTCCTCCAGGTGGCTGTTGGTGCGCCGCACGAGGTAGGCCAGTTCGGGTAGCTCGATGACCGTACGGCCCGCCGCGCGCAGCGTTTCCGCACCCACGCAGTCCACGAACACGGCCGGCTCGCGCCAGGCGATGACCACTCGGGGGATCCCGGCGTCGAGAATGTGCTGGGTGCACGAAACCGGCCTGGACCGCCGCGAGCTACACGGTTCCAGCGAGCTGTAGATGGTCGCGGACGCCAGGCGCGGGTCGTCGCCGAGCTTGGCGAGCGCGACCTCCTCGGCGTGGTCGTGCGGATCGGCCTCGCCGGAGTAGCCGGTAGCGAGCACGCGGTCCTCGGCGTCGGTGACGATCGCGCCGACCCGGAACGTCGTCGACGGCGGGCAGTTGTCCGCCAGCGCGATCGCCTCCCGCAGCCGCGCGTGGTCCCTCGCGGCCTGCCCGGTGAGATACCGCAGCAGCACCACGTCGTCCAGCTGCCGTGTCTCGGCCAGCACCATACGGCCCTGCGGGTACTTGCCAGGGCCGACGAACCGCGGCGCGCCCTCGTCTCCGACGAACAGCGGCGCGACCACCAGGTGCAACTCGTCGACGACGTCGGCGGTGAAGAACATCGTGTGGACCGTGCCGCCACCTTCGACCATGAGCCGCGCGATGCCGCGCGCCGCGAGGTCGGCCAGCATCCGGTGCGGGTCGAGCGGCTCCCCGGCGGCCACGACGGTCGCGCGGGGCAGCCGTCTCGCCAGCGTGGACACCAGCGACGTGGGCGCGTAGACGAGCTTCTCGACATCGCCGGTGGTGAAGAAGTTCGCGCCGGGATCGAGGTTTCCGCTGGTGGTCAGTGTGACCTTGACCGGGCTCGGCCCGGACCGGGACAGCAGCCGGGGGTTGTCGGTGCGGACCGTGTTCGCGCCGACCAGTATCGCGTCCACGCTCGCGCGCACCTCGTCGACGCGGGCGAGGTCCGCCGCGCTGGAGAGCAGTAGCCGCGTGCCGCTGGTGTCGTCCAGGAAGCCGTCCAGCGACATCGCCACCGAGGCCAGGACGTACGGGCGCGTGCTCACCCGGTTACCTTGCCACAGGCTTCAGCGCGCGAGGGCAAGCGGGAGAGTACGCCGGACGGCGGCCTCGTGACGCCCGTACAGCGGCACGACCGGCACGTCGAAGTCCTTGGTGCCCGGCCGCCCGCCCAGCCCGGCCGCCCGCACCACGATTTCCTCGCGGAACCTGCCGTGGCGGGTCCGGCTCACCGTGGCGGACGTGACGGTGAAGGCCGCGCCCCGCGCGTGCGCGCCCAGGACGTTCGGCGTGGCGGCGAAACCGGACTGCTCGGTGTCCCCGGCCGACCACGCGCACCACTCGTCGGACACCACGACCCGCGAGCCGGCGCCGAGCGACGCGCGCAGTTCCGCCGCCAGCGCACCGGCCTCCAGGACCGTGCTGTCCAAGCCCGCGTCGGCCAATGCACCCACGACGCCGAGCGCCGCCCGCGCGGTGGCCCGGAGCTGGCCGAGTTCGCCGCTGCCACGGGACAGCGCGGCCAGCGGCGCGTCGGCCACCCGGTAGCGCACGGCCACGAACTGTGTGCGCTCCGCGCTGTCGGCTCGGATCGTGAGCTGCGCGGCCGCGAGCGGGATCTCGGCGTCGTCGCAGGCTCCGCGCACCACGTCGAGCACCTTGAGCGGATCAGGATCGCCGTGCACCCGGACGACCGCGCTCCACCCGTCGCCGACCCCGGCGATGCCGAACCGGTTCCCCGCGCGGTCGGCGTGCTGGCGCAGCCGGAAGTCGGGCACCAGGCCCAGCAGCGGGTCCGTGGCGAGCTTGCGATCGTCGTGCTGCAGCAGGCGGTAGCCGATCCAGGTGAGGGTCCAGCCCGCGAAATGACGCCCGGCGACGCGCACCGACGTCGAGCCGACGACCAGCATGGCGGCGAGCACCAGTACGACCCGGCCTGCCAGCCCGGCCAGGTGGAAAGTCACCGCGGCGGCGAGGATCGCGACTTCCCAGGCCGCGATCTGGCCGGGGCGGATCGGTAACATGCGGGTGGCGAGCAGGGACGGCAGCCGGCCTGCGCGGCTCGCGTGCGTGTCCCCGGTCCCGGAGATACCCGGGATGCGGGCATCGGCGGTGGTCACATTCGATGCCTCTCGTCGCGTCGGGTACAGAATAGACGGCGGCACGGCTTTCGCTGCCGGTAAAAATGTCCACAGGAGGTGCAGATGAGCGGTCAGCCGCGGATCCGGGTGGGCGTCATCGAGGACCACCCGCTGTACCGGATGGCCGTCGCGGGGGTGCTGGGCGAGGCGGCCGACATCGAACTGGGCCCGGTCGCCGATTCGGTACCCGCGTTCGCGGCCGCGCGCGAGGCGGCCGGATGCGTCGTGGTGCTCGATCTCAAGTTGCGTGGTGTCACCGATTCGGCGGCCGTGCAGAAGGTCGTCGCGATGGGGCACAAGGTGCTCGTGGTGTCGGCGCACGCGGGGCAGGACGAGGTGCTCGGCGCGATCTCGGCGGGCGCTCGCGGGTACCTGTCGAAGGACGCCGATGGCGCCGACATCCTGCGGGCGGTGCGGGAGATCGCCGCCGGGAACACCTACGTGTCCCCGGCACTGGCGTCGTTCCTGCTGAACTCGGCGCGCGGCACGAAAAGCATCCTCTCCGACCGCGAGCGGCAGGTGCTCTCGCTCGTCGCGGCCGGCGAGCGCGACGCCGACATCGCCGAGGTCATGTCGATCAGCGTGCGCACCGTGCGGTCCTACCTCGAGCGGATCCGCGACAAGACCGGCCACCGACGGCGCCCGGAACTCACCCGTTTCGCCATCGAGGAAGGCCTCAGCTAGGCCGTAGCCGGCACGCCACCCATCCGCAGGGCGATGCCCTCCCCGCGCAGTGCGCGGCGGAACCAGAGCAGCGACGCGACGATGGCCATGCCGACGATGCTCCACGTACCGGCCGTCGACACCATGAGGTAGTCGCCGACGGTTCGCTTCGCGAGCATCCACAGCGTGAGGATGCCGTTGGTCAGGAACACCATCGCCCACAGCAACGACAGCTGCCGGAACACCAGCCGCACGCGGGGGTGGCCGCTGAAGTTGGCGGGGAAGGCGCAGAAGTCGTCGGCGAGCTTCGCGATGAGCGGGCGGCGCTGCGACACCGACGCAAGCATCACCAGTGCGATCAGGAAGTTCTGCAGCGTCGGCTGCAGGAAGTAGAGGAAGGCGCTTCCGGTGGCCAGTCCGAGGATCGTCCGGGCCACCAGCAGGCCTGTGGTCAGCAGCAGCACGGCGGGCAGCGGGCGGCGCAGCACGGCGCGGCGCGCGAGCGCGAGCAGCGACCAGGCCAGTGCGGCGATCAGCCCGCCGTCGAAACTCACCAGCGTGAGCAGCAGGTAGAACAGCCCGAGCGGGACGACCGTGGACTCGAGCAGGTGCTGAGCGCCACGGCGCAACAGCGAGCCGAAGGCGGGCAGGTGGACCGTGAGGTGTGAGGGCATCTACGCGGCTTTTCTGCGGGATGGTGCTAGGGCGGGGGAGCGGCCAACTGTACCCGCTCTCCCTGTGAGATTGCCGTCTACCCCAACCGCCGGTTCGTAAGCGCGCCGGTGGCGATTCGTGCCTTTTCTGTGACCAACGGGTCGACGTCCACGACGACCGTTTCGGGCCCGGCGCCGAGCTGAGCACGCACCGTGCCGAAACCGTCGGCGACCGTCGAGTAGCCGATGCCCGTCGGGGCCTTCGGGTTGACCTTCGTGCCGGTCGCCACCGGGTCGGCCTGGCCGCAGCCGAGCACCCAGCAGCCCGAGTCGAGCGCCCTCGCCCGGACCAGGACCTGCCACTGGTCGCGCTTGCCCTCGCCCGCACCCCACGACGTCGGCACCAGGATCGCCTCCGCGCCCTGGTCGGCGAGGGCGCGGAACAGCTCGGGGAAGCGGATGTCGTAACACGTCGCGAAGCCCAGGGTGGTCCCGTCGACCGTCAGCGTGAGCGGCTCTTCACCGGGAGCGACCGTGTCGGACTCGCGGAAGCCGAACGCGTCGTAGAGGTGGATCTTGTGGTAGCCGCGGTGTTCGCCGAGGCCGGTGACGAGCAGTGTGTTGCGCACGCGACCGTCGTCCGCCGGGGTGAACATGCCCGCGACGATGAGCACGTCGTGCTCGGCGGCGATCCCGGCGACCGCCTTCGCCCACGGCCCGTCCAGTGGCTCGGCCAGCGGTTTCAGCGATACCCCGAAGCGCGCCATGGCGGCCTCGGGGAACACGACGACCCGTGCGCCCTTCGCGGCGGCCACGGCGACGCCGGCGTGAATCAGCCGGAGGTTCTCCGCGGGGACCTCGCTCGACGTCACCTGGCACAGACCGACGCGCAGCACAGATACCTCCCTGGTCAAGGGGGTGCGCCCCCAGCTCGTACCCTAGACCCATGCTGAACCGTACCGACCTGCGTGGAAAGGTTCCGTCCGCCGCCGAGCTGCGTGCCACGCTGCCGCGCGCCGAGATCGACGTGGACGCCGCGCTGCATCAGGTGCGCCCGGTGGTCGAGGCCGTGCGCGACCGCGGTGTCGAGGCGGTTCTCGAGTACACGGAGAAGTTCGACCGGGTCCGGCCCGCGTCCGTGCGGGTCCCCGCGGACGAGCTGGCGAAGGCGCTGAACGAGCTGGACCCGGCGGTACGCGCGGCGCTCGAGGAGGCCATCGCGCGGGCCCGCACGGTGCACGCCGACCAGCGCCGCGCCGATGTCACCACGAAGGTCGCCGACGGCGGCACGGTCACCGAGCGGTGGGTGCCGGTCGAGCGCGTCGGGCTGTACGCGCCCGGCGGACTGGCCGTGTACCCGTCGAGTGTCGTGATGAACGTCGTCCCGGCGCAGGCCGCGGGCGTCGGCTCGCTCGTGCTGTGCACGCCGCCGCAGGCCGAGTTCGGCGGCCGGCCGCACCCCACGACGCTCGCCGCGGCCACGTTGCTCGGCGTCGACGAGGTGTGGGCGGCGGGCGGCGCGCAGGCCGTCGCGCTGATGGCCTACGGCGGCACCGACACCGACGGCGCCGAGCTGGCCCCGGTCGACATGGTGACCGGTCCCGGCAACATCTACCTGACCGCGGCCAAGCGGATGCTGCGCGGCATCATCGGCATCGACTCGGAGGCGGGCCCGACGGAGATCGCGATCCTCGCCGACGAGACCGCCGACGCGGGCCACGTCGCCGCGGACCTGATCAGCCAGGCCGAGCACGACACGCTCGCCGCGAGCGTCCTCGTCACCACCTCGCCCGAGCTGGCCGACGCCGTCGACCAGGAGCTGGCCACCAGGGTCGCGGCGACGAAGCACACCGAGCGCGTCGGCGAAGCCTTGCGGGGCAAGCAGTCCGGTGTCGTCCTGGTGTCCAGTGTGGACGATGGGCTGAAGGTGGTGGACGCGTACGCCGCGGAGCACCTGGAGATCCAGACGGCGGATGCCCGCGAGGTGGCGGCGCGCGTGCGTAACGCGGGCGCGGTGTTCGTCGGACCGTACGCGCCGGTTTCGCTCGGTGACTACTGTGCGGGCTCGAACCACGTGCTGCCCACCGGCGGGTTCGCCCGGCACTCGTCGGGCCTGTCGGTGCAGACCTTCCTGCGTGGCATCCACGTGATCGACTACAGCGAGGACGCGCTGCGCGCGGTGGCGGGCAAGGTCGTCGCGCTCGCCAACGCCGAGGACCTGCCCGCGCACGGCGAGGCCGTGGCCGCGCGCTTCCCGGGGGGAGTGTCGTGACGCCCGGCGAGGCGAAATCCGGCACGGGCGACGTCACGTTGGCGGATCTGCCGCTGCGCGAGGACCTGCGCGGCCGCAGCCCGTACGGCGCGCCGCAGCTGGACGTACCGGTTCGGCTCAACACCAACGAGAACCCGTACCCGCCGCCCGCCGAACTGGTCGAGGATGTCACGGCGGCCGTGCGCGAGGTGGCCGCGGGCCTGCACCGCTACCCCGACCGGGATGCCGTCGCGCTGCGGCAGGACCTGGCCGACTACCTGTCGGTGTCCACGGGTGTGCTGCTGTCGGAGCGGAACCTGTGGGCCGCCAACGGGTCCAACGAGGTGTTGCAGCAGATCCTGCAGGCGTTCGGCGGCCCGGGCCGCACGGCGCTCGGGTTCGAGCCGTCGTACTCGATGCACCCGATCATCGCGGCGGGTACGCGTACCGAGTGGGCGCCGACGCCGCGCCGCGCGGACTTCACGCTGGACACCGCCGCCGCGGCCGCGATCGTCGCCGAACGCAAGCCGGACGTCGTGTTCGTGACCAGCCCCAACAACCCGACCGGCGGCTCGATCCCGCTCACCGAACTGGCGGGGCTGCTCCAGGCGGCGCCCGGCATCGTGGTGGTGGACGAGGCGTACGCGGAGTTCTCCTCGCAGCCCAGCGCGGTCGAGTTGCTCGCGCAGTACCCGGCGAAGCTGATCGTGTCGCGCACGATGAGCAAGGCGTTCGCGTTCGCGGGCGGCCGGCTGGGCTATCTCGCGGCGACGCCGGCGGTCGTGGACGCGCTGCAACTGGTGCGGCTGCCCTACCATCTGTCGCTGCTGACGCAGGCCGCGGCGCGGGCCGCACTGCGGCATGCCGACCAGACGCTGGCGTCGGTGGCCAAGCTGGCCGCGGAGCGCGAGCGGGTCGTGGAAGCGTTGCAGGGGCTGGGTTTCACGCCGGTTCCCAGCGACGCCAACTTCGTCCTGTTCGGACGGTTCGCCGACGCGAAGGCGAGCTGGCAGTCCTATGTGGACGCCGGAGTGCTGATCCGGGACGTCGGTATCGCGGGACATCTGCGGGTGACGATCGGCACGCCGGAGGAGAACGACGCCTTTCTGGCGGCGAGCAAGGAGGTTCCGCGGTGACCCGAAGGCGACGACTCGCGAGCACCGCGGCCCGAGTAGCGCAGTGCGGAGGAGCCGAGGGATGACACGGGTCGGCAAGGTTTCCAGGACCACCAAGGAGTCCTCGATCTCGGTCGTGGTCGACCTGGACGGCACCGGGGAGGTGGAGGTGTCCACGGGCGTGCCGTTCTACGACCACATGCTGCACTCGTTCGGCGTGCACTCCTCGCTCGACCTGAAGATCGACGCGACGGGCGACACGCACATCGACGCCCACCACACCGTCGAGGACACCGCGATCGTGCTCGGCCAGGCGATCCGCCAGGCGCTGGGCGAGAAGAAGGGCATCCGCCGCTTCGGCGACGCCTGGATCCCGATGGACGAGACCCTCGCCCACGCGGCGATCGACGTGTCCGGGCGGCCGTACTGCGTGCACGTGGGCGAACCGGCCGAGTTCACCACGTTCACGATCGGCGGGAACTACCCGTTCGTGCTGAACCGGCACGTGTTCGACTCGCTGTCGTTCCACGCGCAGATCGCGCTGCACGTGCGGGTCATCCACGGCCGCGACCCGCACCACATCGCGGAAGCCGAGTACAAGGCGGTCGCGCGAGCCCTGCGGGCCGCGACGGAACCCGATCCGCGTGCCGGTGGCATCCCGTCGACCAAGGGCGTGCTGTGAGCAAGGAAGTCGTCGGCGTCCTCCTGCTCGCCGTGGGTGGTTTCCTCGCGGGCGGCGTCTACAGCACCTGGAAGACGGCCAAGGTCCTCGCGATCATTCTGCTGGTCGCCGCCCTCCTCGCCATCGGCGGCGCCATCGCCTGGTTGGCCGGCTGACGATCTTCCGCCGGAGCACGCCATTCTGACATAATCGGGAAATGGCGACAAAGCTCATCGAACTGGATGACGGCGTATTGATCGAAGTGGAAGTCAGCCCGGATCAGGCGCAACCCATATCCGGTGGGATGGCTTCCCGCGTCAAGGCTTCGCTGGAGAAGTTGCAGCCGGTGCTGCGCCACGTCGCCAGCTCGGTGGCCGAGGAATGGCGGGCGACGCCAGAAAGTAACGCGATTCGCGTCAAGCAGGCCGAAATATCACTCGGGCTCAGTTTCGAAGCCGAGGGAAATCTTTACATAACAAAATCGAAAGCGGCCGCGAATCTCACCATTAAACTGACGCTGGAAATCGGCTGACATGGTAGAGGCGCTTCGGCACGGCGTCGTTCTCATCACCTCGCTCGACGAGCGGATCTCGCGGTTCGGGACCGGCTTCGTCATCGGCCACGTCGACGGGAAAACCCTGGTGGTGACCTGTGCGCACGTGGTCCGTGACGTCGGCGGCGTCGACCAGGTGCGGATCGCGGGCAAGCCGGCCACCCAGGTCGCGGCCGCCGCCGGGGGATGGCCGGACCTGGCGGTACTGTCGACCAGCGCGGCCGCCGACGCGCCCGCGCTCGAACTCCGGCCCGGCGCTGCGCGCGACCAGAGTTTCTCCTCGGAGGGGTTCCGCCGCTACGGCGACGAGTACCTGATCCGGGCGGTCGGCGGACGGCTGGGCGAGCCCGTCGACCTGGAAAGCGCGAGCGAGGGCCTGCGTATCCGCGCTTTCGACCTCGCGATCGACAGTGACGCCGCCCTGCAGCCGGGATACAGCGGTTCCCCCGTGGCCGACAACCGAGGCCGGGTGGTCGCCGTGGTCAGCCACCGCGAGGGCGACGGGCAGAAGGGCCTGGCCATCGCGATCGAGGGGCTGCGTGCGATCTGGCCCGACGCCGACCGGTTCCTCGTCCCGGCGCGGCCGGAACCCGGGCGCCGCCGCTCGGCGATCCCGCTCGCGGTCGTCGCGGAACGCACGAACCTGTTCGTCGGCCGGGCCGAGGAGTGGCGGGTGCTCGAGGACCACCTCGATGCGGCGCTCGACGGCCAGGGCGGCTACGGCTTCATCGTGGGCGAGCCGGGCAGCGGCAAGTCCACGCTGGCCTTCAAGGCGCTGCGCAAGGTCATGGAGGAGCGCCCGGACTGCGTGACGGCCGTGGCGCGCGTCGACGTCGTCAGCGGTGCGCACACGAGCTACGGCCCGTTCAAGACCATCCTGGAGCAGTGCCTGCTCGCCGGGGGCAGCGACGACCAGCGGCCGATCGACATCGCCGCCGAGACCCTGCGCGGGTGGGGAATCCGCAGGCTCGGCTTCCTGTCCTCGTTCACCGGGATGGCGACGGCCGAGCTGCAAGCGCTGCTGGCGTCCCCGGCGCCGGGGGAGCCGATCGACGAGACCGGTCCGACGGTGGACCAGGGCTCGCTGTTCGACCTCTACGTCAAGATCCTCTGCAACATCGCCGATCGCACGCCGCTCGTGATCGTCCTCGACGATCTGCACTGGGCGGACGACTCGTCGCTGTTGCTGCTGGAATGGCTCATGCGCGCGGTCGAGTACCACCCGATCCTGCTGCTCGGCACCTGGCGGTCGGACGAGATCGCCGGCAAGCCGCTGCTCCGGCAGATCCAGCAGCGCGCGACCGACGGCTACGCCTTCCACATCGATCTGAAGAAGTCCGACCAACGGGATCCGGAGGGCAGGCAGTTCTGCCGGGACTACCTGATGGCCCGCTACGGGACCGTGTTCTCGGAGGACTTCCTGGGATTCCTGTGCTCGATCACCGGGGGCAGCCCGCTGTTCGTCGCCGAGACCCTGACCAACCTGGAGGAGCAGGACATCCTGCAGCAGGTCGAGGGCAGCTGGCGGATGGACCCGCCGGTGACCTCACTCGACGAGCTGCCCACCCGGATCGAGCGGGTGATCAGCCAGCGGGTGGAACGCCTCGAGCAGGCGCTCATCGAGATCCTGAAGGCCGCGAGCATCGAAGGTGAGGTCTTCACCGCGGAAGTCGTGGCGCGGCTGCGCGGCAGCAGCGACCAGGAGCTGCTGATGATGGTGGCGGAGAAGCTGATGCGGGTGCACCAGCTGGTGGTGGCCGGCGCCACCCGGCGGTCGCTGTCCGGCCGTTCGCTGCACACGTTCGGCTTCCGGCACGTGCTCACCCGGCGCTACATCTACGACTACGTGCTCACCGAGCCCGAACGCGTGGAGCTGCACCGCCAGTACGCCGGCGCGCTGGAAGCGTTGTGGGGCGAGGAGTCCGGGGAGATCGCGCCGCAGCTGGCGACCCACTATTCGCTGGCGAACGAGGAAGGCAAGGCCGTCGAGTTCGCCCTGATCGCGGGCGAACGGTATCTCGACGAGTACGGGTGGAGCGAGGCCACCAAGTTCGGCCGTCTCGCGTTGCGCATACTGACCGGAAACCCGGCCATGGCCGGGAAACTGCCCCCCGAGACCGTGGCGCGGGTGCGGCTGCTCTACGCCAGGGGCGAACTGGAAGGCGGCGTTCCCGGCGAGGCGATCGACCATGCCGGGCAGGGGTTCGAGGCGCTGGCACCCGCACTCGCCGACGTGGACGTGCTCGACCGCAGGCTCGCCGTGGACATCTACCTGACGCTGGGACGGCTGGAGGCGATCCGGTCGGTCATCACCGACTTCCACGCACTGCGCTACACCCGCAAGGCGATCGAGATCGCCGAGGAGATCGGGGACATCCGCACGCTGCTCGCGGCGCTGCCGATCTACCACGTCTCCACCAACGTCGCCGACCAGTCGATGGCGGCCGAGCAACTGGCGACCCGCAAGCGCTGCGTCGAACTGGCCGAGCAGCTCGGTGACCCGATCGAGCTCGCGAAGGCGTTGTGCCGCCTGGCCGAGCACTACGTCGTGTTCGACACCGGCGAGCCGGACCCGCTCGGGGTCGGCGAGGCCCATGCCCAGCGAGCGCTGGAGATCGTGGAGCACCGCAACATCGTGGTGGAACTCCAGGCGCGGACGGCGCTGAGCTGGATCTACCACTCGAAAGGCCAGTACGGGCCCAAGCTGGAGACGCACCGCAAGGACCTGCTCGAAACCGCCCGGCAGCACGGCCAGACCACCTACGAGGTCGACTCGCTGCTCGATGTGGCGCACTACTACACGTACTTCCTCGACACCGCGGAGCGGGCGCTCACGCTGAACCAGCAGGCGTTCGACTTCCGGGTCCGGCTCGGCCGCCATCCGGTCATCGAGACGGAGCATCGCGCGTTCCTGCTGTTCCGGCTGGCCCGGTTCGAGGAAAGCAACGAGTTGCTGCGGCAGTTCCTGGACCGGCAGGACGCGCCCCGCGCCGCGCGCGCCCGTGCACACATCGCGTGGGCTCTCGCGCTCACCGGCGAGGACGTCGCGGCCAGGGAGATCCTCGGCGAGCTGGCGGCCGACCCCGCACTGGACGGCGCGGCCAACCCGCCCGCGGTGATGGCCCACGCCGCGCTGGGTGACCACGCCGGAGCGCTCGAGCTGGCCAGGCCGATCGAGGAGATGGTCCCGGCCGCGGGCCGCCGGGGGCAGTTCTGGACGTACTGGGACTTCCCGACCGCGCTGGCCGAGGTGCGCCGCCTCGCCGGTGACCTGGAGTCCGCGAGCGAGTGGATCGAGCGGGCCGCCGGGTACTGGCGCGCGATCGACACCACGCCGCGGGTACGCGACACCATGGTCATGTTCTGGGAGCACGAGTTCGTCCGCGCCAAGGTGCTGTTCGACCGCGGTGATCCGCTCGCCAGGGCGCTGCTCACCGAGGTCTGCGAGATGTTCGAGCGCAGCGCGCACCGGCTGCTGCCCGAGGCGCTGCTCGCGCTCGCGCTTGCCGAAGGTGACGACGGCGAGTGGCGGGAGCACGCGCGACGCGCCGCCGTCAAGGCGGAAGCACTGAACCTCACACCGGTGCTGCGACAGGCGAACGCCCTGCTGTCCGAGCCGAGTTGAGGAGTCCATCGTGGATTCCACGGTCTTCGACCGGCTCCGCACGATCCTGCGCGCGAAGGCGGACCTGCCCTATGCCGGACCGTTCCTGGTGCCGGAGTTCCTGCTCGGCGGGTCGTCGGCCAGGCGGCTCGCCGACGCGGGCAACCCGTGGCGGTTCTTTCTCCGGGTCTGCGACGACATCGCCGGATTCGGCGGCATGCCCGTGTCCTCGCGGGAGCTGTCCGAGGACGACTGCGTCTACCTGAGCTTCATCCGCACCTTCGCCGCACTCGACGGGCGCATCGGCACGGCGCTGACCCAGCTGGCGTTCCTGCCGTTTCTGCGGCGACGGCTCGGGGTGAGCGTCTTTCTGAGCCTGCCGACCGGGGTGATCGGGCGCACCAACCGCAAGGGCGAGCGCGGTTCGCCGTTCGCGGTGCGCGACCCGTTCGACGTCGATCCCTCGCTCGCCGACCCGCTGCTGCCGGAGCTGTCCGCCGTCGAGCAGTACCAGGCGCTCGTCGAGGCCTGCCGGCTGCTGGGGATGCGGGCCGGGTCCGTCGTCGCACCGGCCACCCTCGCCGTCGACAGCCCGTGGTTCCAGCGCTACCCCGAGCTGGGTTTCTGGTGGCGGGCCCGCCCGGGCGAGGACTGGTGTCTCGCCGACCCTGGCGACGCCCGCACCGACCCGTGCACAGAACCGTGGCTCGAGCTCTCGCCCGCCACCCGCGACCGCTTCGTGCCACCGCCCGCCGAGGTCACGACCGCCCTCGTTGACGGGCAGCACCATTTCGTCGCCGCGGGGGAGACCGTGTCGCTGGCGAACGCGTTCCCCGGCCGGTACGACGAGGAAGGCACCCTGATCTGGCGTGACGTCGCGATGCTGAACTTCACCACGCTCAAGCACCCGCTCCCGGCCGGCACGGCCAGCTCCCGGCTGGACGATCCGGGCCGGCCGGCGTGGTCGCTGGCGCGGGAGATGATCGCGTGGCGCCGTAACGTGCTGGGCGAGGAGGTCTTCCTGCTCGACATCAGCGGCAGCCTGCCCGATGGCGTGGTCAAGCTGATCCGGGACGGCTGCGACGGCGAGGTGGTCCTCATCGGCGAGCAGGTGTGGCGGTTCGACCGGTTCAGCCCGGCGCTCGACGCGGTGGCCGGGCCGCTGGTGTTCTGCGTCAGCGCGCACACCCGCAACCTGGACAAGCTGGTGGAATCGCTCGACTACCACCTCACGCTGCTGGAAAGCCGCGACGACGGCAACCCGTTCCTGGCCGGCGTGGCCAACCACGACACCATGCCGCCCATGCCCGACCTCGTGCCGCTGCTGTACCTGAGCTACGCGTTGCTGCCCGCCGCCGTCCCGTTCGTGTTCAGCGGCAACGAGTTCCACGCGCAGGTCGTCACCAACGCGGAGTTCGGCTTCACCACGCCGGAACTGCGGACGCGGCGTGCGGCGCTGACCGACGACGTGGTCGGGCTGTTCAACGACCGCCCGCTCGACTGGACCGGCCTGCCCGACCGGGACGAGCGCGGCCGCCCGCTGGCCGACCTCGGTGACCTGCTGCACCGCCGCTCGCGCTTGCGGGCCGCCCTGCCGGATCTCGTCGGCTACCGCGTGCTCCGGCTGCCTGTCGAGGACGCGGGCACCTACGGCCTCGGCTATCACCGCTGGTCGCGTTCGCAGGACGGGGTGGTGGTGCTTGCCAACTGGCACCCATCGCGCCCGCTGCGGTTCGCCTGGCCCTTCGCCGACGCTTCGGTGGAGATCGGGGTGAACGCCGACGCCGTGCCGCGCTCGGTCGCGCCCGGCGAGCTGGTGACCATGCCGCCCTGGTCAGCGGCGGTGTGGCTGACCGGCTGTCAGTCGCGCAGGAACGCGGGCGGTACGTGAGGGGTCAGCCACACACCGTTCGCGCTGGCCCGGAACTCGTGTCCCGCCGCGGCCGTGGCGGCGGCATCGACCTCGCGGAGGCCCGGCTTCACACGCGCACGGCGGTCTCGCGGGTCGGGGAGAGGTGCACGTCGTGGCGGTTCATCGGCTCGAGGCCCTCGCGGTGGATCGCCGGCAGGAACCGGCCGACCGTGCCGTGGCACAGAGGATGTCCGGCGGTTGTGTGGGGGCGAGCCCCAGGTCGACGGGCACGTTACGCCCCTGGCTGGCACGGATCAGCGTGCCGGGAGCGTCGATCGCGAAGCGCTTCTTATCGTTGAGCCCGTGGCGGGCGAGGACTTCCCATGCCGACGGCTTCCCACGCCGGGCGCCCCCGCGCACGGCGCGCCACCCGTGCGCAAGGGATCAAGCGCCGCCCTCCACAGCCGGTTTGAGCAGCCGTGCGCCCGGGCCGAAGCGGGCCATCTGGTCATCGTGGTTGTACAGCCCGCATACACGTAGCGACAGGCACCCGCAGCCCACGCAGCCCGTCAGCCGGTCCCGCAGTCGCCGGAGGGCGTCGATCCTGGCGTCCAGTTCGTCCTGCCACGTCCGTGACAGACGTGCCCAGTCGGCCTTCGTCGGGGCATGGTCGTGCGGCAGCGTCGCCAGCGCCTCGCTGATCGCCTCGAGGCTGAGCCCCACCCGCTGCGCCGCCCGGATGAACGCGATCCGCCGCAGCACCGAGCGCGGGTACCGCCGCTGGTTGCCGGACGAGCGCTCCGAGGAGATCAGCCCCCGGTCCTCGTAGAACCGCAGCGCGGTGTGCGGGACGCCGCTGCGCTCCGCGACCTGACCGATGCTGAGGTGGTCGGCAAGCTTGGTCACAACCCCAACATTAGCCGCGAGCTAAACCTAAGTCGAGGTTGTCCGAGTGTGCTGCGTCACGACTTCGACGATGCCAAAACAGTCGAATCGAACCATTCGGCCGGTGGTCAACCGCGGCTCTCGCGAAGCGCAACCGCGCGTCCACAGTAGACGTTCAGGGGTCACGGGGAACCGAGTGGGTCCGTGGACAGCTGGCGGCACAACGACTCCGCC
Organism: Amycolatopsis sp.; assembly: GCA_035547575.1. Lineage (GTDB taxonomy): Bacteria > Actinomycetota > Actinomycetes > Mycobacteriales > Pseudonocardiaceae > Amycolatopsis_E. The sequence goes on along the minus strand of DASZUO010000170.1, from coordinate 10,190 downwards.
GAGACCTGGAGGTCCTCGGCCGCCGCGGCGGCCTGTTCGAGTTCGCTGCGCACCGTGTGGTGGCGGGGCAGGCCGAGTTCGTCCTCCGCTTGGGCGAGCGCCGGGCACTCACGCAACTGGTCGAGAATGCGCGTGAGCGCGCCGGCAGTGCAATTCATCCCGTGCATCAGCGCGTGCACGTCCGCGGTGCCGAGGTCGGTTCCCTGGAAATGCGACAGTTCCGCACCCAGTTCCGCCGTCAGGCCGATGATCCGGCGAGTGGCCGCGGTGCGGCCGGTGCCGGCGAGCGCCGCCGGGCCGGGACTTGCCGTGGCGGTCGCCGCCTTGCCGATATCCTCGGGGCGGATGTCCGTTCTGCTATGGGAAAGCATCGTCACTCCCTAGGGTGGCTCCGGCCGGAATATTCCCCCGTGCCAGACGCTCCAAACCCGGATTCGGTGTCGTGGGAAGCCGTTCCACGCTCCACCCTAGACTGAACACATGACTCGCGTCGTGATTCTCGATTACGGTTCCGGGAACCTCCGCTCTGCCGAGCGCGCGGTGCGGCGGGTCGGTGCCGAGGTCGAGGTGACGGCCGACCCCGACGCCGCACTGGCGGCCGACGGTCTCGTCGTGCCTGGCGTGGGCGCGTTCGCGGCCTGCGTCGAGGGTTTGCGGGCGGTCGGCGGCGAGAAGATCATCGGCACCCGCCTCGCCGGCGGGCGTCCCGTGCTGGGCATCTGCGTCGGCATGCAGATCCTGTTCGAGCGCGGTGTCGAACACGGTGTGGAATCGGAGGGCACCGGCGAGTGGCCGGGCACGGTCGAGCGGCTGAACGCCGACGTGGTGCCGCACATGGGCTGGAACACCGTCCGTGCCCCGGCCGGTTCGCGCCTCTTCGCGGGCCTGGACGCCGGCACGCGCTTCTACTTCCTGCACTCCTACGCGCTGCGCACGTGGGAGCTCGACTCCGGCCTTCGTGGCCAGCAGCCCAGGGTCACCTGGTCCCACCACGGCGAGGACTTCGTAGCCGCCGTCGAGAACGGGCCGCTGTGGGCAACCCAGTTCCACCCGGAGAAGTCCGGCGACGCGGGCGCGCACCTGCTCGAGAACTGGCTGCGCGCCCTCTGAACCCGCTCTCCTATAGTGACCGGGTGACTTTCACGCTCCTTCCCGCTGTCGACGTGGCCGATGGCCAGGCCGTACGGCTCGTCCAAGGCGAAGCCGGCACCGAAACCTCCTATGGCGACCCGCTCGAGGCGGCGTTCGCCTGGCAGCGGGACGGGGCGGAGTGGATCCACCTCGTCGACCTCGACGCGGCCTTCGGCAAGGGCAGCAACCGCGAGTTGCTGGCGCGTGTCGTCGGTGAGCTGGACGTCCAGGTGGAGCTGTCCGGCGGCATCCGCGACGACGAGTCGCTGCGGGCCGCGCTGGCCACGGGCGCCCGCCGCGTCAACCTCGGTACCGCGGCGCTCGAGGACCCGGAGTGGACCGCGAAGGCCGTCGCCGCCCACGGCGACCGTGTCGCGATCGGCCTCGACGTACGCATCGTCGACGCCGGGCACCGGCTCGCCGCACGTGGCTGGACCCAGGACGGCGGCGACCTGTGGGAGGTGCTCGAACGCCTCGACCGGGACGGCGCCGCCCGCTACGTGGTCACCGACGTGAGCAAGGACGGCACGCTCAAGGGCCCGAACCTGGAGCTGCTCGCCGAGGTCGCCGCCCGCACCGACGCCCCGGTCATCGCCTCGGGTGGCGTCTCCAGCCTGGACGACCTGCGGGCGCTGGCCGGGCTGGCCGCGGACGGGATCGAGGGCGCGATCGTCGGCAAGGCGCTCTACGCGGGCGCGTTCACGCTGCCGCAGGCCCTCGCCGCGGTGCGCTAGTCGAGCTTCACCGCCAGGCCCACCGTGCGGTCGGCGGGGCCGCGCAGCCGGCTGAAGAACATCGTCACATGGCCGAGCACGCCGTATTTGCGAGCGATCGTCCGGCGTGCGAGTTCCGTGCCCGTCGCGTCGAGCAGCCGCGCCTGTCCGGACACGGCGGCGCCGTGCGTGACCGAGCCACGGAAGTCGCACGCCTGCACGACCACCTTGCCGTCGTTGCGGATGCGCTTGACCTTGCCCGCCTTGCGCTCGGACCAGAGCAGCAGCTCGCCGTCCGCGGCGGCGACCCACACCGGGGTGGGCACGGCCGTGCCGTTCCTGCGATACGTCGTCAGCAGCACGGTCCTCTCGGCGCCGAGCCGCTCGGTTTCAGAAGCCACCTGCTCAACATAGCGATGCTCAGGGCGTGCGGCGGTGCAACGTGGCCGCGCCGAGCACGAGCGCGAGCAGCGCGCACCCGGCCACGACCAGCAGGTCCCGCCACAGCGTGGCGTCCATTGTGGACGAGCCGGTGATGCGGCTGAGCGCCTCCACGGCGTAGGACAGCGGCATCACGTTCGACAGCCAGTGCAGCACCCACCCCATCGAGTCGCGCGCCGCGAACAGGCCGCACAGCAGCAGTTGCGGCAGCACGAACACAGGCATGAACTGGATCGCCTGGAACTCGGTCGTGGCGAACGCGCTGACGAACAGCCCGAGGGCCACGCCGAGCAGCGCGTCCAGTACCGCGATCACCAGCAACATCCAGACCGAGCCCCTGATGTCCAGGCCGAGCCAGGTCGCCGCGATCGTGGTGGCCACCGCGACCTGCACGATCGCCAGCAGCCCGAACGCGAGCGCGTACCCGGCCAGCAGGTCGAGCTTGTGGATCGGCAGCGTCATGAGTCGTTCGAGCGTGGTCGTGGTGCGTTCGCGCAGCGTGGTGATCGACGCGATCAGGAACATCACCGTGAACGGGAAGATGCCGAGCAGCGCGGGCGCGGTGTGGTTGAACGCCGCGGGCGAGTTGAGCACGTATCGCAGCAGCACCATCAGCACCGAGGGCACGAGGACCAGCATCGCGACCGTCCGCGGGTCGTGCCTGAGCTGGTTGAGGATGCGGCGGGTGGTGGCCAGTGTCATCGCGGTGTTCATGAGACCGCGGCCTCCTTGTCGCGGATCAGGTGGAGAAACGCCTGTTCGAGGTCGGCCGCTCCGGTGCGCTCGCGCAGCGCGGTGGGGGTTGCCGCGGCCAGGAGGTGGCCGTCGCGCATGAGCAGCAGTTCGTCGCAGCGTGCGGCCTCGTCCATCACATGGCTGGACACCAGCAGTGTCGTGCCTTTCCCTGCGAGGTCGCGGAACAGCACCCACAGGCTGTCGCGGAGCACCGGGTCGAGCCCGACTGTCGGCTCGTCGAGCACCAGCAGTTCGGGCGTGCCGAGCAAGGCGACGGCGAGATTCGCGCGGCTGAGCTGCCCGCCGGAAAGGTTGCCGACCAGGCTGCCGGCTTCGTCGCCGAGGCCGACCTCGCCGATCACCCTGTCCACATCGGACTTCGGGGCGTTCAGGATCGCCGCGAAATAGCGCAGCGCCTCGGTGACGGTGAGATCGGCGTAGATCGCGGGATGCTGTGTGGCGTAACCGATTTTGCTGCGCAGCGGCGGGCTGCCCGCGGCGTGGCCGAGCACGGTTACCTCGCCACCGGCGACGACCTGCACGCCCACGATCGACCGCATCACGGTCGTCTTGCCGCACCCGCTGGGCCCGAGCAGCCCGGTCACCCTCCCTCGCGGCACGGCGAAGCTCACCCCATGCACGACCTCGCGCCCACCGCGGCGCACCACGAGCCCGTCCACGGTGACGGCTGAATTAGTCATGTGTTTAATTCTGCGCGCGTTGAGTTGTCCAGGTCAACCTCAAAGCTCGCCGAAGCGGGCCAGCGCCAGCGCGGCGGCGACGGCCAGTGCGAATCCCGTGACGGCGACCGGCGCGAAGCCCGGGCGGGTCGCGTCGCCGAGCAGAGCGACGCCGATCACCGACGGCAGTACGGTCTCGCCGACGACCATGAGCGCCGTCGCCGTCGTGACGTCGCCGCGTTGCAGCGCGGACGCGAAGAACAGCATCGCCACCACCCCGGCGGCCGCGATCGTGTAGGCCGCCGGATCGGTCAGCACGGCGACCACGCTGCTCGTGTCGAGCACGCGGCCCGCGAGCGCCACCAGCGCGAAACCCAGCCCCGCGACCAGACCCAGCGCGGGAGTGCGGACGCGCTCCGGCGCCCGGCCGGCGAGCGCGCCCGCACCGGCGACCACGACGGTCGCGACCGCGAGCGCGACATGCACGCCCAGCCCGACCGGCTCGGATCCCTCGCTCTGCGCGGAGACGCCGAGCAGCGCGAGACCGGCGCACACCACCACGATCGCGCCCCACTCCCGGCCACGCAGCCGGGCACCGATCCCGATCGCGGCCACCGCCGTCACCGCGAGGCTCCCTGCGAGCGCCGCCTGCACGACGAACAGCGGCAGCACCCGCAGCGCCACCAGCTGGGCGAGAAATCCGAGCGTGTCCATGCTCAGCCCGAGCACGTACCGCCACTGCCTGAGCACCCGGAACAGCAGCCGCGGGTCGACGCCGCTGCCACCGTCGTCGTCGACCGCCCGCGCCGCGACGGCCTGCAGCACCGACGCGACCCCGTACGCGACGGCCGCGACCAGCGCGCACACCAGACCCCACCACACTCGGGCGACTCTATTCAGGAGTGAGGTACCGCTGCAGAACGGGAGCGATCAGCTCGACGATCTCGTCGTCGGTCGCGTCTACCAGCGGCGGTGCCTGCACGACGTAACGCAGCATGACCAGGCCGATCATCTGCGCCGCCGCCGCGGCCACGCGTAGCCGCGGCACACCCCGCTCCTCCGCGAGCCGGATGAGCACGGTCCGCATCATGAACTGCCGCATCATCGTCGCGGCCTGCTCGTTGCTCGCGACCGACCGGAGCAGCGCCAGGAACGGCGCGCGGCCGGCCGGATCCGCCCAGACCCCGAGGAACAGCCGCGCCACCCGCTCGCCGATCTCGTCGGGCGGGCCGGACAGCAGCAGTGGCAGCTGCGCGGCCGGGTTGATCGGGAAGTTCATCGCCGCGACGAACAACTGCTGCTTGCTGCCGAAGAAATGGTGCAGCAGCGCCGCGTTGACCCCGGCCTCGGTGGCGATGCCGCGGATCGTCGCGCCGTCGTAGCCCTGCTCGGCGAACAGCCGCCGCGCCGCGTCGACGATCTGCTCACGTGTCTCGGTAGGACCAGGTCGCCGCCCCGCACGTGCCATGCGGAGATCGTAAGGCGAAATCGCGGCCAGTAAGCTGGGCACATGGGTGTTGCGGTACGGGTCATTCCCTGTCTGGACGTCGACGCGGGGCGCGTGGTCAAGGGCGTGAACTTCGCCGACCTGCGTGACGCGGGCGACCCGGTGGAGCTGGCCCGCGCCTATGACGCCGAGGGGGCGGACGAGCTGACCTTCCTCGACGTCACCGCGTCCTCTGGCGATCGCGAGACCACGTTCGACGTCGTCCGCCGCACCGCCGAGCAGGTGTTCATCCCCCTGACCGTGGGCGGTGGCGTGCGCGCGTGCGAGGACGTCGACAAGCTGCTGCGCGCCGGTGCCGACAAGGTGAGCATCAACACGGCCGCGATCGCGCGCCCCGAGCTGCTGCACGAGGCGTCGCGGCGGTTCGGCTCGCAGTGCATCGTGCTGTCGGTCGACGCGCGCCGCGTGCGCGACGGTCAGGAGCCGACGCCGTCCGGGTTCGAGGTGACCACGCACGGTGGGCGCCGCGGCGCCGGGATCGACGCGGTCGAGTGGGCGCAACGCGGCGAGGAGTACGGGGTCGGCGAGATCCTGCTCAACTCGATGGACGCCGACGGCACCAAGAGCGGCTTCGACATCGACCTGATCGAGCGGACGCGCGCGGTCGTGCGGGTGCCCGTGATCGCCAGCGGCGGCGCCGGTGCCGTCGAGCACTTCCTGCCCGCGGTGCGCGCGGGAGCGGACGCCGTGCTGGCCGCGAGCGTGTTCCACTTCGGACAGTTGAAGATCCGCGAGGTCAAGGACGCGTTGCGGGCCGGGGGAGTCGAGGTCCGGTGAGGCAGGCCGCCCTCGAGGTCAAGCTGGCCGCCGCGCTGCTGACCGGGCTGGGGCTCGCGTACCTCGTGCTCGGCATCGTCATCGTGACCACGTCGGAGGCGTCGCCGCGCACACTGTTGCTGCCGGCCGCGAGCGTGATCCTCGGCGGCCTGGTCGCGGGAGGCCTCGCGCTGCGGATGCCCTCGTCGCGGTTCCTCGGCCTCGCTGTCGCGGCGTTGTTCGCGCTCCTGCACGCGTTCCTGCTGCTGGCGAGCACCGTCATCTGGTTCAAGATCTTCTCCGGCCTGCTCGCGGCCGGGTACATCTACACCGTCGTACTGCTGAACTCGGGCCCCATGCGGCGATACCTGTACGGAGCGGCGGCATGAGCCTGCACCCGGAACTGGCCGCGCGGCTCAAGCGCAACGCCGACGGCCTGATCTGCGCCGTCGTGGTGGAGCACGCCACGTCGGACGTGCTGATGGTCGCGTGGATGAACGACGAGGCGCTCGAGCGCACCCTCACCACGCGCCGCGGCACCTACTATTCCCGCAGCCGCAAGGAATTGTGGGTCAAGGGCGACACTTCGGGCCACGTGCAGCACGTGCGCGAGGTGCGCCTGGACTGCGACGCCGACACCGTGCTGGTGCGCGTGGACCAGACCGGTCCCGCGTGCCACACCGGCACCCACTCGTGCTTCGACAGCGACGAGCGTCTCCTGCTCGCCGACGAGGCCTGACGCGCGAAAACCGATCTTCCGGGTGAACTTCGGATCTCGTTGTCTGATTCGTTGCCAATCGATAGGTTCTTCGGAACTCTAGGAGAACGCACGCACGATTTCTTGCGAAAGGAACGCGGTCATGAGTGACACCCAAGTCTATTACGAACAGTTGCGCGGTAGGGCGCGGCGGTTAGTGGCCAGCCTCGACGACACGACGACCGATCTCATGGCCGTCGAGATGGCCCTCACCGAGCTCATGAAGGCAGACATGGACAATCCCGGTGAACTGTCCACAACGGACGGCGCCGACCTGCGGCAGTTCATCGAGACCGCCCAGTTCTCGATCCGTGCCGCGGAACGCATCGCGGTGGAGCACTCGAATGACGTCGAGCAGGCCATGAAAAGGCTCGGCCTGCTCGGCGAGAAAGTGGAGTAGTGAGCGGCGGCGTCATTTCGAACGCGGTAAACCGAGGTCGCCCGTGAGGTACCGCTGCAGGTTCGGCGCCACCGCCGCCACCACGGTTTCCGGGTCGGCCTCGGCGAGTGGCTCGAACTGCGCCACATAGCGCGCCATGCCGATCCCGATGAGCTGGGAGGCGCACAACGCCGACCGCAACTGGGGGTGATCCGCGTCGAGTGCCGCCATCACGCGGCTGAGGATGTTCTCGATGAGGAAGTTCCGCAGGCTGATCGCGGCCTGGTCGTGACTGGCCAGGCTGCGGACCAGCGCGGGGAACGTCCCGCCGGAGGTCGAGTCCCACACGGTGACGAAGCGGCGGATGATCCGCTCGCCGAGTGAGTCGGCGTCTCCGACGAGCAGGTCGGCCACGACGTCCTTCGGGTCGAACGGCAGCTTCAGCACAGCCTGCGCGAACAGGGATTCCTTACCGCCGAACCAGTGATTGACCATCGCCGCGTCCACGCCGGCGCGCGCGGCGATGGTCCGCACGGTGGCCCGCTCGTACCCGGCCTCGGCGAACACCGCCCGCGCCGCCTCGAGGAGCGCGTTGCGCGTGTCCTGACCCGCTGGCCGCCGACCCCGCTTGCGGCTTCCCTCGGCTCGTTCGCCTCGTTCGCCTCGTTCGCCTCGTTCGCCTCGCTCGGCTCGCGGGCTCGCGGTGTCGTGTGGTCGCGCGGTGTCGTTTGGGGGCGCGGTGTCGTGTGGCCGTGCCGCGTCGTGCGGGGGTGTGGTGTCGTGTGGTCGTGCGGTGTTGTGCCGTCGTGCGGTGTTGTGCGGCGTCGCGGCGTCGTGTGGGGGTGTGGTCGCGGGGTCCGGCGCCGTGCCGGAGTGGGGTTGCCTTCCGGTGTGCGCTGCCGCGGCTTGGCTGGTTCGCGCCGTGGTGTCGCGCCGTCGTGCGGTGTCGTGTGGTCGCGCGGCGTCGTGCGGTGGTGCGGTGTCGCTTGGGGGCGCGGTGCGGTGTGAGGGTGTGGTCGCGAGGCCTGGCGTCGTGCCGGAGTGGGGTTGCCTTCCGGTGTGTGCTGTCGCGGCCCGGTCGCTTCGCGCCGCCGTCGTGTCGCGCGGGGACTTGGCTTCCGCCTTGGTCCCGTCGGCGTCAGGCGCCTTGGCAGGGTCGTGTCGCGTGGCGGTGGCTGGCGCCTTGGCCGCGTCGGCGTCGGGCACATTCGCAGCGCCACGTCGCCGAGCGGCGCCTGGCGCAGCGGCCGGGTCCGCATCTGGCACCCTGGCACGGGAGTGCCGCCGGACGATGCCCGCTGCCCTGGCAGGGGCGGGCTGTTCGCCCCTGGCGTGGTCGGGCTGTCCGCCGGCGCGTGGGGCCTTGGCGGCGTCGGGATCCTTGGCGACCTTGCCTGGGCCGGTGACTTTGCCTGGGCCGGCGACTTTGCCTGGGCCGGCGACCTTGTCTGCGCCGCGCGCCGCGGAGCCGGGACCCTTGCCTGAGCCGCGCGCGGCGGAGCCGGCATCCTCGGCACCCCTGGCGGAACGGGGATCCTCGGCGCCGCGAGCGGCGGAGCCAGGACCCCCGGCGCCCCTCGCGGAGCCAGGACCCTCGCCACCCCTGGCGGAGCCGGGATTCTCGGCGCCGCGGGCGGCCCTGGCCGCGCCCGGCACCCTGCCTGCCCTGCCGCCCCTGCCAGGGGTGCCGGGCTCGTCGATGGTGCTCACAGCTCCATCATGACCGCCCGGCGGGAAAAATTCAACACAACATGAATTAGCGCCCGGTGCCCGATGCCTGAGCCGGGAGCGGCACAATGACGTCCATGGTCACTGTCCACTCCGCGAATTCCGCGTCCGGCGGGCTCGGTTCCGTGAGCCCCGGCCGGGACGAATTCCGCGCGCTTGCCGAGGACCGCCGGGTCATTCCGGTCGTCCGGCGGCTGCTCGCCGACGGGGAGACCCCGGTCGGCGTCTACCGCAAGCTCGCCGCGGACCGCCCCGGCACGTTCCTGTTCGAGTCGGCGGAGAACGGGCAGTCCTGGTCGCGATGGTCGTTCATCGGCGTGCGCAGCCCGGCCGCGCTGACGGTCCGTGACGGCAAGGCGGTATGGGCCGGCACCCAGCCGGCCGGCCTGCCCGCCGACGGCAACCCGCTGCAGGTGCTGCGTGAGACCGTCGCGGCGCTGCACACCGAACCGCTGCCCGGCATGCCGCCGCTGACCGGCGGGATGGTCGGCTACATCGGCTACGACGCGGTCCGCTGGCTCGAAAGGCTCCCCGAGCTGGCCGAGAAGGACATCGACATCCCCGAGCTGACCATGCTGCTGGCCACCGACCTGGCGGCCTTCGACCACCACGAGGGCACGGTCACGCTCATCGCGAACGCCGTCAACTGGGACAACTCGCCAGAACGGGTCGACGCCGCCTACGACGACGCCGTGCGCCGCCTGGAGCACATGACCGAGCAGCTGCGCGCGGCCGCGCCGTCCACCACGGCGGTGTTCCAGCGGCCCGCGCCCGAGTTCACCCGGCACCGCAGCAAGGAGGACTACCACCGGGCGGTGGAGCAGGCCGTCGAGGCGATCAAGGCGGGCGAAGCGTTCCAGGTGGTGCCGTCGCAACGGTTCGAGATCCCCAACCACGCCGACGCGCTCGACATCTACCGCGTGCTGCGCACCTCCAACCCGAGCCCGTATATGTACCTGCTGCGGCTCGAAGGGTTCGACATCGTGGGCTCCAGCCCCGAGTCGCTGGTCACCGTCCGCGACGGGCGCGCCACCACGCACCCGATCGCCGGCACGCGCTGGCGCGGCGCCGATCCCGAGGAGGACGCGCAACTGGCCAAGGACCTGCTGGCCGACGAGAAGGAACGCGCCGAGCACCTGATGCTCGTCGACCTCGGCCGCAACGACCTCGGCAAGGTCTGCAAGCCCGGCACGGTCCGGGTCGTCGACTTCTTCACCATCGAGCGGTACAGCCACGTGATGCACATCGTGTCGACCGTGACCGGTGAGCTCGCCGAGGGCCGCACCGCGTTCGACGCCGTGGCGGCGTGCTTCCCGGCCGGAACCCTTTCCGGCGCGCCGAAAGTGCGTGCGATGGAGCTGAT
>DASZUO010000169.1:0-1681 GCA_035547575.1 Amycolatopsis sp. | reverse complement strand
CGATGAGAACGGCGAGGTGGAGGTCGCGATCTTCAACCCGCGCCTCTTCGGTGGCACGGGCCTCTCGGTGCGCTATAGCCACGCCACCCTGCCGCGGTACATCGAATGGCGCATGATGGGCGAGGGCCAGTACGCGGTCGGGATCGAGCCCTGCAGCAATGGTTTTGGGCGGGAAGCCGTCCGGGCGGCAGGCGAACTGATCGTGCTGCAGCCGGGGGAGAAGCGCCGCTACCGGTCGGTTGTCTCGGTGATCGACGCCGCACGGGCAGGGACCCTACGGGAGGCGGCGACACGCGCCTGGCGCTAGCCGACCCGGTTAGAGGACGTAGACCGGGTTGCTGAGCGCGCGGCGAATGGGTTCGGTCTCGACGTGGGCATCGGTCAGCCCCTCCGGGCGCTCGTGCCGTTCGAAAGCCGCCATGACCTCGCCCACCAGCCGCGCCCGGCTGGCGACGGCGACGATTTCGCAGCGGAGGAAGCCCCGGGGCGAACCCCTCCAGCTTCCGACCCAGCGATCCCCGGCAATCGTCTCTTCGGCGCAGATGCCGTTGGCGTCGATCCAGACGAGCCTGTCGCCCGCCGCGCCCTCCGTCTCGGCGCTTGCTTCGACCACACCCCGGGTTTCGCCGCCCATCGGCTGGCCATTGGCGGTCAGCACGAGCTTTGGCCCCGTGGGGTTCTCGGTGACGTAGCCGTGCCCGGCCTTCATGGCCGCGAGCACCGCCGCTTCACTGAGTTCCGGCAGCCAGAGCACGGTGGTGGGCCGCGCCAGAACCAGCGGCCCCTCCGGCTGGAGTCTTTCAGGCTGGTGGAAATCACTGCCCCCGATGGCGGAAATCCGCCGGCCGGCGGCGAGGCGCTGCTGATAGCGCGCGAGAGAAACCCAGTTCCAGTTGAGCCAGGCGGATTGCCAGACTTCCATGCAGTCGATCTCGGGCAGTTCATAGTCCCAGGGGATCGTCGGCTTGTCGTGGTTGACGGAGAGCAGCCCGCCCCGCTCGTGCACGAGCTGCGCGAGGACGTGCGCATCGGAGGGGCGGGTCATGCGGAAATCGATCCAGTCATCGACGCCGAAGACGTTGGCGTGGCCGGCCGCGGTCGTGACCTCCATGGCCCGCACGAAGATGAGGTCCGGCGATGAGTGCGGATGAAAGTAGCGCCGCTGGGAAATGGTGTTGTGATCGGCGACGGCGAGGAAATCGAGGCCGGCCTGCCGTGCTGCCGCGTGCAGTATTTCCGGCGCACCGCGCGCATCGGAATGATGGGTGTGGCAATGGAGGTCGCCCTTGTACCAACCGGCACCCGTCCGCACCGGATGGTGGCTGACCGGTTGTGGCTCGAGGGGGCGGGCCGACGAGTCGAGGCGGATCGTCAGGTGCACCGTCGTGCCTTCTGCCGGAACCTTGTAGAGGCCAAGGATCACCTGCCAGGTGCCAGGCTGGATTGGGCCGTGAATGTATCCGGGGGTCGCATCGTCCGTCGCCACGAAGAAGCGGTCCCGCGCGCCGCCCGACCAGCCGCGAAATCCCTCGGCTCTGGGGTATGGCGCGATGCGCGGATCCAGCACGCCGAGGTCGATGACGCAGTCGGCGCCTTTCGCATAGGCCATTTCGACATCGATCCGCGTCGTCCCGGGCGGCACGTCGAACGGCACGTAGTGGTAGGGGTCTCGTTGCGGGTC
>DASZUO010000168.1:0-20762 GCA_035547575.1 Amycolatopsis sp. | reverse complement strand
CAACGTCACCGTCGAGGGGCACCGGCAGTTCAACCCCGGCTGGCATCTCGCGCTGGACCTGCGGAACATGCTGCTGGTCAGCGAATGCGTCGCCCGGGCCGCCCTGCTGCGCACCGAGAGCCGGGGCGGGCACACCCGTGACGACCATCCGCAGATGGACTCGCACTGGCGCAACAAGCTGCTCGTGTGCTCGGCCTCGGGCGAGAACCCGATGGCGCTGACGGCGAACGTCACGCCGAAGGACCAGGAGCCGATGCGGCCCGACCTGCTGGAGCTGTTCGAGCTCGGCGAGCTGGAGAAGTACTACACCGAGGAGGAGCTCGTCGAGCACCCGGGGAGGCAGGCATGAGTTACAAGGCGAGCTTCCGAGTGTGGCGCGGCGACGACACGGCCGGCGAGCTGCAGGACTTCACGGTCGAGGTCAACGAAGGCGAGGTCGTGCTCGACATCATCCACCGGCTGCAGGCCACGCAGGCCTCGGACCTCGCGGTGCGCTGGAACTGCAAGGCAGGCAAGTGCGGCTCGTGCTCGGCCGAGATCAACGGCAAGCCGCGGCTGCTGTGCATGACCCGGATGTCGGTCTTCGAGGAGGACGAGGTCGTCACGGTCACGCCGCTGCGCACGTTCCCGGTGATCCGGGACCTGGTGACCGACGTGTCGTTCAACTACACGAAGGCACGCGAGATCCCGTCGTTCACGCCGCCGCCTGAGCTGAAGCCGGGCGAGTACCGGATGCAGCAGGTGGACGTGGAGCGGTCGCAGGAGTTCCGCAAGTGCATCGAGTGCTACCTGTGCCAGAACACCTGCCACGTGGTGCGCGACCATGAGGAGAACAAGGAGAGCTTCGCGGGCCCGCGGTACCTGATGCGGATCGCCGAACTCGAGATGCACCCGCTCGACGTGGCCGACCGGCGCGAGGCGGCGCAGAACGAGCACGGGCTCGGGTTGTGCAACATCACCAAGTGCTGCACGGAGGTGTGCCCGGAGGGCATCCACATCACCGACAACGCGCTGATCCCGATGAAGGAGCGCGTGGCGGACCGCAAGTACGACCCGCTGGTGTGGCTCGGCACGAACCTGTTCCGTCGCAAGAAGTAGCGGGGCCGGTGGGCGTTCTCACACGAGAGCGTCCACCGCCGCGGGTGCCAGCATCTCGTCCGCGACCAGGCCTGCCAGCCCGGCCAGGGTGGTGTTCGCGCCGAGGACGCATGGTTCCACGCTGACGCCCTCCAGTGCGCTGGTGTGCGCGTTGGCCAGCACCGCCGAGCGCAGGCCGTCCAGGAACGGCGGCAGCACGCCGATCGCGCCGCCGACGCGGACGTACCGCGGGTTGACGATGGTCACGACCGTCGCGAGAACCGTGCCCACCAGCAGGCCCGCGGCCGACACGGTCCGGACGGCCTCCGGGTGGCCTGCCCGGACCCGGCGCACGACGTCCTCGGCCGTGCGCACGCCGAGTGGGCGCAGGTGCCTGACCACCGCCTGTCCGCTCGCGATCGCCGACACGCAGCCGCGCCGGCCGCAGTCGCAGCGCTGCTCGTTGCCTTCGATCCGGATGTGCCCGATCTCGCCTGCCGCCGACGTCTCGCCGCGATGCGTGCGACCCGAAACCACCAGCCCGGCGCCGATCCCCGTCCCGACCTTGACCCCGACCAGCGCCGCGTCCGGGCGCCCCAGGTCGCAGTAGGCGCCGAAGGCCAGCGCGTTCGCGTCGTTCTCGAGGAACACCGGCACCGACAGCGCGTCGCCGAACGCTTCGCGCAGGCGGACGCCCAGCCAGTCACGCATGCTCGGCGGCGCGATCGTGGTGCCCGCGTCGTGGTCGATCTGCCCTGGCACGCTCAGCCCGACCACGCACAGGCTGTCCGCGCGTCCCGTCTCGGCCAGCAGGTCCCGGCCCGTGGCCAGCAGGTACGACAGCGTCTCGTGCGGCCTGTGGCCGACCGGCAGCGGCCGGTCGAGCTGGGCGAACACAGTCCCCCGCAGGTCCGTGACCGCGATCGTCGCGTGCCGCTGCCCCACGTCGGCCACCAGCGCGGTACGGCCGGTGTCGTTGGCGGCGAGCATTTCGGCCGGGCGGCCGCCGCTGGACGCGCGATGCCCGGTCTGTCGCAACAACCGCAGGCGCTGCAGCAGGTCCAGGCGCTCCACCAGCGTCGCCCGCGACAGCCCGATGCGGTCCTGCAACTCCTGCCGCGTGAGCGGTCCCTCGGCCCGCAACACCGCCAGGATGTGGCCCGCGGAGGTCGGTGGCATGTTGACAGGCTCTCCCGTGGAGACTTATGTTCAATAACCTGACAGAAGTCTAGCCGAAGGAATGACGGTGGACGCCACGACGACGGACGGCACCACCGCCGGTCCCGGACGGCCCGTTCGGTACAGCGAGCCGACGCTCGCCGCCCGCGCGGCGCGCGTGTTGCGGGACAACGACACGGGCTCGGTCATCACGGCCGCGCCGCGTCTCTATCCGCACATGTGGAGCTGGGACGCGGCGTTCATCTCGATCGGGCTGGCGCGGCTGGACGTGCGGCGCGCGGTCGCGGAGCTGGAGACGCTGTTCCGGGCGCAGTGGCGCAACGGCATGGTGCCGCACATCGTGTTCACCGATGCCGACGCGTACTTCCCCGGCCCGGACCGGTGGGGCACCGAGACCGCGCAGGACCGTCCGGCGGACGTCCGCACCTCGGGCATCTGCCAGCCGCCCGTACACGCCATCGCGGTGCAGCGCGTGCTGGAGATCGCGCGCCGGTCGTCGCCGGGCGAGTGCCTCGACGCCGAGCGGTTCGCGCGGCGGATCTGGCCCAAGCTCTACGCGTGGCACCGCTGGCTGGTGCAGTACCGCACACCCGGGTCGAGCGGTCTCGTCGCGATCGTGCACGGCTGGGAGTCCGGAATGGACAACTCGCCGCGCTGGGATGTGCCCTACGATGCGGTGCAGCCGGGTGCCGCGCTGCCGCCGTATGTGCGCAAGGACGTCCGGATCGTCGGCGACCCGAGCGAGCGGCCCACCGACCGCGAGTACGACCGCTACCTGTGGCTGATCGAGGAGATGCGCCGCGCCGGGTACGACCAGCGCAAGGTCGTCGAGCACTCGAGCTTCCTGGTCGGCGACGTGTTCATCACCGCGCTGTTCGCCGTGTCGTGTGACGTGCTCGTCGAGCTGGGGAAGGAGTTCGACGAACCGGCCGGGCTGCTCGACGATCTCGCGGACTGGGCGGCCAAGGCGCGCGAGGCCGTGGCCGGCAGTTGCCACAGCGTGTCCGGCATGGCGCGCGACCGGGACGTGCGGGCCGGCCGGTGGCTCGACACCCAGACCGTCGCGGGCTTCTCCCCGCTGCTGTGCGGGGGCGGTTCCGATGACGTGCAGCTGCGCTTGTTGTCCCTTTTGGACAGCGACCGCTGGTGCGGGCACCCGGACCTGATCGCGCCCGTGCCGCCGTCGGTGTCGCCGATGCGGCCCGGTTTCAACCCGCGACAGTACTGGCGCGGTCCACAATGGCCGGTGATCGTGTGGCTGTTCAGCTGGGCGTTCGACCGGCGCGGCTGGCACGACCGCGCGCGCCGCCTGCGGGACGGCGGCATCCGGCTCGCCGACGACGGCTCGTTCGGCGAGTACTACCAGCCCTTCACCGGTGAGCCCCTTGGCAGCATCAACCAGTCCTGGACGGCGGCTGTGGTGCTGGACTGGCTCTGCGCCGGTGAGCGGGCCGCCTCGCCGAAGTGACCGGGCGCGGCGCGCGCTACAGAACCGGCTCCAGCGCGCCCTCCTCCGCCTTCGCGGCCGCCGGTGGCAGCTTCTTGCTCCGGCGCTGGCGCCTCTCCAGGTAGGTGGCCAACGCGGTGAGCAGCAGGCAGAGCGTGATGTAGATGGCCGCGACCACGATGGTCGACGGTACGCTCGGCCGGCCGAAGGCTCCCTGCGTGGAGATGGCCCTGGCGTAGTACAGCAGTTCCGGATACGTCACGAGGAAGCCCAGCGCGGTGTCCTTCAGCAGCACCACCAGCTGGCTGATGATGGTCGGCAGCATCGACCGGACGGCCTGCGGGATCAGGACCGAGAACATCACCTGCGCCTTGCGCATGCCCAGCGCGTACGCGGCCTCGCTCTGTCCCTTGGGCAGCGCGAGAATGCCGGCGCGGAAGACCTCCGCCAGCACGGACCCGTTGTACAGCGTCAGCCCGAGGACCACCGCGAGATACGGGGTCATCTTCACGCCGAGCGCGGGCAGGCCGTAGTAGAACAGGAACATCAGGACGAGCAACGGGATCGCGCGGAACAACTCGACGATCGCCACCGAGGCCGCGCGTACCCAGGCGTGCTCGGACAGCCGTCCGGCGGCGAAGACCGCGCCGAAGATCAGCGCGAGCACGGCCCCGAGCGCGAACGCCCGCAGCGTGGCCAGCAAGGCGGTGAGCAAGTCCTCCTGCACCTGCTGGTACTGCAGCCAGTCCCACTTGCGGCCCGCGAACTGGCCGCTGTCGTAGAAGCGCCACACGACGTAGGCCAGGATCGCGACGATGATCAGCGCGCCGAGCACCGCGAGCCCGCGGTAGCGCACGCGCGCCTTCGGCCCGGGACTGTCGAAGAGGACGTTGCTCATCGGGCGACGCTCCAACGCTTCTCGAGTGCTCGCTGGAGCACCGACAGGATCGCGACCAGGATGATGAAGCCCAGCGAGACCCACAGCAGGCCGGTCAGCTGGTTGTAGCCGCGTTCGGACAGGTACTGGCGGACGGCGCCGGCCTCGGCGACGGAGAACCCGGCGGCGATCGTGGTGTTCTTGAGCAACGCGATGAGCGTGCTCACCAGCGGCGGCACGACCGAGCGCACCGCCTGCGGCAGCACGATCTGGCCCAGCACCTGGGTGAAGTTCAGTCCCAGCGCCCGCGCCGCCTCGGCCTGGCCCACCGGCACCGTGTTGATGCCGGAGCGGACGACCTCGCAGATGAACGCCGACGTGTAGACGCTCAAGGCGACCACCGCGTAGTTGAAGTAGCTGAAGGTCGAGATCTCCAGGAACGGGTAGGCGAAGACGAAGAACACGAACACCAGGGTCAGCGGGGTGTTGCGCACCACTGTCACGTACAGGGTCCCGGCTCCGCGGAACACGGGGACCGGGCTCACCCGCAGCATGGCCAGGAACGTGCCGAAGACCAGGCTGACCGCGCCCGCGATCAGGAAGAGCTTGATCGTGGTGAGAAAGAACGGACCGTAGAGGTCCAGGTTGTCGAGCAGGACGTCCATCGGGCCTTCCCGGATGCCGGATTCTGTGGTTACCGATACCAAGGGAGCCGGTGGGCGCGACCGGACGCGCCCACCGGCTTCAGGTAGGGAGAATCAGTATCGCTGGATGGGCGGCGGCGTCGCGGTCGAACCGGACTTGCCCAGCGTGCTGTTGTAGATCTTCTGCCACGTGCCGTTGTCGATCGATGCCTGCAGCAGGTCGTCGATCTTGTTGCGCAGCGCCGAGTCGTCCTTGTTCAGGCCGATGCCGTAGGGCTCCTGCGAGAAAGGCTTGCCGACGACCTTGAGGGTGTCCGGGTCCTGCGCGGCGTAGCCCTTGAGGATCGCGTCGTCGGTGGTGACGGCGTCGACCTCCTTCGTGCCGAGCTTCTCGACGCACTGCGAGTACTTCTGGAACTCCACGATGTTCTGCGGTTCGGTGAGCCCCTGGTCGCGGACGCGCTGGATCGGGGTGGACCCGGTGACCGAGCAGACCTTCTTGCCCTTGAGGCTCTGCGGGCCGGTGATCGAGTTGTCGTCCTTGCGCACCAGCAGGTCCTGGCCGGCCTGGAAGTACGGGCCCGCGAACGAGACCTGCTGCTTGCGCTTGTCGTTGATCGTGTAGGTGCCGACGTAGTAGTCGACGTCGCCGTTGGAGATGGCCGCCTCGCGGGCGCTCGAGTCGACCACCTTGTAGGTGATCTTGGTCGGGTCGTAGCCGAGGCCTGCCGCGACCATCTTCGCGATCTCGATGTCGAAGCCGGAGTACTGCCCGGTGGTCAGGTCCTTCAGGCCCAGGCCGGGCTGGTCGTCCTTCACGCCGATGGTGATGCCGCCCTTGCTCTTGATCTTGGCGAAGGTGGCGGATCCGGCGACGTCGACGCCCGTAGCGACGGTGTAGCTCGGCGCGGCCGCGCCACCCGTGTCCCCAGTGCCCCCGGTGGGCGTGCCCGATTTACCGCATGCGGTCAGCGCGAGCGCGCCGACCAGCAGCCCTGCCGCGAGGGTGCGGATCTTCATTCGAACTCTCCTGCTTTCTCCGGTGAGGCGGCGCACGCGCGCCGCGTTTACTAGTGAGTGAGGATCTTGCCGAGAAAGTCCTTCGCGCGCTCGGACTTCGGTTTCGTGAAGAAGTCGTCCGGCGTGGCGTCCTCGACGATCTCCCCGTCGGACATGAACACCACACGGTTCGCGGCACGCCGGGCGAAGCCCATCTCGTGAGTCACGACGAGCATCGTCATGCCCTCCGACGCGAGGCCGGTCATCGTGTCGAGCACCTCTTGCACCATCTCGGGGTCGAGCGCGGAGGTGGGTTCGTCGAACAGCATCACCTTCGGTTTCATCGCCAGCGCACGGGCGATCGCCGCGCGCTGCTGCTGACCGCCGGACAGTTGCGCCGGGTATTTCTGGGCCTGGTCGGAGATGCCGACGCGGTCCAGCAGTTCCATCGCCCTCGTGCGCGCCTCCGAGGAGGACATCTTGCGCACCTTCACCGGCGCGAGCATCACGTTGTCGACGATGGTCTTGTGCGCGAACAGGTTGAACGACTGGAAGACCATGCCGACATCGGCGCGCAGTGCCGCCAGCGCCTTGCCCTCGGCGGGCAGCGGTACGCCGTCGACGGCGATCTCGCCGGAGTTGATCGGCTCCAGCCGGTTGATCGCCCGGCACAGGGTGGACTTGCCGGAACCCGACGGCCCCAGCACCACGACGACCTGACCGCGTGGCACCTCGATGTTGATCTCCTTCAGCACGTGCAGGTCGCCGAAGAACTTGTTCACGCCTGTCGCACGGATCATCGGCGGCGCCGGCGTCGCTGTGGTCATACGTCCTCCATTGCCTGGCTCATCCCGCGATCTAACACCGAGGGGTCGGCAGGCGCGTGCAAATCGGATCAAACGCAACCTAGGCGTCATCTGCGACACCAGGTTTCGCTCACTGTAGTCAGCGAATACCGGTCGCGCCGGGTGGTATGGAGGTAGTAATGGGGGTAGCATTTCCGGTATGAAACTGAGTGTGAGTCTGGGTGAGGAGGATGTCGCGTTCCTCGACGAGTACGCGACCCGCACCAAGGCAGGTTCGCGCTCCGCGGTGCTGCATCAGGCGATCGATCTGCTGCGCACCTCCCAGCTCGAGCACGCCTACCAAGCTGCGTGGGACGAGTGGTCCGGCGAGGAGGAACAGGCCTGGGACGCCGTCGTGGGTGACGGTGTGGCGGCCGGCTGATGCGCCGTGGCGAGATCCGCCTGGTCAGCCTCGACCCGGTGCGCGGCGCGGAGTCGAACAAGACTCGCCCCGCGGTGATCGTCAGCAACGACGGCGCGAACAACGCGGCCGCCCGGCTCGGCCGCGGTGTCGTCACGGTCGTTCCGGTGACCACGAACGTCGCGCGGATCTACGCGTTCCAGGTGCTCCTGCGCGTCGGCGACTGCGGCCTGAAAGCCGATTCGAAGGCGCAGGCCGAGCAGGTGCGGTCGGTGTCGGTGGAGCGGATCGGCCGGAAGGTGGGCGAGGTGCCTGGCGCGTTGATGGAGAAGGTGGACCACGCACTGCGCGTGCACCTGGGCTTGTGAGCCGTGGCAAGCAGGTGTCCACGGGGAGGGCCGAGCCGGACCAGGTTTACCCTGGTAGCCGATGAGCACGGCAGACGTCGACAAAACCTATCAAATCCGCACGTTCGGGTGTCAAATGAACGTGCATGACTCCGAGCGCCTCGCGGGGCAGCTGGAGGAAGCCGGGTACGTGCCCGCGCCCGAGGGCGGCACGCCGGATCTCGTCGTGTTCAACACCTGCGCGGTTCGCGAGAACGCCGACAACAAGCTGTACGGCACGCTCGGCCATCTGCGCCCCGCGAAGGACGCCAATCCGGGCATGCAGATCGCGGTCGGCGGCTGTCTCGCGCAGAAGGATCGCGGCGAGATCGTCAAGCGGGCGCCGTGGGTCGACGTCGTGTTCGGTACCCACAATCTCGGTTCGCTGCCGGTCCTGCTCGAACGCGCCCGGCACAACGCCGAGGCCGAGGTGGAGATCCTCGAATCGCTCGAGACGTTCCCGTCCACACTGCCCGCGCGCCGCGACTCTGCCTACTCGGGCTGGGTGTCGATCTCGGTGGGCTGCAACAACACCTGCACCTTCTGCATCGTCCCGTCGCTGCGCGGCAGGGAACGCGACCGCCGGCCCGGCGAGATCCTCGCCGAGGTCGAGGCACTGGTCGCCGAGGGCGTGCTCGAGGTGACCCTGCTCGGGCAGAACGTGAACTCCTACGGCGTCGAGTTCGGCGACCGGCTCGCGTTCGGCAAGCTGCTGCGCGCGTGCGGATCGGTCGACGGCCTCGAGCGCGTCCGCTTCACCTCGCCGCACCCCGCCGCGTTCACGGACGACGTGATCGACGCGATGGCCGACACGCCGAACGTGTGCCATCAGCTGCACATGCCACTGCAGTCCGGATCCGACCGCGTGCTCAAGGAAATGCGCCGTTCCTACCGATCCGCCCGTTACCTGTCCATTTTGGACAAGGTGCGCGCGGTGATGCCGGACGCGGCGATCACCACGGACATCATCGTCGGCTTCCCCGGTGAGACCGAGGAGGACTTCCAGGCGACGCTGGACGTGGTGCGGCAAGCCCGGTTCTCCAGCGCGTTCACGTTCCAGTACTCCAAGCGGCCCGGCACGCCGGCCGCCGAGATGGACGGGCAGCTGCCCAAGGCGGTCGTGCAGGAGCGCTACGACCGGCTCGTCGAACTGCAGAACGAGATTTCCTGGCAGGAGAACAAGAACCTGGTCGGGCGCAAGGTCGAGTTGCTGGTCGCCACCGGTGAGGGCCGCAAAGACGCCGAAACGCACCGGATGAGCGGGCGTGCGCGCGACGGACGGCTGGTGCACTTCACGCCGGCCGGGCCCGCCGTGGACCGGGAGATCCGGGCCGGCGACATCGTCGAGACCGTGATCACCTATGGCGCCCCGCACCATCTCGTGGCCGACGGGGACGTGGTGGCGCACCGGCGCACGCGCGCGGGCGACAACGTGCAGGCCGGGCTGCGGCCGAAGACCGACGGTGTCAGCCTCGGGCTTCCGTCCTTCGGCGAACCGGCGGCGATGACGGGCGGGTGTGGAGCGTGACGAACGAAATGCCGAACGGGCACGACACCGAACTGGACCAGCTGGCCGACGACGTCGACACCGTCGTCTCGAAGGCCGCGCGCACCGTCGAACTGGGGCGGCGCGGCTTCGTGATCTCGATCCTGGTGTTCGTGCTGCTCGTTGGCCAGCTGCTGCCGTGGGTCGGCGATCACGTCGGCTGGCAGGTGCTGCTCGGGGACGGCGGGGCGATCCCGCAGTTGTTCGCGGCCACGTCCACCGTCATCGGCGTCGTGTGCTCCGTCGTGGCGCTGGCGACGCGGCGCTGGTGGATGACGTGGGTGTGCGCGATGGGCGGCTGGTTCTCCTCCGTCGACGGACTGCTCGCGATCTGGTCGCAACAGTCCGCGGGCGCCAACAACACCAGCAGCGGTGGGCCCGGTATCGGGATGGTCATCGCGCTGGTCGCGATCGTCCTGGTCGCCGCCAGCTGGATGCGCACCGCCTGGTCGCGCACCTAGGCATGGTCTGCTCGCGTTCGAGTCGCTGGACGTGCGCAGACGGCGACGACAGGAGGTCCACCGTCAGCGACGGTACGTCGCCGGTGCGTTGTCGTTCGGAAATGCGAACGCCCATGTCAGCGACTGCTTTCCGCGGTTGGAACTGGTGAGCATGAGCGTTTCGCATGAGCAGCGGGCCGCGGTGCGGCTCGGCTGGCTGCGCGCCGCGTTGCTCATCACCGCCGCCGCGTGGGGCGCGAACCAGTTCGCACCGCTGCTCGGCGCGTACCGCACGCAACTCGGGCTGTCGACCGCGACCGTGACCGGGCTGTTCGCGATCTACGTCGCCGGCATGGTTCCCGGCCTCCTGCTCGGCGGGCCGGGTGCCGACGCGGCGGGGCGGCGGCCGGTGGTACTGGGCGCGGTCGCGTTGTCCCTGCTGGCGACGATGGCGCTGATGGCGGACGAGACCCTGCTGCTGGCGATCGGGCGCTTCGGTTCCGGCGTCGCGATGGGCGCGGTGCTCGCCGCGGGCAGCACGTGGGTCAAGGAGCTGTCACAGCCCCCGTACGACCCGCGTGCACTGCCTGCCGCCGGTGCCCGGCGGGCCAGTCTGCTGCTCAGCGCCGGGTTCGGCGTCGGCGGTGTCGTGGCCGGACTGGTCGGGCAATGGGGCTCGCTCGTCGCCGTGTACGTGCCGCATCTCGTCCTGTCGGCCACCGTGCTCGTGCTGGCATGGGGGTTGCCCGAGACCCGGCCGGAGCGCACCGAATCGGGACCGACGGGTGTGCGTGATCCGCGCTTCCGGCGCCTTGTCGTGCCGGTCGCGCCGTGGGTGTTCGCCGCGCCCAGCACGGGGTTCGCGGTGCTGCCGGGCTTGGTCGAGAGAAGCCTGGCCGGGTACGAAACCGCGTTCGCGGGGCTGGCGATCGCGCTCGTGCTCGGCGCCGGTCTGCTGATCCAGCCGGTGGGGCGCAGGCTGGCGGAGCGCGGAGTGCTTGTGGTCGCGCTGACGGGGCTCGGCACGGTGGCGGCGGGCATGGCCGTCGGTGCCGTGGCGGCGTGGTCGGCACAGCCGCCGGTCGCGCTGGCCGCCGACCTGCTGCTCGGTGCCGGCTACGGCCTGTGCGTCACGTTCGGCCTGACGGAGATCGGCGAAATCGCGCCGCCCCGAGGACTCGCCCGGCTCGCGTCGATCTTCTGGGCTCTGACGTACGTCGGGTTCTGCGCGCCGTACGTGTTCGCGCTGCTCAGTTATGTGGCGTCCGCGCCGCTGATCCTGGGCTGTGCCGCCGGGCTGGCCGTGCTGAGTGCGCTCGTGGTGCTGGTGCGGCATCGCTGACGCACCAGCCGCGTCAACGGTCGGCGACCGCGCGTTCCGCCGCCTGCATCCACTCCCGCCACTGGGCGGCCTGCTCCTCGGCCTTCCTGGCGCGCCGCTCGTCGCCCGCGGCGCGGGCCTTCTCCGCCTGGGACTCGAACTGCGCGACCCGCTCGCGGAACTGGTCGACGCGCGCCTGGACCTCGGGGTCGGTGCGCCGCCACTGGTTGTCCTCGATCGAGCGGATCCGGTCCTGCACCGACTTGAGGCGGCTGTCCAGTTCACGGATCCGTTCCCGCGGCACCTTCCCGATCTCGTCCCACTGCTCCTGCAGCCTGCGCAGGTGCGCCTTCGCCGCGTCGAGGTTGGCCGACGGGTCGAGTTTCTCCGCCTCGGCGAGCAGTTCTTCCTTCTTCGCCGCGTTCTGCGCGAACTCGGCGTCCCGCTCGTTGAACACCGCGGAGCGCGCCGCGAAGAACTTGTCCTGCGCGGCGCGGAACCGCTGCCACAGCGCGTCGTCGGTCTCCTTCGGCGCGCGGCCGGCGGCCTTCCACTCGGTCATGAGCTCCTTGTAGCGGCCCGCGGTGGGCCCCCACTCGGTGGAGTCGACCAGCGACTCGGCCTCGGTGATCAGTTCTTCCTTGCGGGTCTTCGCCGCCGCGCGCTGCTTGTCCAGTTCGGCGAAATGCGACCCACGGCGCCGGTTGAACGCCTCGCGCGCCTTCGAGAACCGCTTCCACAGCTCGTCGTCGGTCTTGCGGTCGACGCCCTTGATGCTCTTCCACTCGTCGAGGATCGCGCGCAGCCGGTCCCCGGCGACCTTCCACTGGGTGGACTCGGCCGCGATCCGCTCCGCCTCCTCGGCGAGCGACTGCTTGCGCCCGATCGCCGCCGACCGCGCCTCCTCACGTTCCTGCTTCGCACTGGCGAGCGCGTTCTCGGCGTGCGAGACGATCTGGTTCAGCCGCGCCTCCAACGCGACGAGATCGCCCACCACCGCTGCATCGGCCAGGCCGTCCCGCAGTTGCGTGGCGCTGGCGAGTGCGTGCTTGGGGTCGCCCGCGCCGGAGCTGAGCCGGGCCTCGAGCAGCTCGACCTCGGTGCGCACGTCGTCGAATCGTCGCGCGTAGTGGAGCAGTCCCTCCTCGGCCGTGCCCGCCTGCCAGACCCCCACCGCGCGCTCACCGTCCGCGGTCTTGACGTAGACGTTGCCCTCGTCGTCGACCCGGCCCCATCGCGACGGGTGGGGTTCGGCCGGGGGCACCGGCCGCGCGGCCGGTGCGTGCGCATGCGGCATCTTGTGTGGCGCCGGGGTGCCGGTCTCTGTCTCGTCGGCCATCGCAGGCTCCTTGCCTGTCGGCCCGCCGTGGCGGGCGCCCCACCTGAGGGTGGGGCCGGGTGGTGCGGGTCGAACTCGCCGGGGTGTTCCGACCCCCTCGCCGCATTCAAGCAGTTCAGCGCGTCTTGTGGTACTCGGTGAGGTGGTCGGAGCGGGTGATTCTACTGGTTGGGGCTGTCGGAGCGGGGTGATGACGGGCGCCCGGTAACCTCGATCAGTGTGATCACGCATGCCGCCGTCGTGCCACAGCCTCCGCTGCTGGTGCCCGAGATCTCGCCGGAGCCGTCCGCGGAACTCGCCGCGCTCCGGGAGGCGTGCCTGACCGCGGCACGTCGTCTGGGTGATCGCTGGATCGCTGTCGGTGCGTACTCCGGGGATCTGGTCGTGGGGCCCGAGGTGGCAGGGTCTTTCCGGGGTTATGGCGTGGACGTGCAGGTCAGCCTCGCGGAAGGCGCCCACGGCGAGCAGGTGCTGCCGTTGCCCGCGCTGATCGCGGGCTGGTTGCGGGAGCACGCCGGCGCCCGCCAGGTCGAGGTGCATCTCGTCGCAGGCACCGCCTCGGCCGAGCACTGCGCCGCCCTGGGCGCGCGGCTGGCCGACCGCGACGACACCGGCCTGCTCGTGCTCGGTGACGGGTCGAACCGGCACGGGCCGAAGTCGCCGGGGAGCGAGGACGAGCGTGCCCCCGGTTTCGACGACGTCGTCGCGAAAGCGCTCGCCAAGGCCGACACGGAGGCGCTTCTCGCGCTTGACCCGGCGCTGGCCGGTGAACTGGGCGCCGGGGGCCGCGTGCCGTGGCAGGTGCTGGCGGGCACCGGGAGCACCTGGCACGGGGACCTGCTCTACTCCGCGGCGCCGTTCGGCGTGGGGTATCACGTCGCTGTCTGGGAGCGCGCGTGACCGCTGTCGCCGTCGTCGGCCCCACGGCCACCGGCAAGTCCGAACTGGCCGTGCGACTGGCGCTCGAACTGGGTGGCGAGGTGGTCAACGCGGACGCCATGCAGCTGTACCGGGGCATGGACATCGGCACGGCCAAGATCACGCAGGAGGAGCGGCGGGGCGTGCCGCACCACCTCATCGACGTGCTGGACGTGACCGAGACCGCCTCGGTCGCCGCATACCAGCGCGACGCCCGCGCCGTCATCGAACGCCTGCTCGCGGACGGCAAGGCGCCGGTGCTGACGGGGGGCTCCGGCCTGTACGTCCAGGCGGTGCTCGACGACCTGCGCTTCCCGGGAACGGACCCGGCGGTGCGGGCGCGGCTGGACGCCGAGGCGGCGGAGATCGGTGTCGCCGCGATGCACGAGCGGCTCACCCGGCTGGATCCCGTGGCGGCGGCCGCGATCCTGCCGTCGAACACCCGGCGAATCGTGCGGGCGCTGGAGGTCATCGAGATCACCGGGGAGCCGTTCTCCGCGTCGATGCCCTCACCGGGCCCGGCCCGGTACGCGACCGTGATGGTCGGCATCGACCGGGACGTGGCGGAACTCGACGAGCGGGTCGACGCGCGCGTGGACCGGATGTTCGCGGCAGGTCTGGTAGACGAGGTCCGGACCTTGCTCGGCCGTGGCCTGCGTGAGGGAAAGACGGCGTCACGCGCGCTGGGATATCAGCAGGTGCTGGCGGCGCTGGACTCGGACGGCGACCTGAACGAGGCCGCCGAAGCCACCAAACGGGCTACCCGCCGATTCGTTCGCAGGCAACGGTCTTGGTTCCGCCGGGACACCCGGATCCGCTGGTTCGCCGGAAATGATCAATATGTGGCCGAGCGGGTGCTGTCCGTGGTCGGCCAGTAGGCTGGTCGGTGTGGCAATCGAGTTCCTCAAAGGGCATGGCACACAGAACGACTTCGTGCTGCTGCCCGACCCGTCCGCGCGTCTGGAGTTGACGCCCGGCCGGGTCGCCGCACTGTGCGACAGGCAGCGCGGGCTCGGTGCCGATGGCGTGCTGCGGGTCGCCCGCGCGCAGGCGCTGGGCATCCCCTCGGCGGGCGAGTGGTTCATGGACTATCTCAACGCCGACGGGTCCGTCGCGGAGATGTGCGGCAACGGGATGCGTGTGTTCGCGCGGTATCTCGTCGAGGCGGCGCTGGCCGAGGGGCCGGAGTTCCTCGTCGGCAGCCGTGCCGGGGACAGGCCGGTGATCGTGCACCCGGACGGGTCGGTCACCGTGCACATGGGGCCCGCGACGATCACCGGCGCGTCGGTCGCGATCGTGGACGACCGCAACTTCTCCGGTGTCGCGGTCGATGTCGGCAACCCGCACCTGGTGTCCATTGTGGATGACGATGTCGCCGACCTCGAGCTGTCCCGCCAACCGCGCTATGACCGGGATTTCTTCCCGGACGGGGTGAACCTGGAGTTCGTCAACCCGATCGGCGAGGGCGCGCTGCGGATGCGCGTGTACGAGCGCGGGGTCGGGGAGACGCGGTCGTGCGGCACGGGCACGGTGGCCGCGGTGGCGGCGGCGCTGCACCTGGCGGGCACGGACACCGGCGAGTCCACTGTGGACGTCCCCGGTGGCAGGGTCACGGTGGCGATGAAACGCGGCGAGTCGACGCTGACCGGTCCCGCGGAGTTCGTCGCGAAGGGTGAGCTGCTCGACACCTGGTGGGACGCCAACGCGTGACGCGGCTCGCACCCCGGGCAGGTAAAGAACTCGGCTTCTCGCGCGAATCGTGGGACGATGGAAGCACGATGACAGAACTGACGCACACAGACTTCCTCGACGACCCGTCGATCGGTGAACTGGAGCTGGAGGATCGCGCCTCGCTCCGCCGGGTCGCGGGCCTGTCCACCGAGCTTTCGGATATCACCGAGGTCGAGTACCGGCGGCTCCGCCTGGAGCGCGTGGTGCTGGTCGGCGTGTGGACCGAAGGCACCGCGGCGCAGTCCGAGGGCTCGCTGGCGGAGCTGGCCAGGCTCGCCGAGACGGCCGGTTCCGAGGTGCTCGAGGGCCTCGTGCAGCGGCGCGGCAAACCCGATCCGGCCACCTACATCGGCTCGGGCAAGGCGCGCGAGCTGTTCGACATCGTGGTGGCCAGCGGGGCCGACACGGTGATCTGCGACGGTGAGCTCTCGCCCGGCCAGCTGCGCAACCTGGAGCAGCGGCTCAAGGTCAAGGTGATCGACCGCACCGCACTCATCCTGGACATCTTCGCCCAGCACGCCCGCTCCAAGGAGGGCAAGGCGCAGGTCGAGCTGGCCCAGCTGCAGTACCTGATCCCGCGGCTGCGGGGCTGGGGTGAGTCGCTGTCCCGGCAGGC
Organism: Amycolatopsis sp.; assembly: GCA_035547575.1. Taxonomy (GTDB): domain Bacteria; phylum Actinomycetota; class Actinomycetes; order Mycobacteriales; family Pseudonocardiaceae; genus Amycolatopsis_E. The sequence goes on along the minus strand of DASZUO010000168.1, from coordinate 5,036 downwards.
CGGTGGCCGCGCGGGCGGCGCCAACGGTGGTGTGGGTCTGCGTGGTCCCGGTGAGACCAAGCTGGAGACCGACCGCAGGCGCATCAACAAGCGGGTGGCCAAGCTGCGCCGCGAGATCGCCGCGATGGACACCATCCGGGACACCAAGCGGGGCCGCCGCAAGGCCAACGAGGTGCCCAGTGTCGCGATCGTCGGCTACACCAACGCCGGCAAGTCGAGCCTGCTCAACGCCATCACCGGAGCCGGCGTACTGGTGGAGAACGCGTTGTTCGCCACCCTGGACCCGACCACCCGGCGCACCACCACCCCGGACGGGCGCACGTTCACCCTGACCGACACCGTCGGGTTCGTGCGGCACCTGCCGCACCAGCTGGTCGACGCGTTCCGGTCCACGCTGGACGAGGCGGCCGACGCGGATCTGCTGGTGCACGTCGTGGACGGGTCGGACCCGGCGCCCGAGGAGCAGGTCAACGCGGTGCACGAGGTACTCGCCGAGATCACCCGGCGGCGTTCCGAGCCGCTGCCTCCCGAACTGATCGTGATCAACAAGTCGGACGCGGCCCCCGAGTTGTCCCTGGTGCGGTTGCGGCACCTGCTGCCCGACGCCGTGGTGGTTTCCGCTCGCACCGGTGCGGGGGTGGCCGACCTGGTGGAGGCGATCTCCGAGCGGCTGCCACGTCCCGAGGTGACTGTCGAGGCGCTCGTGCCGTACACACGGGGTGAGCTGGTCGCGCGCGTGCACGCCGACGGTGAGGTGCTCGCCGAGGAACACCTGGCGGAGGGCACACATCTGCGCGCCCGGGTGCGGCCCGACCTGGCCGGCGCCCTCGAGGCGTATGTCGTGGACTCCTCGCTCGCCTGACTCTCGGTAATGTCGGCCGGGTGGTCCTCCGTCGCTGCGCGTCGCTTGTCGTGATCTTGCTGGGGCTCGCGCTGTTCGCGGCTCCGGCTTCTGCGGCGGAGGCGCCGGCGACCGTCTGCACGGTGACGGACAAGCGGATCACCGAGCTCTCCGGCCTGGTCAGCGACGGGCAGCGGTGGTACGCGATCAACGACGGTGGCACGAAGGTGCAGGTCTTCGTGCTGGGCCGCGACTGCGCCGTCCAGCGGGTGATCACCAACTCCACCGACCCCTACGACGTCGAGGACCTGGCGCGCGCGAACGACGGCACGCTGTGGCTGTCCGACACGGGGGACAACGACAAGCAGCGCGACACCGTGGCACTGCTGGCCGTCACCCCGCAGGGCAAGACCACGCTGTACCGGCTGACCTATCCCGACGGCGCACACGACGTGGAGGCGCTGCTGCTCGACCCGAAGGGCACGCCGTACCTGGTGACGAAGAACCCCTTCGGCGACACGGGCATCTACCGTCCGGCCGCCCCGCTGCGAAGTCCCGGCCCGACCGCGCTCGGGCGCGTCGGCTCACTCACCTTCAAGCCCACCGGCACGCACGGCGGTCCAGTCGGTAGTTTCGGGTCGGTGCTGGTCACGGGCGGCGCCACGAGCGCGGACGGCAAGGTGGTCGCCTTGCGCACCTACACCGACGCCTACCTGTACTCGGCGCCGGACGGTGATGTGCTTGCCGCGCTGGGCCGCGAGCCGGTGCGCATCCCGCTGCCGGACGAGCAGCAGGGCGAGGCCCTCGCGTTCGAGCCCGACGGCACCCTGCTCTCCGGCGGCGAGGGCACGGGCCAGCCGATCCGTGCCGTCCGCGGGGCCGCCGCCCTGGTCACGCCCGCGACAACGAACGCCGCGCCAGCCGCGGGCGGGCAGACCGTGAGCGGTTCGGGCGACGGTGGCGGGATGGGTGCCGTGCCCGGCCTGCTCCTGGCGCTCTGCGTGGTCGGCGGCGGGCTCGTCGCCTGGGCCAAGCTGCGTCGTCGCAGTCGCACCTGATTCCGGTCAGCCGGGCTGCACGACCTCGTAGCGCGCGCCGTTGGTAGCGGCGAGATCCAGTACCAGCGCCGGCCCCTCCGTCGTGTCCAGCGCGGCCGTCGCGATCCCGCGCTCGGCGAGGCTCGCCTTCGCGGAGCCCAGGTCCGACACCGGCAGTCGCACGGTGTGCAGGCGCTCGCCCGGCTCGATCCCGCGCTCGGCGAGGCAGTCGAGCCGGTGGTCGCCGAAGTCGAGCGTGGTCGCGCGTGCGGCGCCGAGGGTCTCGTCGTGGACGATGTCCCGGCCGGTCAACCCGGCGAAGAACTCGCCGACTTCCGCGGCGTCGTCGACGGCCAGGACGACGGTCGCCCCACCCGTGATGCCGAGCGGGTTGGTGCCCGCGCCGACGGCGGGGTCCCAGCCCGGCCGGCCACGGGGGTCGTCCGGGAAGGTCGCGCCGGTCAGTTCGAGGCACAGTCCGTGCAGGTCCCGCGGGTGCAGGAAGAGGTACGAGCCCGCGACCCGCTCGGTTGTCCGCAAGCCCCGCGCCGCCACGACTTCCTCCGCCTCGGCCAGGTCCGGCACGGTCCACTCGATGGAATGCCAGCCCGGGCCGAACCGGCTGATCCACGCACCGATGGGCGAGTCCGCCGCGACCGGGGAGAAGACCTCGATGCACGTGGCCCCGACGCTGCTCAGGGAGTTGCGGGCCCCGGCGGGAGGAGTCTCGAACTCGCGGAAGACCTCGCCGCCGAGCGGTCCCCGGTGCAGCGCGAGGGCACTGTCGTAGTCGGAGGCGAAGTGGTTGACGTGGCCCAGCCGGGCAACGGTGAACGCGGCGGTCGTGCTGCCCGGCACCTGGAGTCCTCTCGGTCGGAGACGAGTGACAGTTACGGCTAATCAGTAGTATTAATACAATATGCGACACCTTCACGACAGGGAGAACGCGTGCGCCTGACCGTCCGGAAGCTGGTGCACATCAACCAGGTCGTCGGTGACCTCGACAAGGCGATCGGCTTCTACACCGACGTGTTCGGCGCCCAGGAGTACTGGCGCGGCTACGACGCCGAGCAGCGCCGGGACGCCGGCCTCTTCGTGATCGGCGATGTGTGCATCGAACTGTTCGCCCCGCGTGATGCCGAGTCACTCCTCGGCGCCTCGCTGACCCGCTACGGTCCGAGCTGGCACTCGTTCGAATGGCAGGTGCCCGACCTCGACGCCGCCCGGCAGGCGTTCCAGGAGCGCGGAGTGCGGCTGCCGACCGACCGCCCGGACGCGTTCTTCATGACGCACCCGGCCGACTGTCACGGCATGCTCCTCGAACTGACCCCACTGGAGATGGCGGGCGATCCGCGCATCCGCGAGGGCTGGAGCGCGGCGCCGTGGCGGGAGCATCCACTCGGCATCACCGGCCTGCACAACCTGAGCGTGGCCGTGCGCGATGTGGCTGCGGCCTCGGACTGGCTCACCGACCTGGTCGACGGTGCGACCGTTCGATACCGGAGCCGGATCACCGGCGCGGACGCGGTCGGCGTCGGGGTCGCCGACCACGTCGTCGAACTGGTGCAGCCGACTGGGGATTCCGGCCCGGTGGCGGACTACCTGAGCCGGTTCGGGCAGCGCCTGCGCTCGATCGAGTTCGGTGTCGAGGACCTCCCGCGGGCGGTCGCGCACCTGCGCTCCGCCGGTCTGACGGTCATCGAAGGCAGCAGGGACGGCGCGCAGGCGATCCGGGAGTCCGACAACTGGGGTGTCCGCTGGGAGTTCGCGGAGCGGCCCGTGGGCTGAGGGCAGCGGCGGACGGCGGCGAACTCGCGCCGTCCGCGCCCGCCCCGGCCGTCACAACCTGCGCAGGACCGCGACGACCTTGCCGAGGATGGTGGCCTCGTCGCCGGCGATGGGGTCGTATGCCGGGTTGTGCGGCAGCAGCCACACGTGCCCGTTGCGGCGCTTGAACGTCTTGACCGTGGCCTCGCCCTCGATCATCGCCGCGACGATCTCACCGTTGTTGGCGGTCGGCTGCGAGCGCACCACAACCCAGTCACCGTCGGCGATGGCGGCCTCGATCATCGAGTCACCGGCGACCTTCAGCAGGAACACCTCGCCCTCGCCCACGAGATCCTTCGGCAGCGGGAAGACGTCCTCGATCGACTGCTCGGCGAGTACCGGCCCGCCGGCGGCGATCCGGCCGACGACCGGCACGTAGGCGGGCTTGGGCATGTCGCTCTCCGTGCGGCCGATGCGGGCCGCATGCTCCGCCTCTGCGGTGAGCACGCCGACCGCGCGCGGCCGGTTCGCGTCGCGGCGCAGGTAGCCCTTGCGCTGCAGGGTGCGCAACTGGTGCGACACCGACGACGTGGACGTGAGGCCGACGGCCTCGCCGATCTCCCGCACGCTGGGCGGGTAGCCGAAGCGGTCGACCCAGGCCCGGATGACCTCCAGCACCTGCTGCTGACGCGGGCTGAGCCCCTCCTCGACGTCCTCGGGATCGGGGAGCGGATGCACGTCTCCGAAACGTCCACCCGGCCGGCGTGGAATCTCGGCCGTCTCGTCGATATCGGGCATCGGTACTGCCTCCCAGCTGTCAGTGAAAACTCGTTCTGTGCCGGGCCGCAGTGCCTTCGCGACCGGCGCGGATCGCCTCGTACTGGTCACCCACGGTAGTCCACCGGGGCACGAACATCAAACATCTGTTCGAGCGACACGCCGGGCGGCTCTCGATTTTGTCGTACCCCGGTGGTACACATTCGCTCGAAGGTTCGATAGAACGAGTGTTCGACCGGCGGCCCGCGTCCGCCGGGCCGGACCGCGAGGAGGTCGCGATGACGGTACTACTGGACAGGAGGCCGGCCGAGCAGGGCGAACTGCGCAAACCGGTGCGCGTGCGCCGCCCGGCCGGAGAGATCCGGCGCCCGCCCACGAGGGCCCGCCGAGTCGCCGGGAGCCCGCGCCCCGCCGTGCCGGCCTGCGGCCCGCGGCGCGTGCTGCCGCGGTGGCCGTGGCTCGCCGCCGTGGGGTTCGCGGTCGCGCTGGTCGTCACCGGACTGGGTGTTTTCGCCGACGGGATGTCCGGCGGGGCGGTTCCGGCGCGCACGGCGACCGTGACCGTGGACTCCGGGCAGTCGTTGTGGGATCTCGCCCGTGAGTACGCGCCGGGG